>JAFEFZ010000247.1 GCA_018240325.1 Pseudomonadota bacterium
CAAACCCCCACTGCGTCGAGCAGCGCGCGAACAGCGGCCTCGGCGTACCACCGCCCGCGCCGACGGCGGGGTGGCCAACGGAGTGAATAAGAATTTGGCTGAACGGAGTTGGCCACCCCGTCGGCGGCCCCGTGCGCCACGTTTTCGCGTAGGAACGGCTGCAAGTGGTGAAACGATGAACGGCCGCAACGGACCAAATCCTGTGCGTGAGCCAGAGCGCTTCATCGCACCGTCGGCGACGTCTGCGCCAGCACCTGCGCAGCATCGGCACGCACTGCATCTGCCAGCGCAACGGCCAGCCGCACGCGGCGCACCAGCCAGGGGCTGGCATCGGGCTCGAGCGGGTCGGGCAGCGCCTCCGGGATCCCGGGCAGCGGGCGGTCGTCGGCCGGCGCATCTTCGGCCGGCTGCGGCACGGGCGGCGGCTGCGCCAGGTCCAGCGCGGCCTCGATGCGCCGCGCCGCGAGCGCGATCGGCCGCGCCACCGCCACCGGCGGCAGGTGGTCGCCGCGCAGCAGCATCAGCGACTGGACCGCGCTGAGCTGGCCGAGCAGCTGGTAGCTGTGCGCCTGCAGCCGCTCGAGCCCGGCCAGCGGCGGCTGCACCGTCCCGGGTTCGAACTGGGCACGCTCCCACACGTGCACCAGTGCCGACAACGCGTCGTAGGCCTCGCGCCGCGCCAGCCGCCAGGCCAGCTCGGGCTGGGCAGTGACTTCAGCCAGCGTGGCCATGTCGAGCGACTGGCGCGCGTGGCCGGCCAGCGCGCGGCACACGCGGGCCACCACGCCGGTCAGCTGGTGGCG
This sequence comes from Pseudomonadota bacterium, assembly GCA_018240325.1. Lineage (GTDB taxonomy): Bacteria > Pseudomonadota > Gammaproteobacteria > Burkholderiales > Burkholderiaceae_C > Rubrivivax. The sequence continues at coordinate 804 of JAFEFZ010000247.1, forward strand.
CTCCCACGACGGCAGCACGTAGGAGAAGGCCCACGCGATCGCCGCGCCCAGCAGCGTGTCGGCCACGCGCTCGATCAGCGCGAAGGTGGGGTTGGCGCCGGCATACAGCAGATGCACCATGATCAGCCCCATCATCGAGCCGGCCACCGAGGTGACGGTGTAGCGGCGCACCGCGAAGGCGTGCGCCACGCCCTGGCTGAGCACCAGGACGACCAGCAGCAGCGGCATCGGCAGGTGCAGCACCAGCAGGCCGGTGGCCAGCAGGCTGCCGAGCAGCGTGCCGAGCACGCGGTCGTCGCGCCGCGACAGCGTCTGTGCCAGGCTGCCGCGCAGCACCACGACGATCGTGATCAGGATCCAGTAGTCGCGCGCGATCCACGGCAGCAGCAGCGCCAGCAGGTAGCCGGTGGCGACGGCCAGTGCCGCGCGGATCGCATGGCGCAGCGCCGGCTGCCGCCAGTGCCACAGCGTCAGCAGCGGCTGCACCGACCAGTAGGCGGGGCTGACGAACAGCCGCCAGCCGGCACGCACCGCCGCCAGGTCGGGCGCGAACTCGCCGCGCGCCAGCGCCGCCAGCTGGCGCACCGCCTCGTCCTGGTGCGCGATGCGCCAGCTGATGCTGCGCAGCAGCGCGGCGCGCTGCAGCGCCTGGTCGTCGTCGGGCGCGTGCAGCGCGCCGGCCTGCGCCTGCTCGGCCAGCCGGGCCAGTGCCGCGCGATGGTCGTGCGCAGCCGGCGGCCGGCGGCCGAGCAGCAGCGCATCGGCCACCCGGTCCAGGTCGGCGGCCATGGTGCGGAACATCGCCGAGACGCGCTCGATCGCGGCGGCTTCGCCGCGGCTGATGCGCTCCAGGTCGAGCTCGCTGGCGATCAGGCGGTCGCGCATCTCGAGCACCACCACCAGCATGCCGGCCATGCGTTGGCGGTGCGGCGTGCGCGGCGACTCCAGCACCAGGTCGCGGGTGGCCTGCAGCTCGTCGGACAACGCGGCGTGGCCCTTCAGCAGCTCGGTGCCCGGGCCCCGGCCTGCGGGCGAACCCGCTTCGCCCGCGGCGCGCAGCACCCGGTCCGCGTGCACGCGCAGCAGCGCCGCGACCGAGAACAGCAGCTGGGCCGTCACCAGGCTGCGGTAGCGGCCGTTGAGCACGGCGTTGGTCAGCATCCCCCAGACGAGGTACAGCGCCGCGCCGAGCGCGCACCAGCCGGTGCGCAGCAGCACTTCGTGCACGTTCGCGGCCGGCTGCGGCGCCATCGCGAACAGCATCGCGAACATCCCGGCCATCGCCACCGGGATGCCGCGGCTGCCCCAGGCCATCGCCAGGAAGGCCAGGAAGGTGCCCGGCAGCAGCAGCAGCCCGAGCTCGATCGGATGCGGGCGCAGCAGCTGCACCGCCAGGAACAACGGCACGCCCAGCAGCGGCGCGGCGACCATGTGCGCGAACTTGCCGCGGCGCGCGCGCACGCCGTCGGTCACCAGCACGATGGTCACGCCGACGGCAGCGTTGGCCGCGGCGGTGACGCCCCAGCCGGCGCCGATCGCCGCCGTGATCAGCAGCATGCCCACGGCCACCGAAGCGCCGTTGAGCACGTGCGCACTGAGCAGTTCGCGCCACAGCGGCCGCAGGCGCGCAGCGGCAGCGGCGGTCCAGGCCCGCGGGGGCGGCGCGTGGTTCATGGAACCGGAGTGTCGCGCGCCTGGCGCCGCCGCAGCGCTGCCCGGCGTGATGCAGCCGCGCGATTCAGCGGCGCGATTCGGCCCGCGCGCCGGATCAGCCGTGCCGGCCGAGGAATTCGCCCAGGAGCGCCGCCACCTCGGCGGGCGCTTCCTCCTGCACGAAGTGGCCGGCGTCGAGCTGCTTCAGTTCCAGCTGCTCGAAGGCATCCTCGATCCCCTGCAGATACTCCGGGATGATCACCGGGTCGCGATTGCCGTAGACGTACAGCGCCGGCATCGGGTACTTCGTGCCCGCGTGCTGCTGCCAGCGCTGGGCGTCGGCCGGCAGGCTGCGGTAGTAGTTGGCGCCGCAGCCGGGCGTGCCCGGCAGGCTGAACATGCGCACGTACTCGTGGAAGGCGTCGTCGGGAACCTGCAGGCCCTGCGGCTGCCGGTGCAAGCAAAAGCCCAGCCACTGTGCCTCGCGGCCTTCGACGAGCCGCTCGAACAGGCCGCCCGGCATGCGCTGGAACTGCTGGTAGAACAGCCGCACGTTGCCCATGGCGCGATGCGCGTCGGCCGCCGCCAGCAACCCCTTGCGGTTGTTGATGACGGCGATGTTCATCAGGCACAGGCTGCGGATGCGCGCCGCGGCGGCCAGCGCCATCTCCTGCGCGACCACGCCGCCCCAGTCGTGGCCCGCCAGGTGGAACCGGTCGACGCCGAGCGCGTCCAGCACCGACAGCACGTCCTGCGCGAGCAGGTGCTTTTCGTAGGCCGAAGCCTGCGGCGTGCGTTCGCTGTCGCCCAGGCCGCGCAGATCGGGCGCGATCACGCGCCAGCGCGCCGGCAGATGCCGCAGCAGGTGCGTCCAGCAGTACGAGCTCTCGGGCCAGCCGTGCACCAGCACGAGCGCGTCGCCAGCGCCGGGCGCTTCGCGCACGTGGAACCGGCCGCGCGGGGTGCTGATGTCGCGTTGCTCGCTGAATTCCAAGGTCGCCTCCGGATGCGCCGCGCGCGGCGCGGCGGCCCGAGCATCGCACAGTCCGCACGCCGGCGCGTGGGCCAGAATGGCAGCCGCTGCCGCGGCGGGGCCCACGGGCGCGCCGATCGCGGACCATGCATCCAACCCGAGGAGTTTGCCGTGGACATCCAGGATCGAATCGTCGTCGTCACCGGTGCGGCCGGCGGCATCGGGCGCGCGCTCGCGCAGACCTTTGCCAAGGCAGGCGCGCGCAAGGTCGTGTGCGCCGATCTGGACGGCGACGGCGCCGACGCAGTCGCCCGCGAAGTGGGCGGCATCGGCCGCAAGGCCGACGTCGCGCGCGAGGCCGACATCCAGGACCTGATCGAACAGACCGAAGCCGAGGTCGGGCCGATCGACCTGTTCTGCTCGAACGCCGGCATCTTCACGCTGGGCGGGCCCGAAGTCGCCAACGATGCATGGCAGCGCATCTGGGACATCAACCTGATGGCGCATGTGTGGGCGGCGCGCCACCTGGTGCCCCGGATGAGCGCGCGCGGCGGCGGCAGCTTCCTGAACACGGCATCGGCCGCGGGGCTGCTGTCGCAGGTCGGCTCCGCGCCCTACGCGGTGACCAAGCACGCGGCGGTCGGCTTCGCCGAATGGCTCGCCTTCACCTACGCCGACCAGGGCATCAAGGTGTCGGTGCTGTGCCCGCAGGCGGTGCGCACCAACATGACGCTGGGCCACGAAGACCACGTGGCCAGCATCGACGGCATGCTCGAGCCCGGCCCGGTGGCCGAGGCCTGCCTGGACGCGATCCGGCGCGAGACCTTCCTGGTGCTGCCGCACCCGGAGGTGCTGCAGTACATGCGCAACAAGACCGCCGACTACGACCGCTGGATCGGCGGCATGCGCAAGCTCAACCGGCGCTTCAGCGGCGCGTGAGCGGCGGCCGGGCGGACCGCCCGGCCGTGCGCGTCAGCCCAGCAGCTCGGCCGGCACGTTGCCGCCGTTGGCCGCGATGCGCGCCAGCACGGTCTTGTGCAGCCACATGTTCATCTGCGCCGAATCGCCCATCAGGTTGGCGGGGCAGCCCAGTTCGCCGGCCAGCTCCTTGCGCGCGGCCAGGCTGCTGTCGATGTCCAGCAGCTTGAGCAGGTCGACGATCGAGGTGCGCCAGTTGAGCTTCTGCGGGTTGGCGGCCGCCTTCTGCTCGAGCTGCGCCACCACGTCGACCACCGCGATCGGCTGCGGCGCCGCAGGGGCCGCGGCGGGCGCAGCGGGCGCCTCGGCGGCCGGTGCCGCGGGTTGCGCCGCGGCAGCGGGCTTGCCGAACCCGAGCTTCTCGAGGATCTTGCCGAACAGACTCATGTCGTACTCCCTTGAAGGTTGCCTGGAAACACAGGCCGCATCTTACGTGCCCGATCGCAGGCGGCTGCTGCGTCCGCACGGGCGCGCCAGCAGCAGCGGCGCGCTTTCGTGGTCGAATCGCGGCCGTCGCTTCCAATCATGCAAGGAGGAATCACCATGTCGGGACTGAACCAAGAGCAGATCGAGCACCTGGGCCGTCTGATGGACGAACGCTGGACCCGGGAATTCGGCGAAATCCGCTCGCTGCTGGCCAGCGGCGGCGAGCTGCAGCAGCACACCGCGCTGGGCCAGCGCGAGGCCGACACCTCGGACGAGGCCCTGCTCAACTCGCTGTCGGCCACGAACCAGGCGCTGATCCAGCAGAACCTGCAGGACGTGCGCGACGTGGCGGCCGCGCGCCAGCGGCTCGCGGCCGGCACCTACGGCGAATGCACCGACTGCGGCGCCGACATCGACTACCGGCGGCTGCTCGCCTACCCGACGGCCAAGCGCTGCATCGACTGCCAGCGCACGCACGAGCAGCGCAAGGGTCAGCGGTAGATCAGCGCCGGCAGCCAGGTGATCAGCGGGGGCCAGTAGCTCGCGGCCAGCAGCACCGCCACCGCGGCGACGACGAAGGGCACGACTGCTCGGCCGACCTGGCCGAGCGTCACCCCGGCGACCCCGCAACTGACGAACAGGCAGATGCCCACCGGCGGCGTGAGCATGCCGATCGCGAGGTTGACGACCACCAGCACGCCGAAGTGCATCGGGTCGATCCCCATGTAGCCGGTCAGCGGCGCGAGCACCGGCACCAGCAGGATCAGCGCGGCGGTGGTCTCCATCACGCAGCCGACGATCAGCAGGCCCACCGTCACCAGCAGCAGCAAGCCCCAGGGCGGCAGCGCCATCGCCGTGATCGCGCTTTGCAGCATCGCCGGCGTCTGCTGCATCGCCACCAGCCAGGTGAACACCTTGGCCATCGCGATGATGAACAGGATCGTCGCCGCGATCACCTGCGACTCCACCAGCAGCGCGGGCAGGTCGCGCCAGCCCAGCTGGCGGTTGACCGCCATCGCCACCAGCAGCGCGTAGAACACGGCCAGCGCCGCCGCTTCGGTGACGGTGACGATGCCGCCGAGGATGCCGCCGAGCACGATCACCGGCGCGCCCAGCGACCACAGCGCCTGCCGCAACGAGGTGCCAACGAAGCGCAGCGAGAACGGCCGCCGCGTGCCCCAGCGGTGGCGCCGCGCGTTCCAGACCGTCACCGCCATGAACGACAACCCGAACAGCACGCCCACCAGCATGCCGCCGGCGAACAGCTCGGCGATCGACACGTTGGTCAGGAAGCCGAAGATGACCATCGGGATCGACGGCGGGATGATCACGCCGATCGCGCCGCCCGCGGCCACCAGCGCGGCGGCGAAGGCGGGCGGGTAGCCCTGGCGCACCATCGCCGGGATCGCCACCGCGCCCAGCGCCGCGGTGTCGGCGGCGGCCGAGCCCGAGATGCCGGCGAAGAACATCGACGCGACGATCACCGCACAGCCCAGCCCGCCCGGCGCCCAGCCGACCAGCGAGTCGGAGAAGTCGATCAACTGCTGCGAGATGCCGCCGCGCTCCATGATCGAGCCGGCGAGCATGAACAGCGGCACCGCGAGCAGGTCGAAGGAATCGACGCCGGCGAACAGCTGCTGGATGATCGTCTGGCCCAGCGCGGCGAAGTCGACCTCGGGCGGGAAGACGCCGGGCGCGAGGATCAGGCCGATCGCGGGCAGGCCGATCGCCAGCGCGATCGGCAGCCCGAGCGCGATCAGCAGGAACAGCGCGCCGAACAGCAGCGCGACGATCATCGTGGGCCCGATCCGCGCGCGGCGGCCATGTCGGCGAGCACGTGGACGATGAAGACGACCGCCGCGATCGGGATCACCGCGTAGGGGATCGACATCGGGATCTGCAGCGACGACGAGGTGTGCTCGCCGGCCTTGATCGTGTAGGCGGCGCCGAACCACGCGATCAGCGCGAAGCAGGCCAGCGTGAGCAGCTGCAGCACCAGCAGAACCCCGCGCTGGAAGGCCGGGCCGAAGCGGTGGCCGATGCCCTGCAGCCCGATGAAGCTGGCGCGCTTGTAGGCGACGGTGCCGCCGAGGAAGGTGATCGCCACCAGCAGGTGCCGGCTGACCTCTTCCGACCAGCCGAGCGAATCGCCGGCGTAGCGGAACAGCACCTGCGCGAACAGGATCACGCAGATCGCGGCGCCGCTGGCGATCAGCAGCTTCTCGACCGCGCTGTTGATCGCGCGGCTGACGAGCGCGAGGGCCCGCACGGCAGCGCGGCCTACTTCACCTGCGCGCGGATCTGCTCGACCATCTTCTTGGTGTCGCCCGACAGCGAGTCGATCACCGGCTGGGTGGCCTTGCGGAACGCCGGCAGGTCGGGGCTGTCGTCGATCTGCATGCCCTGGGCCTTGAGCTCGGCGAGCTGCTGGCGCTCGTTGTCGCGGATGTAGCGCCGGCCTTCGACCGCGGCGGTCTGCGCGCAGTCGGCGAGCGCCTTGCGCTCGGCCGCGGGCTGGCTGTCGACGAAGCGCTTGTTGGCCACGAACACCAGCGCCGAGTACACATGGCGCGTCAGCGACAGGTACTTCTGCCCGGCTTCGGGCAGCTTGGCGGCGTAGATCACCGCGATCGGGTTCTCCTGCCCGTCGATCACGCCCTGCTGCAGCTGGGTGAAGATCGGCCACGCCATCGGCGTCGGGTTGGCGCCGAGCGCGCGCCAGATCGCCAGGTGGGTGGGCGCCTCCATCGTGCGGATCTTCAGCCCCTTCAGGTCGGACGGCTCCTTCACGTCGCGCTTGGAGTTGGTGACGTTGCGAAAACCGTTGTCGAGGAAGGCGAGCGCGACGAAACCGGCCTTCTCGAAGCGCTGGCGCAGCTCCTGGCCGACGGGGCCGTCGAGCACCTTGTCGGCGGCTTCGTAGGACGGGAACAGGAACGGCATCTCCAGCGCCTTGATCTCGGGCACGAAGGCCTCGATCGGCCCGGTGGTGCTGACCGACATCTGCGTGGTGCCGAGCTGGATCTGCTGCAGCACCTGGGTCTCGCTGCCGAGAACGCCGGAGTGGTGGATCACGACGTCGAACTTGCCCGGCACCTGCTTGTCCAGGCATTCCTTGAACCAGGTGGCCGCGCGCGTGTGCACGAAGCTCGGGTTGGTGACGATGCCGATGTTGATCTTCGTCTGGGCGCTGGCCGCGCCCGCTGCGGCCAGGCACAGGGCGGCCATGGTGGCCGGGATCGATGGGCGCATGCGCGGTCTCCTGCAGGATGCTGATGGTCGCCGAAGGATTCCGGAAAACCACCGGGCTGTCAAAAGGATGGCCAATGGGCGCGGCCCGCGCGGCGCCGGTGCCGCGCGGGCCGCGCCGGCCTTCAGCGCCGGAAGCCGCCGCCGCGGAATCCGCCGCCGCCGAAGCGCCCGCCGAAGCCGCCGCCGCCAAAGCGGTCGCCGCCCCCGAAGCGGTCGCCGCCGCCGAAGCCGCCGCCGAACCGATCACCACCGCCGAAGCCGCCGAAGCGGTCAGCGCCGCTGTCGAAGCGCTGCTCGCCGGCCTCGCGCGCCTGCGACTCGCGGTCGGCCCAGTCGGTGTCGCCCGAAGCCGCACCCCAGCCGCTCGACGAGTGCTGACGCCAGCCGCTGCCGTCGTTGTGGTAGACGTTGCCGTTGACGTCGGCGTAGTGCTGGTTGCCGACGCTGGCCGTGCCCCAGGTGTTGGTCTTGCCGGTCGCCGCGTTGGTGCTCGTGCCGCCGCCCACGTGGGCGTTGCCCATCGGGCCGGCCGTGGTTGCGCCCGCGCGGTCGAAGGAACTGCCGCCCGCTGTGGTGCCCGACACCGCGTTGGCAGTGCTGCGCTGCCCGGTATAGGTGTTGAAGTTCGACGCGCGCGCGACGCTGCCCGAGCCGCCGGCCGCGCCGTTGACCGTGCGGTCGTAGCCGCGCGTGGCGTTGCCGGTCCAGGCGTTGTACTGGCGGCCGGCCGAGTAGCTGCCGGTGGTGCCGGTGCGCGCGTTGCTGTAGGTGCCGTAGGCGGTGCTGCCGGCGATGCCGCCGCCGCCGTACCAGCTGCGCGTGCCCGACCAGGCGGCGTTGCCCCAGTGCCCGTAGACGTTGGCGCTCGCGGTCGCGCAGCAGCCGTAGCCGCCCCAGTACGCGGGGTGGTACCACGCGCCGCTCCAGCCCCACCACGGATCCATCCAGGCTGCGCTCGCCATCCCGACCGCGAAGCCGAAGGTGAAGCCGACGTAGGGGTTGTAGACCGGCGCCGCGTACACGCCGTAGGTGTAGGGCGCGGCGTACCAGACGTTGCCGATCCAGGGGGTGTAGGCGTAGCCGGTGCCGTAGACCACGGTGCCGTACGGCGACACCACCGTGCCGAGGTAGCCCGGCGTGTAGCCGACGTACACCACCGTCGGCGTGCTGCCGTAGATGCGCACGTAGGTCACGTAGTAGATCGGCGAACTCGGCGGGATCGTGTAGATCTCCGGCGGCACCGAGGTCGCGATGCGCCACGGCCCGGTGATCTCGCCGGCGGTGAACCACACGCCGGCCTCGACCGCGTAGTACGACGACGGGCCGACGCGGATCAGCGGCACCGACGAGTTGGCCACATAGGTCAGCGCCGTGCCCGCGATCGGCGAATACTGCGGCGCGCCGTCGAAGCTCGGCGTGAAGCTCGGGCCGTTCGTCAGCGGCACGGTCGCGGTCTGCGGGATCGAGTTCGAGATCACCGCCTCCTGCGCCTGCGGTGTGCCGGCCACGGTGGGCAGCACCGCGCCCGCCTGCGACGACGGCGGGATGCGCGCGAAGTCGGCGGGCAGCGCATCGTTGGCGACGAAGGCCCACGGCCCGGTGAGCGCCGGCGCGCTGAACCAGCGCCCGGCGAACAGCGCGTAGTAGCGGTTGTTGGTCGTCTCCACGAACACGTCGGCGTGGGTGTTCGACGCCCACAGCAGCTGCGTGCCGGCCACCGGCACGAAGTTCGGCGGGCCGCGGAACACCAGCAGTTCCGCCGGCTGCGTCGTCACGTAGATCGCCGGCGCACCGTTGGCGAGCGACGGCCTGGGTTTGGACTGCGGGCCGCCGTCGAGCAGGTCCACGTGGTCCTTGGCCGCCAGGTTGCCGGCCACCTCGTCGATGCCCAGCGGCGTGAACGACGCCTGCGTCCACGGCCCGTCGATCGACTCCGCGGTCATCCAGCCGTCGAAGACGTGCAGGTACAGACGGCTGCCGACTCCGCCTTGCAGCAGCAGCGCGCTGGTGTTGATCACGCGCCGGAAGCGGCTGTCGTCGGGCACCGGCCGCCACACCGGCGCGCCGTCGATCGGCACCAGGATCGCCGGCACCTGGCTGACGATGACTTGCGGCGGCGGGCTTTGCACCGGCACCGTCTGCGCCTTGACGTGGCCTGCGGCGAGCGAGGCTTCCAGCCGGTCGAGCGAGATCGTGCGCGCCCGCGACGCGAGGCTCGCCTGCAGCGCCGCGGTGTAGCCCGTGCCGCGGCCGGGCAGCGTCGGGAAGTCGAGCTTGGTGATCTTCAGGTCCTCGAACACGACCATGCGCGTGACCTTGTCGACCTGCGTGCGCGCCGTCGCGAACACCGCGCCGAAGGTCTCGTCCTTGGCGCCCGAGGGCTTGATCGCCAGCGCCGCGCGCAACTCGATCCGGTTGCCGACCCAGCTGTCGACCTGCGGCTGGTAGATCAGCACTGCCGCGTCCGGGATGCTGATGTCGCGCGGCCAGGGGTCGGTGGACAACGGCACCGCCCCGGCCGGTGCGGCAGCCGGCGTCTGCGCCGGCACCGCGGCGGCGGCGCAGGCGATCAGCATCAGCACCGCCGCGGCCCGGATCGGTCGAAACCAAGTCTTCATCATGCTTCGCTCCCTGACAGGGGGGAGGAATTCTAGGAGCCCGGCAGCCCGGCCGGCAGCAGGGATTTGGGCCGGACCCGTCGGCCCGGGACGCGCTGCGCCGCCGATCGCGCAGGTGCCGAGGCCGCCTATTCGCCCAGGTAGGCGGCGCGCACCTTCGGGTCGCTCAGCAGCTGCCGGCCGCCGCCGCTCATCGTGATCTCGCCCGATTCCATCACGTAGCCGCGGTCGGCCAGCTGCAGCGCGCGGCTGGCGTTCTGCTCGACCAGCAGGATCGTGGTGCCGCGCTGGTGGATGTCGGCGACGACCTCGAAGATCTTGTCGACCATGATCGGGCTCAGCCCCATCGACGGCTCGTCGAGCAGCAGCACCTTCGGCCGCGCCATCAGCGCGCGCCCCATCGCCAGCATCTGCTGCTCGCCGCCGCTCATCGTGCCGGCCAGCTGCAGCGCACGCTCCTTCAGCCGCGGGAAGATGCCGAACACCTTGTCGATGTCGGCCGCGATCTCGGCGTCGTTGCGCACGTAGGCGCCCATCTGCAGGTTCTCGGTGATCGTCATGCGCTGGAAGCAGCCGCGCCCCTCGGGCACCATCACCAGCCCCTGCTTGACCAGGTCCCACGCGCCCTGGCCCTTGATGCCGCGGCCCAGGAACTCGATCTGGCCGTCGGCCGCCGGCTGCATGCCGGTCACCGCCTTCAGCGTCGTGGTCTTGCCGGCGCCGTTGGCGCCGATCAGGCTGACCAGCTCGCCTTGGCGCACTTCGAAGGCGATGCCCTTGACCGCCTGGATCCCGCCGTAGGCCACCTTCAGGCCGACGACGCGCAGCATCACCTCGTTCGCCATCGCCGCGTGCTCCGTGTCAATGGGCCTGGTGCCCGGTGCCGAGGTAGGCCTCGATCACCTTGTCGTCGCGCTGCACCTCGGCCGGCGAGCCCTCGGCGATCTGCCGGCCGTAGTCGAGCACGGTCACGCGGTCGCACAGCCCCATCACCAGCTTCACGTCGTGCTCGATCAGCAGGATCGTGCGGCCGTCGTTGCGGATGCGGTCGATCAGCTCGCGCAGCACCACCTTCTCGGTCGCGTTCATGCCGGCGGCAGGCTCGTCGAGCGCGATCAGCTTCGGCTCGGTGGCGAGCGCACGCGCGATCTCGAGCCGCCGCTGGTCGCCGTAGCTGAGCGTGCGCGCGCGGAAGTCGGCGTAGCGGCCGATGCCGACGTAGTCGAGCAGCTCCTGCGCGCGCGCGCGGATCGCCGCTTCCTCGGCCTTGAAGCTGCGCGTGCGGAACACCGCGCCGAACAGGCCCGAACCGGTGCGCACGTGGCGGCCGACCATCACGTTCTCGAGCGCCGTCATCTCGGGGAACAGCCGGATGTTCTGGAAGGTGCGCGCGATGCCGGCCTTGGCGACCTCGTGCACCGCGCTCGGCTTGTAGGGCTTGCCGCCGAGCTCGAAGCTGCCCGAATCGGGGATGTACAGCCCGGTGATCACGTTGAAGAAAGTCGTCTTGCCGGCGCCGTTCGGGCCGATCAGCCCGTAGACCTGGCCGCGCTCGATCGTGATGCCCACGTCGGACAGCGCCTGCAGCCCGCCGAAGCGCTTGCCGACGCCCTGCACCTTGAGAACGGTTTCGCCCATCGCGGCCCCCCGTTCAGCGCTGCGCGGCCGGCACCGGCGCGGCCTTGCCGTGCTCCGCCGGCGGCCACAGGCCGCGCGGGCGCAGCAGCATGATCACGATCATCGCCAGCGCGATCAGCAGCTGGCGCAGGATCGACGCGTCGAGCCGGCCGCCGGTCATCTCCTGCAGCGGCGAGGCGACGTAGCGCAGCACCTCGGGCAGCGCCGCCAGCAGCAGCGCGCCCAGGATCACCCCGGGCAGGTGGCCCATGCCGCCGAGCACGACCATCGCCACGATCATGATCGACTCCATCAGGCTGAAGGATTCGGGCGACACGAAGCCCTGGAAGGCGGCGAACATCGACCCCGACACGCCGCCGAAGGTGGCGCCCATGCCGAAGGCCAGCAGCTTCATGTTGCGCGTGTTGATGCCCATCGCCTTGGCGGCGACTTCGTCCTCGCGGATCGCCATCCACGCGCGGCCGATGCGGCTGAGCTCCAGCCGGTGGCAGATGATCACGCTGAAGACCACCAGCACCAGGAACAGCCAGTAGTACAGCGTGACCGACGCGATCTTGAAGCCGCCGATGTCGAGCGCCTTGCCGAAGTTCAGGCCGAAGATGCGCATCGGGTCGATGCGGTCCAGCCCGCGCGGCCCGTTGGTGATGTTGACCGGGTGCTCGAGGTTGTTCAGGAACACGCGGATGATCTCGCCGAAGCCGAGCGTGACGATCGCCAGGTAGTCGCCGCGCAGCTTGAGCACCGGCGTGCCCAGCAGCACGCCGGCGATCGCCGCCAGCGCCGCAGCCAGCGGCACCACCAGCCAGATCGGCGCGTGCAGCCCGTTCGGGAACATCGCCTTGACGGCCGGGAAGGTCTCGAACAGGTGCGGGCTGGCGAGCAGCGCGTACATGTACGCGCCGACCGCATAGAACGCGACGTAGCCCAGGTCGAGCAGCCCGGCGTAGCCGACGATCAGGTTCAGACCCAGCGCCAGCAGCACGTACAGCAGCGCGGTGGCCATGATGCGCACCCAGGCGTGGCCGAACTGCTGCACGACCAGCGGCGCCGCGATCAGCAGCACCGCGCACACGGCGAACACGAGCCACTTGTTCTTCATCGGCGTGCCCCTTCCGGTCAGGCGCGGTCGGCGACGCGTTCGCCGAGCAGGCCCTGAGGCCGCAGCGTCAACACCAGGATCAGCGTGACGAAGGCGAAGATGTCGGCGTAGTGGCTGCCGAGCACGCCGCCGGTCAGGTCACCCAGGTAGCCGGCGCCCAGCGCCTCGACCAGCCCGAGCAGCAACGCGCCCACGACGGCGCCGCCCAGGTTGCCGATGCCGCCGAGCACCGCCGCGGTGAAGGCCTTGAGCCCCGGGATGAATCCCATCGTGTGCTGCACGGTGCCGTAGTTGGCGGCCCACATGATGCCGGCCACCGCGGCCAGCGCCGCGCCGATCACGAAGGTGGCCGAGATCACGAAGTCGGGCTTCACGCCCATCAGCGCCGCCACCTTCGGGTTCTCGGCGGTGGCGCGCATCGCGCGGCCGAGCTTGGTGCGGTTGACCAGCCAGCTCAGCACCGCCAGGATCACCGCGGTCAGCCCGAGGATCATGATCTGCGCGACGCTGATCACCGGCCCGCCGAGGTCGAAGGGCTCGGGCGGCAACAGGATCGGGTAGGGCTTCGGGTTGGGCTTCCAGATGATCATCGCGACCGTCTGCAGCAGCAGGCTCATGCCGATCGCGGTGATCAGCGGCGCCAGCCGCGGCGCGCTGCGCAGCGGCCGGTAGGCGATCTTCTCGATGCTGAAGTTCAGCACGCAGCACACCACCACCGCCACCGGCAGCGAGATCAGCATCAGCAACCAGCCCGGCAGGCCGGTGTCGGCCAGCGCCGTCACCACCGTCCAGCTGACCAGCGCGCCGATCATCAGCACTTCGCCGTGCGCGAAGTTGATCAGGTTGATGATCCCGTAGACCATCGTGTAGCCGAGCGCCACCAGCGCATACATGCTGCCCAGCACCAGCCCGTTGATGATCTGCTGGATGAAGATGTCCATCGCGGGGGGGATCCTGGTGGGCCGATTCGGTCGCCGACTCGCGGGCCGATGCACCGTCCGTGCGCTGCCCTGGGGGCGCGATTCTAGGCGTGCCCCTACACGCAGCAGGGCCGGGCTTTCCCAGGTGGCCGCCGGGTGCGGGCGGCCGCGGCAGCGCGCGTCAACCCGCCTCGCGCGCCGCCTTGTTCAACGCGCGCAGCTCGGCCAGGCGCTCGCCGATGCGCAGCTCCAGGCCGCGCGCCACCGGCTCGTACCAGCGCCGGCCTTGCAGGCCCTCGGGCAGGTAGTCCTCGCCGGCGGCGAAGCCGCCGGCTTCGTCGTGCGCGTAGCGATAGCCGCTGCCGTGGCCGAGCGTCTTCATCAGCCGCGTCGGCGCATTGCGCAGGTGCAGCGGCACCGGGCGCGTGCCGTCGCCGCGGATCTGCTCGCGCACCGCGTTCCAGGCGGCATAGACCGCGTTGGACTTCGGCGCCACCGCCAGATAGACGACGGCCTCGGCCAGCGCCAGCTCGCCTTCGGGCGAACCGAGGCGCTCGTAGACTTCGGCCGCGTCCAGCGCCAGGCGCAGCGCGCGCGGGTCGGCCAGGCCGACGTCTTCACTGGCCATGCGCAGCAGGCGGCGCGCCGCATAGCGCGGATCGGCGCCGCCGTCGAGCATGCGCGCCAGCCAGTACAGCGCGGCGTCGGGGTCGGAGCCGCGCACGCTCTTGTGCAGCGCCGAGATCATGTCGTAGAACTGGTCGCCGCCCTTGTCGTAGCGGCGCAACTGCTCGCCGAGCGCGCGCTCGAGCAGCGGCTCGCCGATCTGCGCGAGGCCGCTTTCGCGCGCAGCGAGTTCGGCCACCACCTCGTAGGCGTTGAGCAGCCGGCGCGCGTCGCCGTCGGCATGCGCGAGCAGCCGCGCGCACGCCGCGTCGGTCAGCGCCGGCGCGCCGGTCAGCGCCTGCGCGCGGCCGACCAGCAGCGCCAGGTCGCTGTGCTCGAGCGGGCGCAGCACGTGCACCGTCGCGCGCGACAGCAGCGCGGCGTTGACCTCGAAGGACGGGTTCTCGGTGGTCGCGCCGATGAAGGTGAACAGCCCCGACTCCACGTGCGGCAGGAACGCGTCCTGCTGCGCCTTGTTGAAGCGGTGCACCTCGTCGACGAAGACCACGGTGCCGCGCCCCGCGCGCTGCGCGGCGCGCGCGCTCTCGACCGCGTCGCGGATGTCCTTCACGCCGGCGAGCACCGCCGACAGCACGATGAATTCGGCATCGACGGCGCCGGCCACCAGCCGCGCCAGCGTGGTCTTGCCGGTGCCGGGCGGGCCCCACAGGATCATCGAGTGCAGCCGGCCGGTCTCGAAGGCCGTGCGCAGCGGCTTGCCGGCGCCGAGCAGGTGCGGCTGGCCGACCACCTCGCCGATGCTGCGCGGGCGCAGCCGCTCGGCCAGCGGCGCCGCGGCAGCGGCTGCGGCAGCAGCAACGGCCACCGGCGCCGCGGCGGCATCGTCGTCGAACAAGCCGTCCTGCTCCACCATGCGCGATTGTCGCCGCGCGCCGCGCCGGCGGCGCGCTACTGCTCGATCACGTCGGCGCCCTTGGGCGGCACGAAGCGGAACGCCGATTCCGGCAACGCCGGGTTCGCTTCGTAGCGGCTGAACTGCAGCCGCGAGCGCTGGCCGAAGCTGTCGAGGATCTCCACCTGCGCCAGCTCCTTGCCGCGAAAACCGATGCGCATCGACTGGAAGGCGCCGTCCTTGACACGCGGCGTGGCCTGCACCCAATCCAGCCCATCCTGCGCCGGCTGCGCCTGCAGCACGAAGTCGCGTTCGAGCGCGGCACCCGCCAGCAGCGCCGCCGGCGTCGCGCCGATCGCCTGGCTCAACGCGCGCACGCTGACCTGGTTCAGGTCGGCGTCATAGATCCACACCTTGCGCCCGTCGCCGACGATCAACTGCTCGTAGGGCCGGGCGTAGGCGAAGCGGAAGCGGTCGGGCCGCTGGAACTCGAAGCTGCCGCTCGACACCTTGCGGCGCGCGCCGTCGGGCGAGCTCACCGTCTGGGTGAATTCGGCACGGCCGCTCTTCACGTCGCGCACGAAGTCGCGCAGCGTGTCGACGGCGTCGGCGCGCGCACTGCCCGCGGCCGCGGCCAGCATCGACGCCGCCAGCACCATCGCGCGCAGCCCGCGCGCCGCGGCCGGCATGCGCCTATTCATCGCGCCGCGGCACGATCAGCTCGCGGTTGCCGTTGGTGGCCATCGCCGTCACCAGCCCCGACTTCTCCATCTGCTCGAGCAGCCGCGCCGCGCGGTTGTAGCCGATGCGCAGGTGGCGCTGCACCAGCGAGATCGACGCGCGCCGGTGCTGCAGCACGATCGCCACCGCCTGGTCGTACATCGGGTCGGCCTCGCCATTCCCGCCGTTGCCGCCGCCCTCGCCGAACAGCGCCGGCTCGGCCTCGCCTTCGAGCACGCCGCCTTCGAGCAGGCCCTCGATGTAGTTGGGCTCGCCCTGGCTGCGCAGGTAGTCGACGACGCGGTGCACCTCGTCGTCGCTGACGAAGGCGCCGTGCACGCGCACCGGCAACCCGGTGCCGGCGGCCAGGTACAGCATGTCGCCCTGGCCGAGCAGCGCCTCGGCGCCCATCTGGTCGAGGATGGTGCGGCTGTCGATCTTGCTCGCCACCTGGAAGGCGATGCGCGTCGGGATGTTGGCCTTGATCAGCCCGGTGATCACGTCCACGCTCGGGCGCTGCGTGGCCAGCACCAGGTGGATGCCGCAGGCGCGTGCCTTCTGCGCCAGGCGCGCGATCAGCTCCTCGATCTTCTTGCCGACCACCATCATCAGGTCGGCGAGCTCGTCGATCACGACCGCGATGTTGGGCAGCCGCTCCAGCGGCTCGGGCGCTTCGGGCGTCAGGCTGAAGGGGTTGGGCAGGGTCTCGCCGCGGTCGTGGGCTTCCGCGATCTTCTTGTTGTAGCCGGCGAGGTTGCGCACGCCCAGCTTGCTCATCAGCTTGTAGCGCCGCTCCATCTCGGCCACGCACCAGGCGAGCGCGTTGGCCGCCTGCTTCATGTCGGTGACCACCGGGCACAGCAGGTGCGGGATGCCTTCGTAGACGCTCATCTCGAGCATCTTCGGGTCGATCAGGATCAGGCGCACGTCGCGCGCCTCGGCCTTGTACAACAGGCTCAGGATCATCGCGTTGATGCCCACCGACTTGCCCGCGCCGGTGGTGCCGGCCACCAGGCAGTGCGGCATCTTCGCCAGGTCGGCGACCACCGGGTTGCCGACGATGTCCTTGCCCAGCGCGATCGTCAGCAGCGACGCCGCGCTGTGGTAGACCTGCGAGCCTAGGATCTCGGCCAGCCGGATCGTCTGCCGGCGCGCATTGGGCAGCTCCAGCGCCATGTAGTTCTTGCCGGGAATGGTCTCGACCACGCGGATGCTCACCAGCGACAGCGAGCGCGCCAGGTCCTTCGCCAGGTTGACCACCTGCGCGCCCTTCACGCCGACGGCCGGCTCGATCTCGTAGCGCGTGATCACCGGCCCCGGGCTGGCCGCGACCACGCGCACCTCGACGCCGAAGTCCTTCAGCTTCTTCTCGATCATGCGGCTGGTCATCTCCAGCGATTCGGGCGTGACCGATTCGACGCGCGACAGCGGCTCGTCGAGCAGGTCGACCTGCGGCAGCCGGGTGTCGGCCAGCTCCTTGAACAGCGGCTGCTGGCGCTCGCGCGCCACCCGCTCCGACTTGGGCACCTCGAGCACCGGCGGCTCGATCACCAGCGGCACGTGCACCATCTCCTCCTGGCGCTCGACCTCGATCTCCTGCTCGCGCTCGACCACCAGCCGCTCGCCGATGCGCCGGTCTTCGACCCGGGCGCGGCGCTCGCGGCGGCGCTCGAACCAGCCGTCGACGGCGCCGCCGATGCGCTCGGCCACGCCGAGCCACGAGAAGCGCAACGCCAGCGCCATGCCCGCCACCAGCAGCGCGATCCACAGCACGCCCGAGCCGGTGAAGCCGAACAGCCGCTCGGCCAGGGGCCCGAGCGTGTAGCCGAGCGCGCCGCCGGCGTGGCGGCCGGGCAGGCCGCTCTCCCAGCGGTACAGGCGCGACCACTCCAGCGCGCAACTGGCGGCCAGCAGCAGCGCCAGGCCCAGCCAGAACACCGCACGCGGCAACGGCCCGGGCGCATGGCCGCCGTGCAGCGTGCGCATCAGCGCCGACAGCCAGGCGCGCAGGCTGACCAACACGAGCCACCAAACCGAGAAGCCGAACAGGAACAGCCCCAGGTCGGCGACCCACGCACCCATCAGCCCGGCCCGGTTGTGCACCGGCGCGCCGCTGCCCGAGGTCGAGAAGCCGGGGTCGGCTGCGTCGTAGGTGAGCAGCGCCAGCAGCACCAGCAGCCACAGCACGCCCAGCGCCGCCAGCAGCGCCTGGCGGCGCAGCCGCGCCACCGGCGTCAGCGGGGTCATCGGGGCAGACGGCATCGCGGTCTTCGGCGCTGCGCCGCGGGTCAAGGTGCCGGCGGCAGCGCCGCCTTCGGCGCGCAGCGATCCGAGCGGAAAGGTCATGGCGTCGATTGTGGCCGATCGAGCCGTGCGCGCCGGGCGCCCAACGCCGCGCGGCGGATTCGAGGCGGCCGGCTCGGCGCTGCCGGCGGATCAGCCGCCCCAACGGCAGCCCACGGCCGGCAGCGCGGCGGCTGCCGGCCGTGGGCCCAGCCGACCGCGGCCGCAGGCGGGCGGCATCGAGGCGACACCCGGCGCGCCCTGCGCGCCCGCGGTCAATCGTTCTGCAGCCGCTCCTTGATGATGACCGAGCCGTTGTCCTGGGTCTCGATCACGCCGCGCTCCTCGAGATCCTTCATCACGCGGCTGACCATCTCGCGCGACGCGCCCACCACCTTGGCCATGTCCTGGCGCGACACCTTGTGGCGGATGATCTTGACGCCCTTGTCGTCCTCGGCCATCTCGAGCAGCGTGCGCGCCACGCGGCCGTAGACGTCGAGCAGCGCCAGCGACTCGATCTGCCGGTCGGCATGGCGCAGCCGGCGCACCAGGCCGCGCAGCACGCCGTAGGCGAGCGTGGAGTTCTCGGGCAGGCAGCGCGCGAAGTCGGCGCGCGCCAGCACCAGCATGTCGGTCTGCACCTCGGCGCGCACCGTGGCCGAGTGCGGCTCGTTGTCGATCAGGCTCATCTCGCCCACGTAGTCGCCGGCTTCCAGCACCGCCAGGATCACCTCGCGGCCGCGCGTGTCGCTGGTCAGCACGCGCGCGCGCCCGTTGAGCAGGATGAACAGCGCGTTGCTCTTGCGCCCCTGCTCCACCACCAGCTCGCCGCGGCGGAAGCGCCGCTTGACCACGGCGTCGGCGATCGCCTGGGCCTGGTCGTTGGTGAGCATCGAAAACAGCGGCACCCGGCGGATCAGGTCCAGGTTGGACATCAGCGACATCGGCAGTCCCCCTCTCGTTCTGGTCGGTCTTGGTCGGTCGGCCCGCGGCGCCCCGGCGCGGGTGCGGCACGCTCACTAGAATCGCGGCGCGCGCGGCGCCTATTGTGCCCAGGGCCGGGACGCCGGCCGGCCGGACCGGCCGCGCTGGCGCACGCGGCGTCGGTTCCGCGCGACGCGCGCTCCCCGACGAGCCCGCCGCCGCCCCACGCCCCCCCCCCCCCCCCCCCCCCCCCCCCCCCCCCGCCCCCCCC
>JAFEFZ010000248.1 GCA_018240325.1 Pseudomonadota bacterium
GCCGCCGGCACCCAGGCCGCGGCCGAGCTGCAGCGCGATCTTCGGCAGCTGCGTGGTCTTGCCCGAGCCGGTCTCGCCGCAGACGATGACCACCGGGTGCGCACGCAGCGCGGCGGCGATCTCGCCGCGGCGCGCGCTGACCGGCAGCGATTCGGGAAAGCGGATCGGGGGGGCCGGGTTGGCGGCGCGCTTCGTCACGGGCGGCGGATTATCCGCGCGCGCATCCCGGGCCGGCATGGGCGCTGCGGCACAATGAAAAGCGTGAGCGTCGTCTTCCCGCACGTCTTCGTCCCGTGGTTCCGCGGCGTCGCGCCGTACATGCACGCCTATCGCGGCAAGACCTTCGTGGTCGCGATGGCCGGCGAGCTGATCGCCGCCGGCCGACTCAACGCCTTCGTGCAGGACTTGGCGATCATGCAGGCGATCGGCATCCGGCTGGTGCTGGTGCACGGCTTCCGGCCGCAGCTGAACGAACAGCTCGCCGCCAAGGGCCACGTGTCGCGCTTCAGCCACGGGCTGCGCATCACCGACGCCGTGGCGCTGGACGCGGCGCAGGAGGCCGCGGGCCAGCTGCGCTTCGAGATCGAGGCCGCGTTCTCGCAGGGGCTGCCGAACACGCCGATGGCCAACGCGACGGTGCGGATCGTGTCGGGCAATTTCCTGACTGCGCGCCCGGTGGGCATCATCGACGGCGTCGACTTCCGGCATTCGGGCCTGGTGCGGCGGGTTGACGCCACCGGCATCCGGCGCGCGATCGATGCCGGCGCGCTGGTGCTGCTCAGCCCCTTCGGCTTCTCGCCCACAGGCGAGGCCTTCAACCTGACGATGGAAGACGTGGCGTCCAGCACCGCGGTGGCGCTGCAGGCCGACAAGCTGCTGTTCCTGACCGAGTTGCCGGGCATCCTCGAGCGCCCCGACGACCCCGAAAGCCCGATCGACACCGAACTGGTGCTGGCCGACGCGAAGAAGCTGCTCGCCGCGCTGCCGGCGCCGACCCAGCCCACCGAAACCGCGTTCTACCTGCGGCACTGCATCCGCGCCTGCGAAGGCGGCGTCGAGCGCTCGCACATCCTGCCCTTCGCCGTCGATGGCGCGCTGCTGCTGGAGGTGTTCACGCACGACGGCATCGGCACGATGGTCGTCGACGAAAAACTCGAAAGCCTGCGCGAAGCCACTGCCGACGACGTGGGCAGCATCCTCAAGCTGATCGAGCCCTTCGAGCGCGACGGTACGCTGGTGCGGCGCGAGCGCACCGAGATCGAGCGCGACATCGCCAACTACAGCGTGATCGAGCACGACGGCATCATCTTCGGCTGCGCCGCGCTGTATCCGTACCCCGAAGCCCGCACCGGCGAGATGACGGCGCTGACGGTATCCCCGCAGGTGCAGGGCCAGGGCGACGGCGAGAGAATCCTCAAGCGCATCGAACAGCGCGCACGGTCGATGGGGTTGCAAAGCATTTTCGTGCTGACCACGCGCACGATGCACTGGTTTGTCAAGCGCGGTTTCGTGCAGGTCGATCCCGATCAACTGCCCGAAGCGCGCAAGCGCAAGTACAACTGGGACCGGCGCTCGCAGGTGCTGCTCAAGCGCCTGGGATGAATCCGGATCCAGGGTCGGAAATGGAAGGGAACCCGTGATGGCACGCACCGTGCAATGCATCTATCTGAAGCGCGAGGCGCCCGGGCTGGATTTCCCGCCCTACCCCGGCGAACTCGGCAGGCGCATCTACGACCAGGTCAGCAAGGAAGCCTTCGAGATCTGGAAGAAGCATCAGACGATGCTGGTGAACGAGAACCGGCTGAGCCTGGCGGATGCGCAAGCGCGCCAGTATCTGGCGCGACAGATGGAGCAGTTCTTCTTCGGTGCCGGCGCCGAGAAGCCGGCGGGATACGTGCCGCCCGGGGCCTGAAACCCGCGCAGGCGTACGGCATCAGGGGCAGCCGCGTGGACGATCGGCATCCGAGTATGCGCGTGCCGGCCCGCCGTGCCGGCGAGCGTCGATCGTTGGGATTCATCCGCATGCCGGCCGGGAATCGCCGGTGCTATATTGGAATCCGTTCATGGCTCCGAAGAGAGATTCCGAGATGCCCAGCGTCAGTGAGTTGATTGCCCAGAAGGTCGAGCTCGAGCGGCAGATTGCCGAAGCGCAGCGTGCCGAACGCGCCGACGCGGTCGCGCGCGTGCGCGCGCTCATGGCCGAGCACGGCCTGACGGTTGCCGATATCACCGCCAAGTCGGCGGCCGGCGCGCGGCGCGCCACCAGCAAGGTCGCCCCCAAATACCGCAATCAAGCCACCGGCGATACCTGGTCGGGCCGCGGCCTGCAGCCGAACTGGCTGCGCACCGAATTGGCTGGCGGGCGCCGGCTCGAGGAATTCGCGGTCTGAGACCCGCCGCGGGCGCCCGGGTTCATCCAACTCCCGCCCCGCCCGCGCCATGCACCGCTGCGTAACCGATCGCGCGCGCGCCGCGCGCCGCACCGCCGGCCGGCGATGAAACCGCCGGGCGCCGCTGATCCGCAGTCCGGCCGCTCGTGGCTGCCGGCGGCGCAGTGGCAGCGGATGCTGGTCGCCGCCGCCGGCTACGGGCTGAGCGTCAAGCTGTGCGCGGCCTTCGGGCCGGACGCGCTGCCCTGGCTGCCGGCGGCCGTGGCCTTGATCGTCGTGGCCAGATGGGGCCCGGCCATGATGCTGGGCATCGCCGGCGCCGGCGTGCTGCTGGCGCTGGGACCCAGGGGCGACCCGGCCACGCTGGCCGCCCTGGTTGCCGGCGACCTGGCCGGCGCCGCAGTCGGCGCCCGCGTGCTCCACTACGGGCGGCACCCGGCCGACAGCGCCGAGCGCCCCGGCGCGATCGCTCAGGTGCTGGCGGCCGTGCTGGCGGCCGCCGTGCTGGGCGGCATCGCCCGGGCCGCGCTGGCGGCGCTGCTGCCGGCGGCGGCAGCGCAGGCACCGCAGCCATGGGCCGCCTTCGGCTTGCGTGCGCTCGGGCTGGCGCTCGCGGCGCCCGCCGGCCTGCTGTGCAGCACCGAAGCGCTCCAGCAGTCGATTCACTCGCGTACCCGGCGCGGGCTCAATCTGGCAGCGGCGTTGGCCGTGTGTGCGGCTGCTGCGGCCATGATGCTGCTGCCGGGCACGGCCGCATTCGCGACGCTGGCGCTGACCGTGCTGTTCGGCGGGCTGCTGGGCCTGGCGGCAGCCAGCGCCGGGATCGTCGTTGCCGGCCCGCTGGCGTCGATCGCCGCGCTCGGCCTGAACATGATGGCATTGGCCGGCCTTGGCGCCTTTGCCCACTCGCCGCAAGCCGCCTGGTGGTTTGCAGCCGCCTGCAGCGCCGTGGTGCTGGAAGTCCACGTCTTCACCGCCGGGCGCCTCGCATCCGAGCGCCGTTGGGTGGGAGCGCTCGGCGATGCCGGCTTCGGCGCTGCCGAATGGCGCGTCGGCGACGACCGCGGCCGGGCGTCGCCCGCATGGCACAAGCTCAGCGGCAGCGATTCGCCGCTGCTGTCGGACTGGCTGGCCCGCGTGCACGACGAGGATCGCCCCGCCCTGCGCCAGGCGATCGACCGCCTCGTGGCCGGCGCCGAACAGCGGCTGCAGCGCGAAGTCCGCGTGCGCGCCGACGGCGGCTGGCGCTGGCTGGAGGCGCAATGGATGGCGGCCGAGCGCGACCGCCACGGCCTGGCCAGGCGCTTGATCGCCACGCTGTCCGATGCCGGCGCGCGCCACGACGCGCTCGACCGCCAGCGCCTGTCGGCCAACCTGTTCCAGCACGTGCAGGAAGGCCTGCTGATCGTCGACGCCGACATGCGCGTGCTCGACGCCAACCCGGCCTTCACGCAGATCCTCGGCGTGCCGCGCGACGAGCTGATCGGCACGGTGCCGTCGATGCTGCGGCCGGCGCCGGCCGATCCGCTGCTGCGCCAGCAGCGGCTGCTGATGTGGTCCGGCCTGCGCACGCACGGCCTGTGGCGCGGCGAGATCGTCGAGCGCCGCCGCAGCGGCCAGCCCTGCACGCTGCAGGCGACGATCTCGACGGTCCCGGCCGACGACGGCGGCGTGCGCTGCCACGTGCTGGTGATCTCCGACGTCACCGAACAGAAGCAGCAGCGCGACCAGCTCGAGCGGCAGGCGCACTTCGACGAACTGACGCGGCTGCCCAACCGCACCCGGCTGATGGAGCTGCTGGCGCAATCGATGCAGGCGGCCGATCAGGACGGCTGCCTGCTGGCGGTGTGCTACCTGGACCTGGACCGCTTCAAGCCGGTCAACGACCGCTTCGGCCATGCCGCCGGCGACCGGCTGCTGGTCGAGCTGGCCGGGCGGCTGCGCGGCGCGCTGCGCAGTACCGACTACTGGTCCGACGCCGCCGGGCGCATCGGCGGCGACGAATTCGTGCTGCTGCTGCGTGCCGGCTCGACCGAGGAGGTACGGCTGGCGGTCGAGCGCGTGCTGCGTGTGATCGCGCAGCCCTACGCCATCGATGCCGAAGCCGATGCGGTGCAGGTCACCGCCAGCATCGGCGTGACCGTCTATCCGATCGACCGCAGCGATGCCGACACGCTGATGCGCCATGCCGACCACGCGATGTACGGCGCCAAGCAGGCCGGCCGCAACGGCTACCAGCTGTTCGACCCCGAGAACCGCCGCCGCAACGAAGAGCGGGTGATGGCGATCGGCCGCGTGCAGGAAGCGCTGGACAACGGCGAGTTCGTGCTGCACTACCAGCCGAAGGTGGACATGCGGCGCGGCGTGGTGCTCGGGCTCGAGGCGCTGCTGCGCTGGGACCACCCGCAGCAGGGCCTGGTGGCGCCGGCGCAGTTCCTGCCGCTGATCGAGAACACCGGCCTGTCGGCGCGCATCGGCGACTGGGTGCTCGCCCAAGCGCTCGATCACCTGGCGGGCTGGCGCCGCGCCGGCCTCGATCTGTCGGTCAGCGTCAACGTGTCGGCGCGCCACCTGCAGGAGGGCGACTTCGCGCTGCGCCTGGCCGAGTTGCTGGCGCGCCACGGCGACGGGCCGCTGGCCGGCGCGCTCGAGCTCGAGATCCTGGAGACGGCGGCGCATTCCGACCTCGAAGCGGCGTCGGCCAAGATCGCGCAGTGCCGCGCACTGGGCGTGCGCTTCGCGCTCGACGATTTCGGCACCGGCTACTCGACGCTGACCTACCTGAAGCAGTTGCCGGTGGACGTGCTCAAGATCGACCGGTCCTTCGTGCACCACATGCTCGACGACAACCAGGATCGGGCGATCGTCGAAGGCGTGATCGGCCTGGCGCGCACCTTCGAATGCACCGTGGTCGCCGAAGGCGTGGAATCGCCTGCGCAGGCGCGCGCACTCCTGGAGATGGGCTGCCACATCGGCCAGGGCACCGGCATCGCCGCGCCGATGCCGGCTTCGGTCGTCGCCGGCTGGGTGCGCGACTACCGCGGTCTGTTCGTGCTGAGCGCCGCCGCAGCCGCGCGCGGCAATGCCGCCGGCCACGGCTGACGCCGCTGCACCCGCGCCGTAGACTGCGCGGGCGATGATCCCGCCCGAATTCCTGCACGAGCTGCTGGCCCGCACCGACATCGTCGACGTGGTGCAGCGCCGCGTCGAGCTGAAGAAGGCCGGCATCAATTTCAAGGGGCTGTGCCCGTTCCACGGCGAGAAGACGCCGAGCTTCACCGTCAGCCCCGCGCGCCAGACCTACCACTGCTTCGGCTGCGGCGCCCACGGCAACGCGCTCGATTTCCTGATCGGGAACGCCGGGCTGGGGTTTCGCGACGCCGTGGCGGAGCTGGCGCAGGCGGCCGGCTTGCGCGTGCCCGACGAGGCCGCCGACCCCGCGCAGCGCGAGCGCGCGCAGCAGGCCCGCGAACACCAGGCGACATTGCACGAGGTGCTGACGCGCGCCGCCGAGCACTATCGCCGGCAATTGAAGGCTCACCCGGCGGCGATCGACTACCTGAAGCGCAGGGGTTTGAGCGGCGAGATCGCCCGGCGTTTCGGCCTGGGCTATGCACCGCCGGGGCGGCACGGGCTGGCCGGTGCCTTCGCGCGCTACGACGATCCGGTGCTGGTCGAGGCGGGCCTGGTGATCGTCAAGGACGAAGCCGACGGCGACACCCGCCGCTACGACCGCTTCCGCGACCGCATCATGTTCCCGATCCGCTCGGCCAAGGGCGAAGTCATCGGCTTCGGCGGCCGCGTGCTCGGCAGCGGCGAGCCCAAGTACCTGAACTCGCCCGAGACGCCGGTGTTCGTGAAAGGGCGCGAGCTCTACGGCCTGTACGAGGCGCGCCAGGCGATCCGCGCCAAGGGCCATGCGCTCGTCGTCGAGGGTTACATGGACGTGGTCGCGCTCGCCCAGCTCGGCCTGGGCCACGCCGTGGCCACGCTGGGCACCGCCTGCACCGCCGAACACCTGCACAAGCTGCTGCGCTTCACCGACAGCGTGGTCTTCGCCTTCGACGGCGATGCCGCCGGCCGGCGCGCCGCGGCGCGTGCACTGGAGGCCGCGTTGCCGCTGGCTGCCGACACGCGCAGCCTGCGCTTCCTGTTCCTGCCGCCCGAGCACGACCCCGACAGCTTCGTGCGCACCCACGGCACCGAGGCCTTCGAGCGCGCGGCGGCCGACGCCGTGCCCCTGTCGCGCCAGATGCTCGAGCAGGCCGGCGAAGGCTGCGACCGCGGCAGCGCCGAAGGGCGCGCGCGGCTGCTCGCCAACGCCCGGCCGCTGTGGGCCGCATTGCCCGCAGACGGCATGCTGCGCCGCCAGCTGCTCGGCGAACTCGCGGCGCTGGCGCAGTTGCCCGCCGACGAGCTCGCGCGGATGTGGCAGGGCGCAGACCCTGCGCCCCAGCGCCGGCCGCCAGCGCCGGCTGCCGTCGCGCCCGGCCCGGCGGCCGGTGCCGCGGCGGCCGCTCGCGGTGGGCGCGGCCCGCTGCGCCAGCGGCCGGTGGGGCTTGCCGACCAGGCGCTGCGCCTGCTGCTGCTGCACAGCGACTGGTGGGAGCGCCTGGACGCCGACGACCACGAGTTGCTGCATCAGCTGCCCGAGCCCTACGGTGCGCTGTGCAACTGGCTCGAACGCCAGCTGCACGAACATGGGCCGCTGGGCTGGGCGGCGCTGCAGGCCGAGCTCGACGGCGAAGCCTTCGCCGAACCGGCCCGGCGGCTGATGGCCACGATGGCGGTGGACGACGTGGTCGGCTTCGACGATCTGCGCCGCGTCCTCACCCAGTTGTGGAAGCAGCACCTGAAGGATCGCGGCGCTGCGCTGGCCCTGCTCGGCGGCGAAGACCCCGACGCCAGACGCGAGCTGCAGCAGGTGTGGCGGCGGCTGCAGGCGCTGGACGCCGATCCGACGCCGCCGCGCTGACGACCGCGCAGCCCCGCCCCGGGCCGCGGGCCCGCAGGGCCCGGCCAGGCGCGCGCGCAACGCTGCACCTGCGCGGCGCACTCGCGCCGCAGCCCCTTCCCGCGCAGCGCCCGGCGGTATAATCCACTGCTTGCAGCGGCAGACGTGATCTCAGCACCTCCGGGCCCCGGCCACCCGCGACACGGGTCAGCATCTTCCGGCCTCCCATACCCGCAAGGGCTGCACCGCACCGGCGTTCACCGCACGCCCCGCTGCCCGCCCGCATTGTCCGTCCGCCCGCGCGAGGGCCGTTCCCGTCATGCCATGCCGCCCGCAGCCCAACGGGCAGCCGGTGTCGGCGGCATCGGTGCGGTTGTCGCAACCCTAAGACGCAGAGGAATCGCATGACCGCGAAGAAGCCCGTGACGCCCGTCCAGACCGCTCCGGCGACCCCGGCCAAGGGCAAGCAGCCGGCCGCAGCAGCCGCCAAGCCGCAGGGCAAGACCGCCGTCAAGCCGCAGCCGGCAGCCGCCAAGCCCGCAGCGCCGAGCGCCAAGGCGGCCCTGCCCGCCGCGAAGCCCGCTGCCCCGCCGGCCCCGCCCAAGGGCAAGAAGGCAGCAGCGCCTGCCCCTGCGCAGCCCTTGGCCGACCTGGCCGGCGATGCCGACTTCGCCGACCTGGTCGCCGACGCCGAAGTCGCCGCGGACGACGCCGACGCCAAGGCCAAGGCCAAGCCGCTGCGCATGAAGGTCAGCCGCGCGAAGGAGCGCGCGCTGATGCGCGAGTTCGGCCTCGAGGAGGCCACGCTCACGGAAGAAGAAGTCGTCAAGCGCCGCCAGGAGCTCAAGACGCTGATCAAGATGGGCAAGACGCGCGGCTTCCTGACCCACCAGGAGATCAGCGACCACCTGCCCGAGAAGCTGGTCGACAACGAGATCCTCGAAGCGATCGTGTCGATGCTCAACGACATGGGCATCGCCGTCTACGAGCAGGCGCCCGACGCGGCGACGCTCTTGATCAGCGGCAGCAACACCGCCACCGCCACCGACGAGGAGGCCGAGGAAGCCGCCGAAGCCGCGCTCTCCACGGTGGACTCGGAGTTCGGCCGCACCACCGACCCGGTGCGCATGTACATGCGCGAGATGGGCTCGGTCGAGCTGCTGACGCGTGAGGGCGAAATCGAGATCGCCAAGCGCATCGAGGGCGGGCTGCAGGCGATGATGCTGGCGATCAGCGCCAGCCCGACCACGATCGCCGAGCTGCTGGCGATGTCGGACAAGATCGCGTCGGGCGAGATGAAGATCTCGGAGGTCGTCGACGGTTTCGTCAGCGACGACGAGGCCGACGACTACGTCGCCGAGGAGGACTTCGACGAATTCGACGACGAGGACGACGACGACGGCAACGGCGGCAGCCGCGCGCTGACCAAGAAGCTCGAGGAGCTGAAGATCGCCGCGCTCGCCAAGTTCGACGAGCTGCGCACGCACTTCGAGCGGATGCGCAAGGCCTACGCGAAGGACGGCTACAAGAGCCCGGCGTACAACAAGTCGCAGCACGCGATCAGCGACAACCTGATGACGATCCGCTTCACGGTCAAGACGATCGAGCGGCTGTGCCACCTGCTGCGCAGCCAGGTCGACGACGTGCGCCGCTACGAGCGCGAGATCCGCAAGATCGTGGTCGACAAGTGCGGCATGCCGCAGGAGCACTTCATCCGCACCTTCCCGGCGGGCATGCTCAATCTGAAGTGGGCCGAGCGCGAGGTCGCGGCCGGCAAGCCCTACAGCGCGGTGCTGCAGCGCAACCTGCCGGCGGTGCAGGAGCTGCAGCAAAAGCTGATCGACATCCAGGCGCGCGCGGTGGTGCCGCTCGAAGACCTGAAGCTCATCAACAAGAAGATGAACGAGGGCGAGAAGGCCAGCCGCGACGCCAAGAAGGAGATGATCGAGGCCAACCTGCGGCTGGTGATCAGCATCGCCAAGAAGTACACCAACCGCGGCCTGCAGTTCCTCGACCTCATTCAGGAGGGCAACATCGGCCTGATGAAGGCGGTGGACAAGTTCGAATACCGCCGCGGCTACAAGTTCTCGACCTACGCGACCTGGTGGATCCGCCAGGCGATCACGCGCTCGATCGCCGACCAGGCGCGCACGATCCGCATCCCGGTGCACATGATCGAAACCATCAACAAGATGAACCGCATCAGCCGCCAGCACCTGCAGGAGTTCGGCTACGAGCCCGACGCGCCGACGCTGGCCGAGAAGATGGAGATCCCCGAGGACAAGATCCGCAAGATCATGAAGATCGCGAAGGAGCCGATCTCGATGGAGACGCCGATCGGCGACGACGACGACTCGCATTTGGGCGACTTCATCGAGGACACCAACAACGTCGCACCGGTCGAGGCGGCGATGCAGGCGGGCCTGCGCGACGTGGTCAAGGACATCCTCGACAGCCTGACGCCGCGCGAAGCCAAGGTGCTGCGCATGCGCTTCGGCATCGAGATGAGCACCGATCACACGCTCGAGGAGGTCGGCAAGCAGTTCGACGTGACGCGCGAGCGCATCCGCCAGATCGAGGCCAAGGCGATCCGCAAGCTCAAGCACCCGAGCCGCAGCGACAAGCTGCGCACGTACCTGGACAACCTGTAGGGTTGGCCAAGGACGCGCGGCCGCAGGTCGCGGGGCTCGCGCAGCGAGCACTGCGCAGCTTGCGCGGAAGGCACAAGCTGCGCACGTACCTGGACAACCTGTAGGGTTGGCCAAGGACGCGCGGCCGCAGGTCGCGTGGCTCGCGCAGCGAGCACTGCGCAGCTTGCGCCGCAGACACAAGCTGCGCACGTACTTGGACAACCTGTAGGGTTGGCCAAGGACGCGCGGCCGCAGGTCGCGTGGCTCGCGCAGCGAGCACTGCGCAGCTTGCGCCGCAGGCACGAGCGGCGCACGAACCGCGGCACCCGTCGGGCCGGCGCGTCTGTAAGCGTCGGCCTCGGGACCGCGCATTACACTTTCCGCCGGCATGACGCAGATCACCCAGCGCACCATCCTCTTTGCCGATCTGCGCGGCAGCACGGGGCTGTTCGAGACGCTGGGCAATGCCGAAGCCACCACGGTGGTCACGCAGTGCGTGTCGGCGCTGGTGCCGGCGGTGGTGCAGCGCGGCGGCCACGTGGTCAAGACGCTCGGCGACGGCCTGATGGCCGTGTTCGACACGCCGGTGCAGGCACTCAAGGCAGCCTCCCAGATGCACGAGGCGCTGACCGTGATCGCGGCCCGCGGCGCATCGCCGGCCGGCAGCGCCGGGCTGCGCGCGCTGCGGCTGCAGGTGGCGCTGGCGCGCGGCGAGGTGGTCGAACTCGGCGGCGACTGCTTCGGCGACGCGGTCAACGTGGCCGCGCGGCTGCTCGACCACGCCGGCGACAACGAGACGCTGGTCACCGCGGCGGTGCTCGAAGGCCTGGGCGGCGCGCAGCGGCGGCAGTTCCGCAGCCTAGACCAGATCGTGCTGCGCGGCCGCGTCGAGCCGGTGCAGATCTTCGTGCTCGGCGGCCGGCGCAGCGACAGCGCCGCCACCCAGTTCGGCGACGTGCCGCCGCCGGCGGAGCCCGACGCGGTGCGGCTGAGCTGGCTCGACCAGAGCTGCACCTTCGCCAGCCGGCAGATGCCGGTCGTGCTCGGGCGCAGCCCGCAGGCGCACTACCGCGTCGACGACTCGCGCGTGTCGCGCTCGCATGCGCGGCTGGACTGGCACGGCGGCAGCTTCCAGCTCAGCGACCTCAGCTACAACGGCACCTACGTGCGCTTTGCCGACGGCGAAATCGTCAGCCTGCGGCGCGGCAGCTGCACCTTGCACGGGCGCGGTGCGATCGGGCTGGGCGGCACGCCCGCTGACCCGGGCTCGGCGGCGGTGCGCTTCGAGGTGCTGCACGACGACGCTGCTGCCACGCTGCCCTGACGTCCCGGCCTTCGAGGGCGCATGCAACTGCTGTATGTCGACGACGACCGCATCAACCTGCTGCTGTTCGAGGCCGCCTGCCTGGCCCTGCACGGCGTGTGCCTGGCCACGGCCGGCGACGGCACCGAGGCGCTGGCCTGCGCACGAGGGCAGCGGCCCGACGTGCTGGTGATCGACCTGAACCTGCCCGACACCGACGGCTTCGCCCTGCTCGCGGCGCTGCGCGCCGAGCCGGGGCTCGGCTCGGTGCCTGCATTCCTGTGCACGGCCGACGACGACGCCGGCCTGGTCTTGCGCGCGCAGGCCGCCGGCTTTCGCGGCTGCTGGGTCAAGCCGGTCGACCGCGCGCTGATCGCGGCTGCCCTCGAAACCCTGGCCCGCCCGGGCGCGGCATGACGGCGCGGGAGCGCAGCCGCGGCAGATGGCCCGCGCCGGGCGCCGGCGGCGGAGAGCCTTCTTGAACTACCGCCCCGAACCACCGATGCGCCACGGCGAGCCGGCGCGCGTGGGCATCCTGCTGGTCAACCTGGGCACGCCGGATGCGCCCACGGCGGCGGCGGTGCGGCGCTACCTGGCCCAGTTCCTGGGTGATCCGCGGGTGGTCGAGATCCCGCGGCCGCTGTGGCGGCTGGTGCTGCACGGCGTGATCCTGCGCGTGCGCCCGGCGCGCTCGGCGCGCAAGTACGCCGGCATCTGGACACCCGAGGGCTCGCCGCTCGCGCTGTGGACCGACAAGCAGGCCAAGCTGCTCGCGGGCTGGCTCGGCCAGGCGGGGCACCGCGTGCGCGTGCGCGCCGCCATGCGCTATGGCCGCCCGGGCATCGCCGAGGGCCTGGACGCCCTGCGCGCCGAAGGCGTGACCCGCGTGCTCGTGCTGCCGCTGTACCCGCAGTACGCGGCTGCGACCACCGGCAGCGTGTTCGACGCCGTGGCGGCGTGGGGGCAGCATGCGCGCCGGGTGCCCGAGCTGCGCTTCGTGCACGAGTACCACGGCGAGCCGGCCTACATCGACGCGCTGGCCGCGCGCGTGCGCGCCCATTGGCAGGCCGAAGGCCGCGGCGACCTGCTGCTGATGAGCTTTCACGGCCTGCCGCAGCGCACGCTCGAACTCGGCGACCCCTACCACTGCGCGTGCCACGAGACGGCCCGGCTGCTGGCCGAGGCGCTCGGGCTGAAGGCCGAGCACTACCGCGTCACCTTCCAGAGCCGCTTCGGCCGGGCGCGCTGGCTGCAGCCGGCGACCGAGGCGACGCTGGTGGAACTGGCGCGCGGCGGCACGGCGCGCGTGGACGTGATCTGCCCGGGATTCGTCGCCGACTGCCTCGAGACGCTCGACGAGATCGCCCGCGAGGCGCGCGCCGCCTTCCTCCAGGCCGGCGGACGCGAGTTCCACTACCTGAGCGCGCTCAACGACCGGCCCGAATGGATCGACGCGCTGCGCCGCATCGCGCTGCGGCACCTGCAGGGCTGGGATACCGCGGCACCCGACGAGGCCGCGCTCCAGGCGCAACGAGCGCGCGCGTTGGCGCTCGGCGCGCGCGATTGAGCGCGCTTGCCGGCCCGTACCCGCCGCGGCAGCCCCGGGCACGGCCGGCTCGAAGCCGGGATGTCCGGGCGGCGGCACTGGCAGACAATCGAGCCCGATGACCGACCGGCCTGAAGGCATGCGCCTGGACAAGTGGCTCTGGGCCGCGCGCCTGTGCAAGACGCGCGCACTGGCGGCCGAGGCGGCGCAACGCGGGCGCATCGAGGTCAACGCCCTGCCGGCCAAGCCGGCGCGCGAACTGCACGTCGGCGACCGCGTCGATTTGCGCCTGGACGCCCTGCACCGCACGGTGCAAGTCCTGGGTTTGAGCGCGCAGCGCGGCCCTGCCGCGCAGGCGCAGCAGCTCTATGCCGAGACGCCGCAAAGCCTGGAGCGCGCCCGCGCACGGGCCGAACAGCGCCGCCACGGGGTGGAGCCGGCACAGGCACTGGAGCACGGCAGGCCGACCAAGCGCGACCGGCGTCGGTTGGCCGACTGGCAACGCTGGAGCGCGTCGATCGACGACGACGGTTGACCGCTGCGGCAGACCCGGCCCCTTGAAATCCGGCGCGCCGCACGCACATCTGGTGCGTTTGCCATTCATCGCCCGCCATGAACCCGAACGAACCGATTCCAGCTCGAGATGAACCGGCCGCAGCCGCTGCAGGCCAGCCTCACGACCTCGCCGTTGCCGCAGCCGCCTCGGCAGCGCCGCCGGAGGGCGCCGCCGATGCCGCCGCAGCCCCCGACGCGGGGCTGCAGCTGAGCGAATTGCAGGCCAAGCTCGCCGGCATGTCCGACGCCTACCTGCGTGCCAAGGCCGAGACCGAGAACGTCCGCCGCCGTGCCGAGGAGGAGATGTCCAAGGCGCGCAAGTTCGCGGTCGAGGGCTTTGCCGAGAGCCTGCTGCCGGTGTGCGACAGCCTCGAGGCGGCGATCGCGCAGCAGCATTCCGACAAGCCGGCCACGCCCGAGCAGATGCTCGAAGGCGTGCACGCCACGCTGCGCCAGCTGCTGGCCGCGCTCGAGCGCAACAAGGTGCTGCCGATCAATCCGCCGCTGGGCACGAAGTTCGACCCGCACCAGCACCAGGCGATGAGCATGGTGCCCGCCGAGCAGGAGCCCAACACGATCGCGATGGTGCTGCAGAAGGGCTACCTGATCGCCGACCGCGTGCTGCGGCCCGCGCTGGTGATGGTGGCCGCACCGAAGTGAGCGCGCGGGCTTGAAAGCGGCGCACCGATCCACAACTCCAAGACATCCGGATTCCATTTTCAGGAGCAACACGAATGGGCAAGATCATCGGCATCGACCTGGGCACGACCAACTCGTGCGTGTCGATCATGGAAGGCAACTCGACCCGCGTGATCGAGAACAGCGAGGGCGCGCGCACCACGCCGTCGATCGTCGCCTATCAGGATGACGGCGAGATCCTGGTCGGCGCTTCGGCCAAGCGCCAGGCGGTGACCAACCCGAAGAACACGATCTACGCGTCCAAGCGGCTGATCGGCCGCAAGTTCGCCGAGAAGGAAGTGCAGAAGGACATCAACCTGATGCCCTTCAAGATCGTCGCGGCCGACAACGGCGACGCCTGGGTCGAGGTGCGCGGCAAGAAGCTCGCGCCGCCGCAGGTCAGCGCCGAAGTGCTGCGCAAGATGAAGAAGACCGCCGAGGACTATCTCGGCGAGGAAGTCACCGAGGCGGTGATCACCGTGCCGGCCTACTTCAACGACAGCCAGCGCCAGGCCACCAAGGACGCCGGCCGCATCGCCGGGCTGGACGTCAAGCGCATCATCAACGAGCCGACCGCGGCCGCGCTGGCCTTCGGCCTGGACAAGCACGGCAAGGGCGACCGCAAGATCGCGGTGTACGACCTGGGCGGCGGCACCTTCGACATCTCGATCATCGAGATCGCCGATGTCGACGGCGAGAAGCAGTTCGAGGTGCTGTCGACCAACGGCGACACCTTCCTCGGCGGCGAGGACTTCGACCAGCGCATCATCGACTACATCGTCACCGAATTCCGCAAGGAGCAGGGCGTCGACCTGACCAAGGATGTGCTCGCGCTGCAGCGCCTGAAGGAGGCCGCCGAGAAGGCCAAGATCGAGCTGAGCAACAGCACCCAGACCGACGTCAACCTGCCCTACATCACGGCCGATGCGTCGGGCCCGAAGCACCTGAACATCAAGCTCACGCGCGCCAAGCTCGAGAGCCTGGTCGAGGATCTGATCGAGCGCTCGATCGAGCCCTGCCGGATCGCGATCAAGGACGCCGGCATCAAGGCCAGTGACATCAACGACGTGATCCTGGTCGGCGGCATGACGCGCATGCCCAAGGTGCAGGACAAGGTCAAGGAGTTCTTCGGCAAGGAGCCGCGCAAGGACGTCAACCCCGACGAGGCGGTGGCAGTGGGCGCGGCGATCCAGGGCCAGGTGCTGGGCGGCGAGCGCAAGGACGTGCTGCTGCTCGACGTGACTCCGCTGAGCCTGGGCATCGAGACGCTGGGCGGCGTGATGACCAAGATGATCAAGAAGAACACCACGATCCCGACCAAGTTCAGCCAGGTGTTCAGCACCGCCGACGACAACCAGCCGGCGGTCACGATCAAGGTGTTCCAGGGCGAGCGCGAGATGGCCGCGGGCAACAAGTCGCTCGGCGAGTTCAACCTGGAAGGCATCCCGCCGGCGCCGCGCGGGCTGCCGCAGATCGAGGTCACCTTCGACATCGACGCCAACGGCATCCTGCACGTGGGCGCCAAGGACAAGGCCACCGGCAAGGAGAACAAGATCACCATCAAGGCGAACTCGGGCCTGAACGAGGCCGAGATCGAGAAGATGGTCAAGGACGCCGAGATGAACGCGGCCGAGGACCACCGCAAGTTCGAGCTGGCCACCGCGCGCAACCAGGCCGACGCGATGCTGCACTCGGTGAAGAAGAGCCTGGCCGAGCACGGCGCAGCGCTCGACGCGGCCGAGAAGGACAAGGTCGAGGCGGCGCTGAAGGCGGTCGAGGAAGCGATCAAGGGCGACGACAAGGCCGAGATCGAATCCAAGACCGAGGCGCTGATGAGCGCCAGCCAGAAGCTCGGCGAGAAGATGTACGCCGAGCAGGCGGCCGCAGCGGGTGCGGCCGGCGCGGCGGCGGGTGCGCAGGCGCCCGAGGGTGCGCAGGCCGGGTCGGCGCGGCCGGCCGACGACAACGTGGTCGACGCTGAGTTCAAGGAAGTGAAGAAGTGACGCGCGGGCCGGCCCGCGCGAGCGGGCCGGCCGCGATCTTTCGCCGCGTTCGAGGTGCTGGGCCCCGCCCGGCCTTCGGCGCGGCGGTTCCGCTTTTCGACAACCACCGGTTTCCATGGCAAAGCGCGACTACTACGACGTGCTCGGCGTACCCCGCAACGCCAGCGACGACGACATCAAGAAGGCCTACCGCAAGCTGGCCATGAAGCACCACCCCGACCGCAACCAGGGCGACAAGGCCAAGGCGGCGGAGGAGCGGTTCAAGGAGGCCAAGGAAGCCTACGAGATGCTGTCGGAGCCGCAGAAGCGGGCCGCCTACGACCAGTTCGGCCATGCCGGCGTCGACCCGAACATGGGTGCGCGCGGCCCCGGCGCCGAAGGCTTCGGCGGCTTTGCCGAGGCCTTCGGCGACATCTTCGGCGACATCTTCGGCGGCGGCCGCCGCGGCGGCGGCGGGCAGCAGGTCTACCGCGGCAACGACCTGAGCTACGCGATGGAGATCACGCTCGAGGAGGCGGCGCGCGGCAAGGACACGCAGATCCGCATCCCGAGCTGGGACAGCTGCGACACCTGCCACGGCAGCGGTGCCAAGCCCGGCACCAGCCCGAAGACCTGCAGCACCTGCAGCGGCAGCGGCCAGGTGCACCTGCGCCAGGGATTCTTCAGCATCCAGCAGACCTGCCCGCACTGCCGCGGAACCGGCAAGATCATCGCCGAGCCCTGCACCGCGTGCAGCGGCGCCGGCCGGATCAAGCGCCAGAAGACGCTCGAGGTCAAGATCCCGGCCGGCATCAACGAGGGCATGCGCATCCGCTCGGCCGGCAACGGCGAGCCGGGCAGCAACGGCGGGCCCAACGGCGACCTGTACATCGAGATCCGCATCAAGCAGCACGAGATCTTCGAGCGCGACGGCGACGACCTGCACTGCACGGTGCCGGTGTCGCTGACCACCGCGGCACTCGGCGGCTCGATCGGGGTGCCCACGCTGGGCGGCAACGCCGAGATCGACCTGCCCGAAGGCACGCAGCACGGCAAGACCTTCCGCCTGCGCGGCAAGGGCATCAAGGGGCTGCGCTCGAGCTACCCGGGCGACCTGTACTGCCACGTCGCGGTGGAGACGCCGGTCAAGCTGACCGAACACCAGCGCAAGCTGCTGCGCGACCTGGACGACTCGTTCCGCAAGGCCGGCGACCGCCATTCGCCCAACGCCAAGAGCTGGACCGATCGCGTGAAGGACCTGTTCAAGTAGGCGGGCCGGGCCGTCCCGCGCCCGCGCCGGTCAGAACAGCCGGCCCTGCGCGGCCGGCTCGGGCGGCGTCGGGCCTGGCCGCCGAAACCGGCTCAGGTCGAGTTCGATGCGCGCGCGGTTCAGCCCCAGCCGGCCGCAGGCCTTGTCGAAGCGCTGGCGCAGCAGTTGCGCCCACACGCCCTGCCCGCGCATGCGCGTGCCGAAGCGCGGGTCGTTGTCGCGGCCGCCGCGCATCTCGCGCAGCCGCGCCATCACGCGCGCGGCGCGCTCGGGGAAGTGCTGCTGCAGCCACTGCTGCACCAGCGGGCTCAGCTCCCACGGCAGGCGCAGCACGATGCTGAAGGCACGGCTGGCGCCGGCGGCAGCCGCCGCCTCGAGCACGCGCTCGAGCTCGGGCTCGTTGACGAACGGAATCACCGGCGACACGCTCACCCCCACCGGCACCCCGGCCGCGGCCAGCCGCTCGATCGTCTGCAGCCGCCGCCACGGCGCCGCCGCGCGCGGCTCCATCACCCGCGCCAGCGCCGGGTCGAGCGTGGTGATCGACACGTAGGCGGCCGCGAGCCGCTCGGCCGCCATCGGCGCGATCAGGTCCAGGTCGCGCTCCACCAGCGCCGACTTGGTGATCAGCGAGAACGCATGCCGGTGCTCGGCCAGCACCTCGACCACCGCACGGGTGATGCGCAGCCGCCGCTCCACCGGCTGGTAGGCGTCGGTCACCGAGCCGAGATTCAGCATCCGCGGCGCGTAGCCGGGCCGGGCGAAGGCGGCGCGCAAGGCGTCGGCCGCGTTGACCTTGGCGACGATCCGGGTCTCGAAATCGATCCCCGGCGACAGGTTCAGCCAACTGTGCGCGGGCCGCGCATAGCAGTAGATGCAGCCATGCTCGCAGCCGCGATAGGGGTTGATCGACAGGTCGAAGCCGATGTCGGGCGAATCATTGCGCGCCAGGATCGCACGCACGCGCTCTTCGCGCACCAGCGTGGGCGGCGGCGCGCACGCCTCGCCGGCCGCCGCCTGCAGCGTGCCCCAGCCGTCGTCGAAGGCTTCGTGCCGCTCGGCGGTGAAGCGGTGGGCGATCGCCCAGCCGGTGCCGCGCCCCGGGAGCGCAGCCGCCGGCACGATCCCGCCGGGCGGCGCCAGGGGCGAACCGCGCCGGGCGCAGCCCGAAGATTGCGCAGTGGGCGGCTCTTCGTCAGGGGTCGGGGTTCGCGCCGACATGCTGTATTTTCATACAGCTATGCGCCGCCTGCACACCGGCCGGGTTGCGCCGCCGGCCGGATCAGTAGTCGCCCGTGCTGCCCGGCGCCAGGTTGTCGAAGCGCGTCAGCGGCTTCAGGAAGGTGAGTTTCAAGGTGCCGACCGGGCCGTTGCGCTGCTTGCCGATGATGATCTCGGCGACGCCCGGCTCCTTCGATTCCTTGTTGTAGTACTCGTCGCGATAGATGAACATGATCACGTCGGCATCCTGCTCGATCGCGCCCGATTCGCGCAGGTCGCTCATCATCGGCCGCTTGTCGTTGCGGCTCTCGACGCTGCGGTTCAGCTGCGACAGCGCGATCACCGGGCACTGCAGCTCCTTGGCCAGCGCCTTCAGGCCGCGCGAGATCTCGCCGATCTCGGTGGCGCGGTTCTCCTCGCTGCCGCTGCTGCCGCTCATCAGCTGCAGGTAGTCGACGACGATCAGGCCGAGCGTGCCGCCGAACTGCCGCGCCATGCGCCGCGCGCGCGCGCGCAGCTCGGCCGCGTTCAGCGCCGGGGTCTCGTCGATGTACAGCTGCACGCGGCCGAGCCGGTCCACCGCCTCGGCCAGCCGCTCCCACTCTTCGTTGCGCAGCGCGCCGGTGCGCAGGTGCTGCTGGTCGATGCGGCCGAGCGAGCCGACCATGCGCAGCGCCAGCTGCGCGGCGCCCATCTCCATCGAGAACACGAGCACCGGCAGGCCTTCGGCCACCGCCACGTGCTCGGCGATGTTCAGCGCGAAGGCGGTCTTGCCCATCGACGGCCGCGCCGCCAGCACGATCAGGTCGCCCTTTTGCAGCCCCGCGGTCATGCGGTCGAGCTCGTAGAAGCCGGTGCGCACGCCGGTCACTTCCTCGGCGCCGTTCTCGGCCAGCTCGTTCACGCGGTCGATCAGCGCCGTCACCAGCTTGTCGATGCCCTGGAAGCCCTGGCGCGTGCGCGAGCCCTCCTCGCCGATCTTGAAGATCAGGCCTTCGGCTTCGTCCAGGATCTGCACGACCGCGCGCCCCTGGGTGTTGAAGGCACTGGTCGCGATCTCGTCGCTGGCGGCGATCAGCCGGCGCAGCACGGCGCGCTCGCGCACGATCTCGGCATAGCGCCGCAGGTTGGCGGCGCTGGGCACGCTCTGCGCCAGCGCGTTCAGGTAGGCCAGGCCGCCGCAATCCTGCGCCTTGCCCAGCGTCTGCAGGTGCTCGAACACGGTGATCACGTCGGCCGGCTTGCTGGCGCCGATCAGCGCCCCGACCGCCGCGAAGATCAGCCGGTGCTCG
>JAFEFZ010000249.1 GCA_018240325.1 Pseudomonadota bacterium
CCGCCGCACGCAGGCGGCTTGCGCCGGCCGCAAGGCCGGCCCGACTGTCATGCTGGAGCCCCCTCTCGGAGGGGGCGCGGGGGAGCCGTGTGTACGGGCCTTGGCCCGAAGCGGCCGAAGGCCGCTGGCCCGCTCAGGCCGGACAAAAAAAGGCGGACCCCGAAGGGCCCGCGAAAAGCACAGAGGTCTGTGCCAGGAGGAGACGACCATGAACGGATCGGACTCACCAGGCTTATCGGCAGCGCACCCCAGCGCTCGAGATCGCGTTTCGTGACTCAGTGCGCACCCGCGGCCGCTGCCGGCGCCGCGGCGGCCGGAATGCGCAGCGAGCCGCTGGCCCGGCCCTTGCCGGCGCGCGCCGGCGGGTTGCACATGCCGCATACGTAGTGCTTGGCAATCTCGTGCGGGTGCGTGACGAAGTGGCCGCCGCAGCAACTGCACTTGGTCAGCGTCAGCATGCCGTTGTCGACGAACTTCACCAGCCGCCAGGCGCGCGTCACGCTCAGCAGCGGCTCCAGCGCCTGGGTGCGCGTCTGCTCCAGGTACAGCTGGTAGGCCTTGATCACGGTGTCGATCTCGTCCAGCTCCGACACCTTGTTCAGGTATTCGTGGATGTTCAGGAACAGGCTGGCGTGGATGTTGGGCTGCCAGGTCATGAACCAGTCGGTCGAGAACGGCAGCTGGCCCTTGCTCGGGCTCCTGCCGGCCACTTCCTTGTACAGCCGCAGCAGCCGCTCGTAGCTGAGGTCGGTTTCCGACTCCAGCACCTGCAGCCGCGCGCCCAGGTGGATCAGCGTGACGGCGCGCTCGATCTGCCGCGCCTCGGTCAGGATGCTCTTGGTACGTGCCATGCTGGGGCTCCGGTTGGCGCGCGCGCCGATCGTCAGGCGGCTTCCTGGTGCCGGCCGGCCAGCAGGATCGACGCGTGCAGCCGGTTCACGCCCTCGTTGGCGGCATGGCGGCCGTGGTTGGTGAGCAGGCCCCAGACGATGTCGTCGTCCATGCGGAAGCGGCACAGCAGCGTGTTGCCCGACGCGATCTTCATCACCTGCGCCGGCGTCAGCCGCTCGATCAGGCGGGCGGTGTCCTCGCTGATGCCCAGCCGGTACAGCGCCTGGTCGCGGTCGGCGCGGATCAGGCTCTGCGCCAGCATCAGGTACGACAGGTTGGCTTCGCGGATTTCGGCGAGGATCTGGTCGGCGGTCATCGGGCGGCTCCTGGGTTGTGTCCAACTGTTGCGGTTGCAACGTGGTGCCCACTGTAGGCCGCGGAATTGGCCGGTCCCATCAGCCCACTTCCACCGCTTCAGTCCGTTTTGCGCCAACCGGCGTGTCGGACGGCTTCCTACAGGCAAACCCGCAGGACCCTCAGACCTGCATGTTCATGATCTCGGTGTAGGCCTGCACCAGGCGGTTGCGCACCTGGAGCGTCGCCTGGAAGCCGAGCTGTGCCTTCTGCATCGCCACCATCGTCTGCTCGAGGCTGACGCCGGGGTTGTCGAGCTGCAATTCGCGCTGCAAGGCGGAGGCGTCGTGCTGCGCGCGGCTGACCGACTGCAGCGCCTCGCTCATCGCCGCCTTGAAGCCGCCGGCCGCGCCGCGCGCCGCCAGGGGCTGGCCGTCGGTGCGCAGCCCGGCACGGGCCGCCGCCTGCGCGAAGTCGAAGGGTTTGAGCTTGAGGTCCATCCGGGGCCAGGTTGCACGCGCGGCCGGGCGGGCCGTGGGACGGCACTCTAGGCGCGCGCCGCGCCCGCCGTCGGCCGGAACTGGCGCCGCTTTGCGCGCCTTCTTGCGCCATGGCCGCC
The DNA here is from genome assembly GCA_018240325.1 of Pseudomonadota bacterium. Lineage (GTDB taxonomy): Bacteria > Pseudomonadota > Gammaproteobacteria > Burkholderiales > Burkholderiaceae_C > Rubrivivax. Next base: position 1,805 of record JAFEFZ010000249.1, read on the forward strand.
GCAGGCACTGCCGAACAATGGCCGCCGCCGGCACTGCCGCTGCGCCCTACCCGCCAGCCTCGCGCTCCATTCCTTCCACCCCGCCGGCGCCTTGCGGGCCAGCACCCCGCAGCGCAGGCACCGCCGCCCGCAACCTCGACCCCGGACCCGACCGCCGCCGCCCCGATGGACAACGCCGTCGCGCCCCTGACCCCGACGCCCGTGGTGCCGCTGAAGCCCGCCGGCCCGGGCTTCGCCGTGCGGCTGCAGGCGCTGCCGGCGCGCTCGCTGCTGGCGCTGTCCAGCGGCGCGGCGCTGCTGGTCGCGCTGCTGGCGGCGCTGGCGCTGTGGAGCGGGCGCACCGACTGGCGCGTGCTGTTCGCCGGGCTGTCGGACAAGGACGGCGGCGCCGTGCTCGCCCAGCTCGCCCAGCTCGACGTGCCCTACCGCAACGGCGACGGCAACACGATCCTGGTGCCCGCCGACCGCGTGCACGAGGTGCGGCTGCGGCTGGCCTCGGCCGGGCTGCCCAAGGGCACCGTCGGCGGCTACGAGCTGATGGACAACGCCCGCTTCGGCCAGACCCAGTTCCAGGAGCGGCTGACCTTCCAGCGCGGCCTCGAAGGCGAGCTGGTGCGCTCGATCGGCTCGCTGGCCGCGGTGCAGAGCGCGCGCGTGCACCTGGCGCTGCCCAACCAGAACGGCTTCTTCCGCGAGCAGCAAAAGCCGAGCGCGTCGGTGCTGCTGACGCTGCACCCGGGGCGCACGCTCGAGCGCGCGCAGGTGGCCGGCATCGTGCACCTGGTGTCGTCGAGCGTGCCCGAGCTCAGCCCCGGCGCGGTCAGCGTGCTCGACGGCAGCGGCACGCTGCTGTCGGGGGCCGACGACGGCGCCAAGGGCGGGCTCGACGCGCAGCAGCTGCAGTACGTGCAGCAGGTCGAGGCCGGCTACGTGAAACGCGTGCTCGACATCCTGGAGCCGGTGGTCGGTCGCGCCAACCTGCGCGCCAACGTCACTGCCGACATCGACTTCTCGCAGACCGAATCCACCTCGGAGGAATTCAAGCCCAACCAGGGCCCGAATCAAAGCGACCTGCCGGCGGCGGTGAAGCTGCGCCAGGTCAACGAAGCCGGCGGCACCGGCGCAGCCGTGCCCGGCGGCGTGCCCGGCGCGGCCAGCAACCAGCCGCCGGTGCCCGCCACCGCGCCCATCGCCGGCGCCGCCGCGCCGCTGCAGCCCGCCCAGGGCGGCCTTGCCGGCGGCAGCACGCGCCGCGACGCCGTCACCCAGTACGAAGTCGACAAGACGGTGCGCGTGACGCGCAACGCCACCGGCACTTTGAAGCGGCTGAACGCGGCCGTGGTGGTCAACCACCGCAGCAGCACCGACGCCAAGGGCAAGACCACGAGCACGCCGCTGTCCACCGAGGAGCTGGACAAGCTGACCGCGCTGGTGCAGCAGAGCCTGGGCTTCAACGCCGAGCGCGGCGACTCGGTGCGCGTGATCAATGCGCCGTTTCGCGTCGAGCCGGCGCCGAAGATCGAGGAGCCGCCGATCTACCGCCAGCCCTGGCTGCTGGACCTGCTGCGCTCGGCGGCCGCGCCGCTGGCGCTCGCGGTGGTGGCGCTGATCGTCGCGCTCAAGCTGGTGCGCCCGGCGCTGCAGGCCGTGCTCGCGCCCTCGCCGCCGCCGCCGGGCACGCATCTGGACGTGGTCGCCGGCGGCGACGCCGCGGCAGGCGGCGCGGCGCGCGCCGCGCCGGCGATCGGCACCGACGCGGCCGGCCAGGGCGCCCCGGTGCTCGCGCTGACCGGCCCGCAGATGGAAGCCAAGCTCGAGCATGCGCGCGCCTTCGCCAAGGAGCATCCGGCCGCGGTCGCGCAGATCGTCAAGAGCTGGGTCGGCGGCGAAGGCACCTGAGGCACCGCGGCGATGGACGACCACGGCATCGAAGACGCGGCGATCCTGCTGATGTCGCTCGGCGAGGAGCACGCGAGCGAGGTGTTCCGGCACCTGGCGCCCAAGGAGGTGCAGCGCATGGGCGAGACCATCGCGCGCCTGAAGACGGTCAGCCGCGAGCGCGTCGACCGCGTGCTCGACCTGTTCCAGAAGGACGCCGGCGGGCGCAGCATGCTCGTGGCCGACAACGACGAATACGTGCGCGCGGTGCTCAAGCGCGCGCTCGGCGAGGACCGCGCGACGCTGCTGCTCGACCGCATCCTGCAGGGCAACGACGTGAGCGGCATCGAGAGCCTGAAGTGGATGGAGCCGGCCGCCGTGGCCGAGCTGATGCGCCACGAGCATCCGCAGATCGTCGCCGCGATCCTGGTGCACCTGGAGTCCGACCACGCGGCGGCGGTGCTCAAGCACTTCGGCGAGCGCCTGCGCAACGAGGTGCTGGTGCGCGTGGCCACGCTCGACGGCATCCAGCCCGCGGCGATGCGCGACCTCAACGAGGTGCTGACGAGCGTGCTCGCCGGCAGCGACCGCGTGAAGAAGACCACGCTCGGCGGCGTCAAGCCGGCGGCCGAGATCCTCAACATGCTCGGCAGCTCGGTCGAGACTTCGGTGCTCGACTACATCCGCGCCAACGACCACGACCTCGCGCAGAAGATCCTGGACAACATGTTCACCTTCGACGACCTGGAGAACCTCGACGACCGCGCCGTCCAGGCGCTGCTGAAGGAGATCCAGACCGAATCGCTGGTGATCGCGCTCAAGGGCGCATCGCCCGAGCTGCGCGCGAAGGTGTTCCAGAACATGTCCACCCGCGCCGCCGAGGCGCTGCGCGAGGATCTGGAGTCGCGCGGCCCGGTGCGCGTGGCCGACGTCGAGGCCGAGCAGAAGGAGCTGCTCAAGACGGTGCGGCGCCTGGCCGACGAAGGCGTGATCATGCTCGGAGGCGGCGGTGACGACGAATTCGTCTAAGCCGCGCGCCGCCGCGGCGCCCAAGCCGGCGTCGCCGTACACGCGCTTCATCCCGCGCGAGGAGCTGGGCAGCTTCGCGGCCTGGAGCCCCGGCAACCTGGAAGCCGGCGAGCCGGCCGGCGCTGCGGCCGCCGCACCCGCCGAGCCGGCAGACGGTGCGGCGCAGCAGGCCCGGCTGGCCGCCGCACGCCAGGCCGGCTACCAGGACGGCTACCGCGACGGGCTGGTCGCGCTCGACAGCTTCAAGCAGGGCTTCGCCGCGCAGATGAGCGCGCAGATCGGCCGGCTGGTGGCCAGCGTCGATGCCGAGCTGGCCGCGCTCGAGCCGCCGATGGCGCAGGCGCTGGCCGACGCTGCGCTGCACCTGGCGCGCGGCATCGTGCGCGCCGAACTCAAGGCGCGCCCCGAGCTGGTGGCCGAGGCCGTGCAGCAGGCGCTGGCCGCGGTGCTGCTGAGCGCGCGCCACATCCGCGTGCAGGTGCACCCCGAAGACCTGCCGTTGGTCGAAGCCGGCGCCGGCGAGGCGCTGGCGGCGCGCGGCGCGCGGCTGCAGCCGGCGGCCGAGATCGCGCGCGGCGGCTGCCGGATCGAATCCGACCTCGGCCGGATCGACGCCACGCTCGAGACCCGCTGGCGCCAGGCGGCCGCGCTGTTCGGCCGCGAGCAGCCCTGGGACGATGCGCCGCACTGCGAGCCCGGCGGCGATGCCGCGGGCGCCACCGCGGCCGACGCCGGATGACGCCGGGCGCCCACACCCCGGATCGCGCGCAGCGCTGGGGCCGCTTCCTGGCCGACCTGCGCGACTACGCGTCGATGGCGCAGCCGCTCGAGGCCTGGGGCACGCTGGTGCGCGTGACCGGGCTCGTGATGGAGGCCGCCGGCGTGCGCGTGCCGGTGGGCTCGATGTGCGAGGTGCGCGCCGCCGGCCAGGCGCCGGTGCCGGCCGAAGTGGTGGGCTTCAACGGCGACCGCGCGTTCCTGATGGCCACCGGCGAGCTGCACGGCCTGACCAGCGGCGCCGACGTGGTGCCGCTGCCGGCGCCGCAGGCGGCCCCGCGCCTGGGCGAAGACAACCACCCGTGGCGGCGCAGCGAAGACCGCGGCCTGCATCTGCCGATGGGCGCGGGCCTGCTCGGCCGGGTGGTCGACGCCCACGGCCGGCCGCTCGACCGGCTGGGGCCGCTGGCCCAGGTGCGCAACGCACCGATGGTGCGGCGTGCGATCAACGCGATGGACCGCGACCCGATCCGCGAGCCGCTGGACACCGGCGTGCGCGCGATCAACGCGCTGCTCACCGTCGGCCGCGGCCAGCGCCTGGGCCTGTTCGCCGGCACCGGCGTGGGCAAGAGCGTGCTGCTGGGCATGATGGCGCGCTATACCGCGGCCGACGTGATCGTCGTCGGCCTGATCGGCGAGCGCGGCCGCGAAGTCAAGGAGTTCATCGAGGACATCCTCGAAGACGAAGGCCGTGCGCGCAGCGTGGTCGTGGCCGCGCCGGCCGATTCCCCGCCGCTGCTGCGCATGCAGGGCGCGGCCTACGCCACGGCGATCGCCGAGCACTTTCGCGACCGCGGCGCCCACGTGCTGCTGCTGATGGACAGCCTGACGCGCTACGCGATGGCGCAGCGCGAGATCGCGCTGGCCATCGGCGAGCCGCCGGCCACCAAGGGCTACCCGCCGAGCGTGTTCGCCAAGCTGCCGGCGCTGGTGGAGCGCAGCGGCAACGGCCTGAACGGCGTCGGCTCGATCACCGCCTTCTACACCGTGCTGACCGAAGGCGACGACCCGCAGGACCCGATCGCCGACGCGGCGCGCGGCATCCTCGACGGCCACGTGGTGCTGACGCGCGAGCTGGCCGAAGCCGGGCACTTCCCGGCGATCGACGTCGAGCGCTCGGTCTCGCGCGTGATGGGCAACGTCGTCGGTCGCGCGCCGCTGGCCGCCGCGCGGCGCGCGCGCGCGCTGCTCGCCCGCCACCACAAGGCGCGCGACCTGATCCAGCTCGGCGCCTACCAGCCGGGGCACGACGCCGAGCTCGACACCGCGGTGCGCCTGCACGCGCCGCTGATGGCGCTGCTGCAGCAGGACATGCACGAGCGTGCCGGGCTCGACGCCTGCTTCGCGCAGCTCGCCGCGATCGTCGACGCCTGAACCCCGTAGATCCGATGGCCTCGCTGCCCACCCTGCTCGCCCACGAGGAACGCCGCCGCGACGACGAGGCGGCGCTGCTGCACCGCGCGCAGCAGGCGGCCGAGCGCGCGCACGAGCAGGCGCGCCGGCTGCACGCCTACCGCACCGAGTACCAGGGCCGCTGGAGCGGGCAGTTCCGCCACGGCGCGACGATCGAGATCCTGCACTGCTGGCGCAGCTTCATGCAGCGGCTGGACCAGGCGATCGCGCAGCAGGCGCGCCAGGTCGAGATGGCCGAAGCCCGGCTGGCGCAGGCGCGCGCCGTGCTGCTGGCGCAGGAACAGCGCTGCGCCGCCGTGCGCCGCCTGATCGAGCGGCGAGCGGCCGAATTGCGGCGCGGCGCGCAGCAGCGCGACCGCAAGCACAGCGACGAGATCGCGCAGCGCCTGCATTGGCAGCGCCAGGCGGCGGCCGTGCCCCAGCCCTGAAGCCATCGGCACACCCTGAAGCCATCGGCACACCCGCCCGAGTCGAGACGCCCGATGCCAGACACCCGATTCACGACGCCGCCATGACCGTCGCAGCCCTCACCCTGATACCGCCGCCGCCCGCAGGCACGGTTCGTGCCGACAGCGGCAGCGCCGCGGCCGGCGCTGCGCCGCCGCGGTGCTACGCCGACGCGCAGCGCGCAGCGGCCGCGCACAGCCGCCGGTGCGAGGCCGCGGCCCGCACCGCTGCGGCCGATGCGCGCCGCACGGCCGGCGCGAAAGACCGGCTCGATGCCGACACCGAATCCACCGAATCCACCGAATCCGCCGGAGCTGGAGCTGCCGGAGCTGCCGGAGCTGCTGGAGCTGCTGGAGCGGCTGGAGCTGCCGAAGGCGGCGATCCGATTGCAGGCGCCGACGGCGGAGCCGACCGTCGCCACGCCCCCTCACCCGAAGCCGGCCCGATCGACATCGGCGCGTTGCTCGGGCAGCTGCGCGCCGGCAGCCCCGCCGAGCTGCCGCCCGCCGATGCGGCAGCCGACGGCGAGGACACGGCCGCCGCTGCTGCGCTGCCGCACGCAGCAATCCGCAGGGTTGCGACAGGGCCGGAATCGGCCGGGGACGCGAGCGCAGCCGCCGCGAGCCCCGCGGCCGCGCGGCCGGCCCCGCCAGCGGCGCCGAGCACGGCCGGTGCCGACTCCGCGCAACATGGCCTGCACCCCGAATCGGCCGGGATCGAGGCCGAGGGCGCACGTGCCGACGCGCCGGCGGCAACCGCCGCGATGCTCCCCGCGGCCCCGGCAGTGCCGCCGCACGGCCCGGCCGGCGCGCCCGATGCGCCCGGCGCGGCCGGATCCCGATCGTGGCGCGGCGAACTGGCTGCGCAGGTCGGCACGCCCGAGTTCGCGCCTGCGCTCGGCGCGCACCTGGTGACGCTGGTGCGCGACGGCACCGAGCACGCGCAGCTGCGCCTGCATCCGGCGGAGCTGGGGCCGATCACGGTGCAGATCAACCTGGACGGCAACCAGGCGCGGATCGACTTCCACGCGCTGCACGCCGCCACCCGCGACGCGCTGCAGGATGCCGTGCCGGTGCTGGCCGGCGCGCTGCGCGAAGCCGGTCTGACGCTGGCCGGCGGCGGCGTGTTCGAGCAGCCGCGTGACGCGCACGCGGGCCAGGGCGACGGCCGCTGGGCGCCGGGGCACGGCCCCGACTCAGCGGCGCCGGCCACGGCCGCATCTGCCGCCGGCCCAGCCGCGGCCCGCCGCAGCCAGGGCGTGCTCGACCTGTACGCCTGAGCAACCTGGGCGCGTGGGCGCGTGGGCGCGTGGGCGCTTGGGTGCCGTGGTGCCGGGGTGCCGGGGTGCATGGATCGATTCCGAGCGGGGCGTCCGATGCGCGGACCTTGCAGGGCCGCCCCGTGAACGCGCCCGGCGGCTTGCGCACGCCCGGGGTTGTTGATCTGAAGCGGCACGGGTCCGCCGGGCGGCCCCGTCAACACGCCGGGCGGCGCCGGGGCCGGACGCCGCAGCGCGCAGGCCGGGCGTGCGCCAAGGCGCCGCGGCAGCGGCCGCATGCAACGCGAGACAGGCGGCGTGGAACCCGGCTTTTCGCGGCATCGGCATGCGGGGCGATTTCAATAATCGTCCTCCAACGGCCCTTCGCCGCAGGCGCGCCACGCGCCCGCAGCAGGTGCCGATCCGCCGGAGCCTGCGCATGTCCACCGCCACCGCCGTCGAAGGCGCCGCACCGCCGAAGGGCGGCAAGAAGAAGCTGATCGTGCTGCTGGCGGTCGTGCTGCTGCTGGTGCTGGCCGGCGGCGGCGCGGCGGTCTACGTGCTCAAGCAGCGCGCGCACGCCGAGCAGGACGCCGACGACGATCCCGACGGCGCCCACCCCAAGGCCGCCGCCCGGCGCGACCCCAAGGCGGTGCCGGTCTATCTGGCGCTCGACAGCTTCACCGTCAACCTGGCCGACCGCGAGGCCGACCGCTACGCGCAGATCAGCATCGCGCTCGAGCTCGACGACGCCAAGACCGGCGAGCAGGTCAAGGCCTTCATGCCCGCGATCCGCAACAACGTGCTGATGGTGCTGTCGCACAAGCGCGCCGCCGACCTGATGGAGCGCGCCGGCAAGGAGCAACTCGCGCAGGAAGTGCAGCGCGAGACCGAGCGCGCGCTCGGCTGGGAGCCCGACGCGAAGCGCCCCGCCGGCGCGAATCGGCCGATCCGCGCAGTGCACTTCTCGAACTTCATCATCCAATGACCGCTGCGGAAGTCAGCGAGCGCTCCGAGCGCCGGGCCGCTCCCGAGACGGGGCCGGCACTCCGGCCGTCCAAGTCCGCGCAGGCGGACTTGGAGCCGCGGCCGTTGTCCCCCTCGGGGGATCGATCGGCGTACCCGCCGGACGAGGGGCTCCATTGACCCAGCAGATCCTGACGCAAAACGAAGTCGACGCGCTGCTGCAGGGGCTGACCGGCGACGAGCCGGCCGACGCCCCCGCCGAAGCCGGATCGGCCGGCGGCGTGCGCAACTACGACCTGGCGAACCAGGAGCGCATCGTCCGCGGCCGCATGCCGACGATGGAGGTGGTCAACGAACGCTTCGCGCGCAACGTGCGCGTGGGCCTGTTCAACCTGATCCGCCGCAGCCCCGAGGTGTCGATCGGCGGCATCAAGGTGCAGAAGTACAGCGCCTTCCTGCGCGAGATCGTGGTGCCGGCCAACTTCAACATCGTCACCGTCAAGCCGCTGCGCGGCTCGGCGCTGGTGATCTGCGAGCCGGCGCTGGTGTTCGCGGTGATCGACGCGCTCTTCGGCGGCGCCGGCAAGTACCACACGCGCATCGAGGGCCGCGAGTTCTCGCCCACCGAGCACCGCGTGATCCTGCGCCTGGTGCAGGCGATCTGCGACGAGTACCGCAAGGCCTGGGCCGGCATCTATCCGCTGGAGCTGGAGTACCAGCGCTCCGAGATGCAGCCGCAGTTCGCCAACATCGCGTCGCCCGGCGAGATGGTGGTCACCACCAGCTTCGGGCTCGAGATCGGCGACACCGCCGGCACGGTCAGCCTGTGCTTCCCGTACTCGACGCTCGAGCCGATCCGCGACGTGCTGTACTCGACCAGCCAGGGCGATGCCGGCGAGCCCGACCGCCGCTGGGTGCAGGTGCTCAAGACCGAGATCCAGTCGGCCGAGGTCGAACTGGCCGCCACGCTGGCCACCGCGCCGGCCACGGTGGAGCAGCTGCTGTCGTTCAAGCCCGGCGACTTCATCGAGCTCGACCTGGAGCCGCTGATCCAGGCCAAGGTCGACGGCGTCCCCCTCTTCGACTGCCACTACGGCACCTCGAACAAGCACTACTCGCTGAAGGTCGAGCGCCTGCACCACGCAGCCGGCGCCGGCTGGATCGGAGAACACCATGCCCGCTGACCCCCACGCGATGCCCGACGGCGACTGGCCGGGCGCCGAAGCCGCACCCGAGATCGCCAGCGAGGTGACCGGCAGCGCCGACCAGGCGGCGCCCGCCACCTTCACCGCCTTCGCGCCCAGCAGCACGCCGGCCGGCGCGGCCGGCAACGACATCAACATGATCCTCGACATCCCGGTGCAGCTGACCGTGGAGCTGGGGCGCACCAAGATCCCGATCAAGCACATCCTGCAGCTGGCGCAGGGCTCGGTGATCGAGCTGGACGCGCTCGCCGGCGAGCCGATGGACGTGCTCGTCAACGGCTACCTGATCGCGCAGGGCGAGGTGGTCGTCGTCAACGACAAGTTCGGCATCCGGCTGACCGACATCGTCACGCCGAGCGAGCGGCTGCGCCGGCTCAGCCGCAGCTGACGCGGGACGCACGGCGATGCCGGCGACACCGGGCTGGAGCTCGCTGCTGTGGTTCGGCGCCGTCGTCGCGCTGATCCCGCTGGCGCTGTGGCTGCTCAAGCGCACGCCGCTGGCCGGCGCCGGCGGCGGCCTCTTGCGCGCCGTGGCGGTGCTGCCGCTGTCGGCGTCGCAGCGGGTGGCGATCGTCGAGGTCGGCAGCGGCGTGCAGCGGCGCTGGCTGGTGCTGGGCGTGTCGGCGCAGGGCATCCAGCGGCTGGCGACGCTCGAGCCGCTGGCCGAAGCCGAGGCCCGCGGCGACGCCGACGGCGGCTTCGCGCAACTGCTGGCGCGGCTCAAGCGCGAGCCCTGATGCGCCGCACCTGCGCCACCCTCGGCATCCGCGCCCGCGGCGCGGGCCGCGCGCGTGTGCCGGCCATGCTGGCCGCCGCGCTGTGCGCCGGCGGTGCCGCCGATGCGTTCGCGCAGGCCGCCGCGCCCGGGCTGCCGCTGCTGGTCGGCCAGGGCGCGGGCGGCACGAGCTTCTCGGTGCCGGTGCAGACGCTGCTGTTCTTCACTGCGCTGAGCTTCCTGCCGGCGGTGCTGCTGCTGATGACCGGCTTCACCCGGATCGTGATCGTGCTCAGCCTGCTGCGCCAGGCGCTGGGCACGCAGGCCGCGCCGCCGAACCAGGTGATCGTGGGGCTGAGCCTGTTCCTGACCTTCTTCGTGATGAGCCCGACGATCGACCGCGTCTACGAGGCCGCCTACCGCCCCTTCGCCGCCAACCAGATCGCCTTCGACGAGGCGCTGGCGCGCGGCGAGCAGCCGATGCGCGAATTCATGCTGAAGCAGACGCGCCAGGCCGACGTGCAGCTGTTCGCGCGGCTGGCCAAGCTGCCGGCCGAAGTCGGCGGCGAGCAGGTGCCGCTGCGCGTGCTGCTGCCGGCCTTCGTGACCAGCGAGCTCAAGACGGCGTTCCAGATCGGCTTCCTGATCTTCATCCCCTTCCTGGTGATCGACATGATCGTCGCCAGCGTGCTCATGAGCCTGGGCATGATGATGCTCAGCCCGGTGCTGGTCGCGCTGCCCTTCAAGCTGATGCTGTTCGTGCTGGCCGACGGCTGGAACCTGCTGCTCGGCTCGCTCGCCGCCTCCTTCGCGCCGTCATGAACGCCCAACAGGTCTTCACCCTCGGCCAGGAAGGGCTGCTGCAGCTGCTGACGGTGAGCGCGCCGGTGCTGCTGACGGTGCTGGTGGTGGGCCTGGCCGTCAGCATCTTCCAGGCGGCCACGCAGATCCACGAGGCGACGCTGTCCTTCGTGCCCAAGGTCGTCGCCGCGGTGGCCGTGCTGGCGGTGGCCGGGCCGTGGATGCTGTCCACGCTGGTCGAGTACCTGCAGCGCACGCTGCAGTCGATACCCGCCGCGATCGGATGACGCCCCCGGCAGGCCTGCGGCGGCGTCGCCCCGAGGGCCGGCGTTCGGCTCGGGGCGGCCCGGCGCCGAAGCCATGATCAGCTTCACCGAGGCGCAGGCGCTGGCGTGGATCGCGCCGCTGCTGTGGCCCTTCCTGCGCGCGCTGGCGCTGCTGACGGCGATGCCGCTGATCGGCACGCGCACCGTGCCGCTGCGCGTGCGCATCGCGCTGGCCGCGCTCGTCACGGTCGCGCTGCAGGCGTCGCTGGCGCCGATGCCGGCGGTGGCGCTGGATTCGCCGGCCGCCTTCCTGCTGGTGCTGCAGCAGCTGCTGATCGGGCTGAGCCTGGGCTTCGCGGTGCGCATCGTGTTCACCGCGATCGAGCTCGCCGGCGAGATCGTCGGCCTGCAGATGGGGCTGAACTTCGCCGGCTTCTTCGACCCGGTGACCGCCGCGCAGACCACCGCCACCAGCCGCTTCTACGGCGCCGTGATCGGCTGGCTGTTCATCGTGATCAACGGCCACCTGCTGGTGATCGCGGCGCTGGCCGGCAGCTTCCAGGCCTTCCCGGTGGGCGACCAGCCCTTCGCCTTCCTGCGCCACGCGCAGCCCCAGCAATGGGGCGCGCTGATCTTCGCCACGGGCCTGGCGATCGCGCTGCCGCTGGCGGCGATGCTGCTGTTCGTGAACCTGGTGCTGGGCGTGATCTCGCGCGTGGCCGCGCAGCTCAACGTGTTCGCGATCGGCTTCCCGCTGACGGTGTCGGCCGGCCTGATCGGGCTGCTGCTGACGCTGCCGCTGCTGCAGCAGCCCTTCACCGCGGCGCTCGAGCGGATGCTGGCGCTGTTCTGAGCGGCCGCCCGCAGGCGCGGCCTCGGGCGCCGGGCCGGCGGCGGCACCGAACCGGCGCCGGCGGCTTCGCGTATTCTCGGCCGATGCTCCTGGCTGTCACCCGGTCGCGCCGCCGTGCTTGAGGGCGCGCTCACGTCCGGCCTGCCGCAGCTGCTGCACGCGGTGCTGCTGATCGTGGGCGCACTGCTGCCGGTGGTCAACCCGCCGGGCAACGTGCCGGTCTTCCTGAGCCTGACCCGCGGCTGCGACGAAGCCACCCGCCGCGACCTGGCGCTGCGCATTGCGCTGTATTCGTTCGTGCTGCTGCTCGGCTCGATGCTGTTCGGCTCGGTGGTGCTGCGGCTGTTCAACCTGTCGCTGGCGGCGTTGCAGGTCGCGGGCGGCGCGGTGCTGTGCGCGCTGGGCTGGCAGCTGCTGCACTACGAGCCGCCCACCGGCGACACCGTGCCCGACCCGCACCATGCGCGCGAGGTGGCGGTGGCGCGCGCCTTCTACCCGCTGACGCTGCCGGTGTCGGTCGACGCCGGCGTGATCTCGGTGGCGATCACGCTGGGGGCCCACCACGGCGGCACGGTCAAGCACGAACTGGTCCAGCTCACGGCCGCCGTGATCGGCGCGACGATCATCGCCGTGTCGCTGTACCTCGCCTACCGCTATTCGGGCCACGTCAGCCGCTGGCTGGGCAACCGGGCCACCGAAGTGGTGCTGCGGCTGTCGGCGCTGCTGGTGCTGAGCATCGGCGTGCAGATCGTCTGGAACGGCGTGAAGCTGCTGATCGGCGAGCTCCAGGCCGTCTGACCGGCCCAGGCGCTACGGCCCGCCCGGCCGGCCGCGGCCTTCGCCGCCGGCGCGCGGCTGCCACGGCCAGCGCCCCTCGATCTCGACGGTGAGCGACCAGCCGAGAAAGGTGCGTACCACCACCAGCAGCCCGAGCACCGCGACGTTCATCAAGGTCGGCTCCAGCGCCACGGTGCGCACCACGTCGCCCGCGACCAGGAACTCCAGGCCGAGCAGCAGCGAGCGGCCGATCTGGTGCTTGTAGCTCTCGTAGGCGGCGATGTCGTCGAGCTTGATCAGGAAGCGCACCGTGCCGCGCGTGATGGCCACGCGCAGCACCCCGGCCACGATGATCAGCGCGCCCAGCATCTCGATGCCGAGTGCGGCCCACTCGATCGCCGCCCGGATCCAGCCGATCCACTCTTCGCCATGCATGCGTGGCCTCCTTCGCGGCGCAATGCGTTGCCGCGGCAAGCATAGCCGTTGCCGCGCGGGCGACAGCCGCCGGCGCGCAGGTCTGCTACTGTCGCGCACCGCGCAGCAGGCGCACCCGCAGGAGGCCGACGATGAACTTCACCCTGTCCGACAACCAGAGCTACTGGCGCAGCCGCGTGATCGAATTCATGAAGGAACACGTCTACCCGGCGCAGGCGACCTACGATCAGCAGATGGAGGGCTTCGGCGCCAACCGCTGGCAGAACCCGCCGGTGCTCGAAGGGCTGAAGGCCAAGGCCAAGCAGGCCGGGCTGTGGAACCTGTTCCTGCCGAAGGATTCGCTGCCCGAGGACAGCCCGTTCCGCGGCGCCGGGCTGACCAACCTCGAGTACGCGCTGTGCGCCGAGGAGATGGGCAAGGTCGAGTTCGGCTCGGAGGTGTTCAACTGCTCGGCGCCCGACACCGGCAACATGGAGGTGCTGGCGCGCTACGCGACCGACGAGCAGAAGGAGCGCTGGATGAAGCCGCTGCTGGCCGGCGAGATCCGCTCCGCCTTCCTGATGACCGAGCCGGCGGTGGCCTCGTCGGACGCCACCAACATCGAGACCCGCATCCAGCGCGACGGCGACCACTACGTGATCAACGGCCGCAAGTGGTGGAGCTCGGGCGTGGGCGACCCGCGCTGCAAGATCACGATCCTGATGGGCAAGACCGATCCGTCGGCGGCGCGGCATGCGCAGCAGTCGATGATCCTGGTGCCGCTGGACGCCCCCGGCGTGAAGATCGAGCGCATGCTGCCGGTCTTCGGCTACGACCACGCGCCGCACGGCCACGGCCAGGTGCTGCTGGACAACGTGCGCGTGCCGGCCAGCAGCATCCTGCTGGGCGAAGGCCGCGGCTTCGAGATCGCGCAGGGCCGGCTCGGCCCGGGCCGCATCCACCACTGCATGCGCACGATCGGCGTGGCCGAGGCGGCGCTGGAGAAGATGGTGACGCGGCTGCAGTCGCGCACCGCCTTCGGCAAGCGCATCTCCGAGCAGTCGGTCTGGTACGAGCGCATCGCCGATGCGCGCATCGACATCGAGATGACGCGGCTGCTGTGCCTGAAGGCCGCCGACATGATGGACAAGGTCGGCAACAAGGTCGCGCAGCTCGAGATCGCGATGATCAAGGTGCAGGCGCCGCGCATGGCGCTGCGCATCATCGACGACGCGATCCAGGCCTGGGGCGGCGCCGGCGTGACCACCGACCCGGGGCTGGCGCGGATGTACGCGCACATCCGCACGCTGCGCCTGGCCGACGGCCCGGACGAGGTGCACCAGCGCGCGATCGCGCGGCTGGAGATGGGCCGGTACAAGGCCGCGGCCCACTGACGGCACCCGCTGAAGATGCCCGCGGCGCGGCCCATTGACCGGGCCCGCTGCGGGGCCGCAGCCGCTGCCCCCGGCGGCTGCCGGAAGGCGCCTCGAATGCGCCGCCGTGCGCAGCGCCGACCGGAACTCGTGAGCGCCCGGCGACCAGCAGCCGTAATCGGCCCTGTCCTGTCACTCGGAACGTCTGCTGTTCTTCGTTGCGTTCTTGGACCGTTGAGGCAAAGCCGCCGAGGGGGCAGCCGGCTGCGTTCAGCCAAATTCTTATTCACTCCGCCGACTACCCCCTCGTCGGCTTTGCCGGCACCGCCGCAGCGCTTCTTCGGCAAACCCCCACTGCGTCGAGCAGCGCGCGAACAGCGGCGTCGGCACGCCACCGCCCGGGCCGACGGCGGGGTGGCCAACGGAGTGAATAAGAATTTGGCTGAACGGAGTTGGCCACCCCGTCGGCGGCCCCGTGTGCCACGTTTTCGCACCCGAACGAGGACTGCTTTCGGCGCAGCGGCGAAGGACCGCA
>JAFEFZ010000024.1 GCA_018240325.1 Pseudomonadota bacterium
CTTGTTGTCGTCCATTGGATTTCGCCTCGTGAAGTTGTCGTCGGCGCGCAGTTTGGGCGGCGCGCGTCTCATGGATTGCGATTTCAAATCCCGCGCGAGCGCGGGATTTGGCGATGGATCATTGTCCCACAGCGCGGCAGGCGCCGCATGCGCGAAACGCGCGTCAGCTTGTCAGAATTTTCCGGACGCCGACGAGCGCCGACGCCACAGTCTGGCGGCGCACCGCGTCGCGGTCGCCGTCGAAATGGAAAAGTTCCGCCTGCGCGTAGCCGCCGCGGCGCTTCCAGCTGATCCACACCGTGCCGACCGGCTTGTCGGCCGTGCCGCCGGACGGCCCGGCGATGCCGGTCACGGCGACCGCCACGCTCGCGCCGTAACGCGCGAGCGCTCCGGAAACCATTTCGATCGCGGTTTCGCGGCTGACCGCGCCGTGTTCTTCCAGCGTCTCCGGGCGCACGCCGAGCAGTGCCTCTTTCGCTTCGTAGCTGTACGCGACCACGCCGCATTCGAACCACGCCGATGATCCGGCGATGTCGGTCAGGGTCTTGGCGATCCAGCCGCCCGAGCACGACTCGGCGGTGACCAGCGTCGCGCCACGGCGAGTGAATTCCACGGCGACGTTCTGCGCCAGCGCCAGCAAGGCGCCATCATCGGCCCGCGTGTTCGCCATGGGAAGCTCCGGAATCCACAAGTGCAGCGTGCGTTCTACCGGATTTTCGCATGCGACGCAAAAGCGCCGCGCCGATCCCGGAAACGCCGGCGTTCAGGCACGTACCGACGGCATTGTCGCGGCGGCCGGCAGCCGCAGCCGCACACTCGCGCCGCCGGCGGGTGAGCGCGCCACCGTGAGGCTGCCGCCATGTAGCGCCATGATTGCCTGCGCGATCGACAGGCCAAGGCCACTGCCACTGCCGGTGCTGCGCAGGAAACGTTCGCCCAGATGTTCGACCTGCGCGTCGGGCATGCCGGGTCCATCGTCGTCCACGCTTACTTCGACTTCGCCGCCGCGGCGCGTCACACCGATGTCGACCTGCCCGCGCGGCTTGCCGTGCGCGATCGCGTTGTCCACCGCGTTGCCGAGCGCGATCGCAAGCAACCCCGCACTGCCACGCACGCGCAAATCCGTGTCGGCCTCCAACGACAAGGTCACACCACGCGGCGCGGCACGTTCGTTTGCGTCGGCAAGCACCTCACGTGCCAGCGCCGCGGGCGAGATCAGTCCGGCATCCTCGATGCGTTCGAGCGATTCGACGCGCGCCAGCATCAGCAATTGGGCTACCAGCCGCTCCATGCGCCCGAGGCCATCACGCGCGCGTTGCAGGTGCGTGGCGCGCGCGGCCGCCGCGCCATCCGCGCCGGCGAGATCGAGTTCCAGCCGCAGCACCGCGAGCGGGTGGCGCAATTCGTGCGCGGCGTCGGCGGTGAAGCGACGCTCGCGTGCGAGCGCCGTGTTGAGGTTGGCGACCAGCGCATCAAGCGCACGGGTGAGCTGCAAGAGTTCTGCGGGCACGTCCTTGCGCGTCAGCACCGGCGTGCGCGCGGGTTCCGCGGCGATCGTGCGCGACAGCGCGCGCAAGGGCGCTAGGCCGCGGCGCAGGCCGAGCCAGATCGCTATCGGCAGCACGAGCAGCAATGCGGCAAGCGGAACCAGCACCGCGCCGACGTGCGCGGCGAGCAACTGGTCGCGATCGTGCAGGGGCGCGGCGACTTGAATCCAATGTCGACGCGCGGCGTCCCAGGTTTGATACACGCGCCAGTTTTCGCCAGCGTGCGCGAGCGTGCGAAAGTGCGGCGCGTCTGGATCCGTCGCCAGCGGCGGCAGGGACGATGCATCCAGCACCAGGTGGCCGGCGGCGTCGCGCAGCACGATCTCCGCGCGCGCGTCCTTGTCGTCGTGGCGCTTGGCCGCGCCCGCTGGCAGCAAGGCGGAGTCCGCCGCCGTGCCGACGACGGCGAGCACGCCGGCGGCGGTGCGCTGCAATTCGCGGTCGAACATTTCTCCGGTTTCGTGCGCGATGCGCTCGCCGAGCCAGATGCCCGCCGCCAGCCACGCCACGACCATCGGCAGGCCGACGAGCCACAGCAGGCGCCGGCGCAGCGAAGGTCGCTTCATGGCGGTGCGCCTTGGGCGGGCGGATATAGCGCATAGCCGACGCCGCGCAGCGTGCGGATCCAGTCGTCGCCCAGCTTGCGCCGCAGATGATGCACGTGCACCTCGATCGCGTTGCTGGCCACCTCGTCGCCCCAGCCGTAGAGCGCGTCCTCGAGCTGCGCGCGCGACAGCGCATGGCCGGGACGCGCGGCGAGTGCCTCGAGCACCGCGTATTCACGTGGCGAAAGGTCCAGCGGAGAATCACCAAGACGTGCGCTGCGCGTACCGGGATCGAGCGTCAGCGCACCGATCCGCTGCACGGGCGCTGGATCGCCCTCGCTGCGGCGCAAAAGTGCGCGCACGCGCGCGGCAAGTTCATCCAGGTGCACGGGCTTGACTACATAATCGTCGGCGCCGCTGTCCAGGCCCTGCACCCGGTCTTCGAGCGCATCGCGCGCGGTCAGCACCAGCACCGGCGTGCGATCGCCGCGCTGGCGCAAGGCGGCGAGCACGTCAACACCGCTCAGGCGCGGCAGATTCCAGTCGAGAATGGCGGCGGCGTAGCGCGTGTCGGCAAGTGCATTCTTCGCGTGCAGCCCGTCCTCGACCCAATCGACCGTGTGGCCGATATGGCGCAGCCCGTCAGCCAGGGCCTGACCCAGTGCGCGGTCGTCTTCGGCGAGCAGCAGCCTCATGGAATCGACAACATCGATGCGTGGCGCAATCAGCGCGGCACGCCGCAAGCTAACACGAAAGCGCGCCCGTTTCTCGTCGCTGCGCAATCCGGGCGCGCCATTCATTTCTCGCGATCTTCGATTGCGCGCTTGCGCCCATGCAACATCGTGGCGATCAGGTTTTCACGATAGTGCACGCTCTCGACGATCGCGGCCAGCACATGCACGCCGACCAGCGCGAGCAAGGTCCAGGCGAGTGTACCGTGTACATCTTCAAGCCATTCGGCGCCGAAGAATGCATCGAGCGTCAGCATCCAGCCGGTGACACCGACGGCCGCGATCAGCGCCAGCAGGCTGAGGATCATCAACGCCGCCGCCGGGTTGTGGCCCAGCCGCCGCTGCGAGGTCCCGGCCAACCGCGCTCGCACGTACTCCGCGACCGCACGCGGGCCACGCACGAAATCGCTGAAACGCGCGTGCCGAGTGCCGAAGAAGCCCCACAACAGGCGAAACGCAACGAGTCCCAACGCGGTGTACCCGAGCCAGCAGTGCGCGGTATCGCCCTCCTCGACCAGGAATGCGCCGAAGACGCTGGCCACGAGCGACCAGTGGAACACGCGCACCAGCGGATCCCAGACTTTGACGGTGGCGGCGGCGCGGCCGGCCTCCTTGCCGGCCGCGGAACGAAGGATGGCGTTCATGCGCGGCTCCTTCAGGCGCCCTTGCCGCCGCGCTGCTTGACGATCCGGCCGTCGGTCGGGTCGAAGTAGATCTCGACCTTGCTGCCATTCTTGTCCTTGCCGTAGATCTCGTAGCAGTTGCCGGACACGAGGAAGCGATCGATGACGTAGCCGTCCTTGAGCAGGTTGTCCTTCAACTGCTGCTCGGGCATCCATTTGTCGCGCGGCGCGTTCGTGCAGTTGGGCGCGGCGACGGCGCCGAAGGAAACCAGCGCGACGGCGCCGGCGATGACGAGGGTTGCGAGGGTCTTCATGTCTTGTCTCCAATGCGGGCGGGATTGCCCACGGCCCGCATTAAAGCCCGCGAACCTTATGTGCAACTTAAGGTGTCGCCGCTGGACGCCGGCGCGCGTCAGCCGAAACTGCGGCCTTCGCCGGCTTCCTCGTGGGTCACGCCGTCGCGGATGTGATAGATGCGCTTGAAGGTCGGAATGATCTTCTCGTCGTGGGTGACGACGATGACCGCGGTTTCGTACTTGCGCGCCATGTCGTTGAGGATGCCGATCACCGCCATCGCGCGCACCGAGTCCAGCGGCGCCGTGGGCTCGTCGGCGAGGATAACCGGCGGCCGGTTGACCAGGCCGCGGGCGATGGCCACGCGCTGCTGCTCGCCACCCGACAGTTGCGCCGGCATGGCTTGCGCGCGGTGCTGCACGTCGAGCGCCGTGAGCAGTTCGAGCGCGCGGGCGCGCGCCGCATCGTTGGGCACGCCGGCCAGCATCGGCAGCAGGGCCACGTTGTCGGTGACGTCGAGGAACGGAATCAGGTACGGCGCCTGGAACACGAATCCGATCTTGTCGCGGCGCAACGCGCGCAGGTCGCGCACCTTCCAGCCGTTGTCGAAGATCACCTCGTCACCCAGAACCATGCGCCCGGCGGTCGGATCGATCACGGCGCCCAGGCACTTGAGCAAGGTACTCTTGCCCGAACCCGACGGCCCGATCAGGCCGACGACTTCGCCCGGCGCGACGTGCATGTTCACGTCTTTCAACGCCAGTACGGCGGTGTCGCCCTCCCCGTAGCGCTTGCTCAAACCTTCGATGAGGACGCCCTTGCCGGCCATGTCAGCCGCCGATCGCCTCGGCCGGATCGACCTTGAGCGCCATGCGGATCGCCACGATGCTGGCCAGCACGCAGATCGCCAGCACTGCGAAGAAGCCGGCGATCGAATCGGCCGGCACCAGCAGCACGTACTTGGGGAATATCGGCGCGGCGAAGGTCGCGGCGATCTTGGCGACGACGAAACCGATCACGCCCAGCACCAGCGCCTGCTGCAAGATCATCGCCGCGATCGTGCGGTTGCGCGTGCCGATCAGCTTGAGCACGGCGATCTCGCGGATCTTGTCCATGGTCAGCGAGTAGATGATGAAGGCCACGATCGCCGCACAGACGATGGCCAGGATCACGAGGAACATGGCGATCTGCATGGCCGAGGTGGCGATGAGCTTGCCGATCAGGATGCCCTCCATCTGTGCGCGGTCGTACACGGTGAGTCGCTGCCAGCGGCGAATCGGCTCGGCCACCTGCTGCGGCGTGAATCCCGGCCGGATCCGCACCAGCACGGCGTTCACGCTATGGTTGCTGGTTTGGCCCGCGACCACCGCGTCGAGCAGACCCGGAACGCCCGGCTGGTTGTAGGCGGGATTGGCCGCGGCGCGCCGGCGCTGCATCAGGATGGCGTCGTTGTCCTTCAAAAATTGCGCCTCCTGCGCATCCTTGACCGGAATGAACACCATGGGATCGCCGCTGGAGGACACCATGCGCCGCGTCAGGCCGACCACGGTGTAGTGGTTGCGGCGGATCTTGAGCACATCGCCCGGCCGGAAGCCCGTCGCGACATCGGCCACCGCCTCGTAATGGCCGCGGGTGATCTGCCGCCCGGCCACCAGATACGGCGGCCAACCCGGCTGGCCCGGCTCGCCCGCGCTGATGCCGACGACCATCGCGCGCACGTCCTTGTCGCCCTTGGCGACCTGCATGGTCAGATACGTGACGTTGGCCGCCTGCGCGACGCCGGCCACGGTGCGGATGCCGCGCCACAGGTCGTCCGGCACGCTGGATGACTCGGCATAGGGACCAAGGGTGCCCTTTTGCACCACCCACAGGTCGGCGCCGCTGGCATCGAGCAACACCTTGCCATCGTCGACCATGCCGCGGTACACGCCGGCCATGGTCAAGGTCACGCCGATCAGCAGGCCGAGGCCGATGCCGGTGAAGATGAACTTGCCCCAGGCATGCAGGATGTCGCGCCCGGCAAGGCTGATCACGGCGCCGCCCCGGCGATCCGGTCGACGACGTGGATCCGGCTGCGCGCACCCAGCGGCTTTTCACTGTAGACGACGATTCGGTCGCCGGCGGCCAGGCCCTTTTCGACCTGCACGCGGCCGTCGAGATCGAAGCGGCCGAGTTCGACCGGGACGAACACCGGCTTGCCGCGCTCGAGCTTCCACACGCCGCGGCGGCCGCCCACCGTGTGCACCGCCGCATTCGGAATCGTCGGCGCCGCCGGCAGCGCCGGCAACTGCACGGTGACTTCGGCCAGCTCGCCCAGCGGCGGCAAGGGCGAGGGCAGCGCATCGAAGATGATCTTTGCCAGGGTCTCCTCGGTGACGAGGTCGGCGCGCGGCTCGAGGCGCAGCACGCGGCCGGCCAGGCGCTCACCGCGCCGCGAGCGCAACACGATCTGCGCGGGCAAGCCGGCCGCGAGCCCTTCCGCGCTGACCTGGTCGAAGCGGGCGTCGATCCACAGGCTGGCCGGATCGATGAGTTCGATCACCGCCTGTCCGGCGACGACGGTCGTGCCCGGATCGGCGTCGCGCGCGACGACCAGGCCCGCCACCGGCGCCATCAGGTTCAGGTTCGCGTGTTGCGCGCGCAAGGCGTCCAGTTCCGCCCGCAGGCGCCGGATATCCTCGCGCGCAGCCCCCAGCGCGGCGTCGGCGACGGCCAGTTCCTGACGCTTGCTGGCAGCGCTTTCCTCACTCGTGACGTGGGTCGCGAGCAAGGCGTCGTAGCGTTTGGCCTGGGCCTGCGCGAATGCCTGTCGCGCCTCGGCCTGCCGCAAGACGGCCTCGCCACCTTTGAGCGCAGCCTGCTGCGCGCCGATGCGCTGGCCGAGGTCCACCGGATCCATCGCGCCGAGCAGCTGCCCGGCCGCGACCGCGTCGCCGACATGCACATCGAGGCGCACGATGCGCCCGGGGTAAGTCGGGCCGATCTTGTAGGTGTAGCGCGCATCGACCGCGCCGATGCCGAACAGCGCCGGCGTGATGGACCGCGGCTCGACGCTCGTCGCCGTCACCGCCACCGGCGCCAGCGGCCCGGAGCGCAGCGCGACGTAGACAAACAGGATCAGCAGCGGCGCGATGACTCCGATCAGCGCCAGCGTGCGCCGCTGCAGGCGAAAGAATTTCATGAACTCCTCCGGATGCCGCGCAAGTAGATGGCGAACACGCCCGGAGCATCGCGCCGCATGCGCGTGGTGTCTCCCGCGAGCAGCGACTGCACCACCAGGCCCTGGATGCTGCCGATGAACAGCGCCGCGGCCGCGCGCGCATCCAGCGCGGCGTCGAATTCGCCGTGCGCCTTGCCCGCCTCGAGCACGCGCTGCAGGCGCTCGCCGTATTCGGCGAGCATGCGCTGCACGACTTTCTTTGGCAGGGTTTTCCCGGGCCGCTGCAATTCGCCGAAGATCATGCGCGGTATGCCGGCGTGGCGGGACACGAAATCGACGTGCGTCAGGAAAATTGCCGCCAGCGCTGCGCCGGGCGACGCCGTCTCCCGCGTTGCTGCATCGATGCGCGCGAGCAGCCGCTCGGCGACCCACGCCATGACCGCCTCGAGGATCGCGTCCTTGGTCGGAAAGTGCCGGAACAGTGCGCCTTGCGTCAGTCCCATGCGCGCGGCGATCGCCGCGGTCGTGATGTCGCCCGGATTCTGCTCGGCCGCCAGTTCGACCACCGTTGCCACCGTGGCGGATCGGCGGCTGTCGGCGGGAAGACGTTTCGGGTGCCCAGGCATGAACCGCCCTCGCATCAAGTAAGTAAGTGCTTACTATCTTATGCCGACGCCCGGAATTTGCAAGCGGCCATCGCAAGGCCGCGATGAATGGCGGCCGGGACTGCGGCGATTGGCGCGACGATCCTGCCGCGGGCTCAGGCAGTCGTCGCGCTGGCGTGCACCTGCGCACCGGTTCCGTCGCGCACCCGCACCGCGACCGGAATGCCGGCGCGCACGCTTTCGGTGACGATGCAAAAATCCTCGAACTGCGCGAGCACACGCTCGATGTTTTGCAGCGCCGCGGCCGGATCGGCCAGTTGCAGATCCACTTCCATCTGCGCGATGCGCCAGCGTTTGGCCGCGTTGCGCGCCAGATGCGCGCGCGCCCGCGCGGTGAGCGCGCCAGGCGCGTTGTGGAACTTGCGCAAGGCGAACAGCAGGCTCGCCGCGAGGCAATTGGCGACTGCCGTGAGCAGCATGCGTGAAGGATTGGGCCCGGCGTCGCGGCCCAGGGGTGCGGATTCGTCCGTCGCCAGATCGGGCAAGGCGGTACCGTCGAAACGGACGCGGAATTCGTAATCGGTGATTTGTTCGAGACTCAGTTCGACGATCTGTTCTTCGCTCATGCGTGGACTCCTTCATGGGCATGCGGATGATGTGCCAGCCAGGCGTAGTACAGCAACGGAATCACCAGTAGCGTCAACACGGTGGACACGAGGATACCGAAGATCAGCGACACCGCCAGACCCTGGAAGATCGGATCGTCGAGGATGAAGAAGCCGCCGATCATGGCCGCCAGCGCTGTCAGCGCGATGGGTTTGGCGCGCACCGCCGCGGCTTCGATCACCGCTTCGGCAAGCGGTCGGCCGGCGGCCAGCGCGTGGTCGATAAAGTCGATCAACAGGATCGAGTTGCGCACGATGATGCCGGCCAGCGCGATCATGCCGATCATCGAGGTTGCGGTGAATTGCGCGCCGAGCAACGCGTGTCCGGGCATGACGCCGATCACGGTCAGCGGAATCGGCGCCATGATGATCAGCGGCACGACGTAGCTGCGGAACTGGCCGACGACCAGCAGGTAAATGAGCACGAGGCCGACCGAATACGCCAGGCCCATGTCGCGGAAGGTTTCATAGGTGATCGTCCACTCGCCGTCCCATTTCACGGCGTAGCCGGTCGCGTCGTTCGGCTGGTGGATGAAATTCTGCTCCAGCTCGTTGCCGGCAATCCTGCCGTGGCGCAACTTGCCGACCATGGCGAACATGCCGTAAAGCGGACTGTCGGTATGCCCGGCATCGTCGCCGGTCACGTAGGCGTAGGGCAACAGATCCTTGTGGTAGACCGCCTTTTGCCAGCCCGCCTGCCGCATGGTCACCACTTCCGACAACGGCACCAGTGCCCCGCCCAGCGCACGCACGCGCAAGGCCAGCAGCGATTCGAGCGCGGCCTGATCGCCGGCGGCAAGGCGCAGCCGGATCGGCACGGCGTACTTTGACCGGCCATCC
>JAFEFZ010000250.1 GCA_018240325.1 Pseudomonadota bacterium
ATCAGCCGCGTCGGCGACACCGTCGAGCTGCGCGCGCGCGACGACGCGATGCTGCGCAGCGCCCAGGCGCTGCTGAGCGACCAGCTGCCCGACTGGCAGTGGGCGCCGGCCGGCAGCGACGCCGACCTGCGTCTGGTCGGCACGCTCAAGCTCGCGGCGGCGCGCGCGGTGCAGGAACAGGCGCTGAAGCAGAACATCACCACGCTGCACAACCGCGTCAACCACCTCGGCACCAGTGAACCGGTGATCCAGCAGCAGGGGCTGGACCGTATCGTCGTGCAGTTGCCCGGGTTGCAAGACACGGCTAGGGCGAAGGACATCATCGGCCGCACCGCGACGCTCGAGGTGCGCATGGTCAACGAAAGCCCCGAGGCGCGCGAGGCCGAGCGCGGCGCCGGCCCGGTGCCCTTCGGCAGCGAGCGCTTCCTCGAGCGCAACGGCGCGCCGATCATCGTGTACCGCCAGGTGGTGCTGACCGGCGACAACCTGACCGACGCGCAGGCCGGCTTCGACGGCCAGACGCAGGAGCCGGCGGTGCACCTGACGCTCGATGCCAAGGGCGCACGCATCTTCCGCGACGTGACCCGCGAGAACGTCGGCAAGCGCATGGCGATCCTGCTGTTCGAGAAGGGCAAGGGCGAAGTCGTGACCGCGCCGGTGATCCGCACCGAGATCGCCGGCGGCCGCGTGCAGATCAGCGGCCGCATGACCACCACCGAGGCCGCCGACACCGCGCTGCTGCTGCGCGCCGGCTCGCTGGCCGCGCCGATGGAGATCATCGAGGAGCGCACGATCGGCCCGAGCCTGGGCGCCGAGAACATCCGGATGGGCTTCGACAGCGTGCTCTACGGCTTCCTCGCGATCGCCACGTTCATGTGCGCGTACTACCTGCTGTTCGGCGTGTTCAGCACGCTGGCGCTGTCCTTCAACCTGCTGCTGCTGGTGGCGGTGCTGAGCATGCTGCAGGCCACGCTGACGCTGCCCGGCATCGCCGCGATCGCGCTCACGCTGGGCATGGCGATCGACGCCAACGTGCTGATCAACGAGCGCGTGCGCGAGGAGCTGCGCCACGGCATGCCGCCGCAGCAGGCGATCAATGCCGGCTACGAGCGCGCCTGGGGCACGATCCTCGACTCGAACATCACCACGCTGATCGCCGGCCTGGCGCTGCTGGCCTTCGGCTCGGGGCCGGTGCGCGGCTTCGCGGTGGTGCACTGCCTGGGCATCCTGACCAGCATGTTCTCGGCGGTGATGTTCTCGCGCGGCCTCGTCAACCTGTGGTACGGCCGCCAGAAGCGCCTGAAGAGCGTGTCGATCGGCCAGGTGTGGAGGCCCGACGCCGTGCCGGCCGAGCCGTCGGCCAAGGCCTGAGCGGGGAGCACGCAGATGGAATTCTTCCGCATCAAGCGCGACATCCCGTTCATGCGCTATGCGCCGGTGCTGAACGCGGTGTCCTTCGTGACCTTCGCGCTGGCGGTGTTCTTCCTCGTGACCCGCGGGCTGCACCTGTCGATCGAGTTCACCGGCGGCACGCTGATGGAGGTCGAGTACGCGCAGAGCGCCGACGTGGCCCATGCCCGCGCCGCGATCGAGCAGCTCGGCCTGGGCGAGGTGCAGGTGCAGCAGTTCGGCAGCTCGCGCGACCTGCTGGTGCGCCTGCCGGTGCGCGACGGCGCCAAGGGCAGCGACCTGGCCGCGCGCGCCTTCGCCGCGATCTGCGCCGCCGAGCAGGGCAGCACCGGCACCAAGCAGTACGCGACGCCGCAGGGCGAGCAGGTCAGCCGCGCGTCCTGCACCCGCGCCGACGGCAGCGAGCCGGTGCAGCTCAAGCGCACCGAGTTCGTGGGCCCGTCGGTCGGCGCCGAGCTGGCGCGCGACGGCGCGCTGGCGCTGGCGGTCACGATCGCCGGCATCATGCTGTACCTGTCGTTCCGCTTCGAGTGGAAGTTCGCGCTCGCCGGCATCGTCGCCAACCTGCACGACGTGGTCATCATCCTGGGCTTCTTCGCGTTCTTCCAGTGGGAGTTCTCGCTCGCCGTGCTGGCCGCGGTGCTGGCGGTGCTGGGCTACTCGGTCAACGAATCGGTGGTCATCTTCGACCGCATCCGCGAGACCTTCCGCAAGAAGCGCAAGATGGCGACGCAGCAGGTGATCGACCACGCGATCACCAGCACCACCAGCCGCACCATCATCACCCACGGCAGCACCCAGATCATGGTGCTGTCGATGCTGATCTTCGGCGGACCGACGCTGCACTACTTCGGGATCGCGCTGACGATCGGCATCCTGTTCGGCATCTACTCGTCGATCTTCGTGGCCGCCGGCATCGTGATGTGGCTGCGCGTCAAGCGCGAAGATCTGGTCAAGGCCGGCACGAAGGATGCTGACCCGAACGATCCCAATTCGGGTGCCGTGGTATAGAGTGGGCCGACCCCGACCGAATTCCTGAACCAGCCGCCATGGCCAGCAGCGCCGACCACGCCCGCATCGCCGAGCAGGCGCGGCGCGTCTACGCGGAGCAACTGGTCAAGGGCCTGGCGGCGGCAGTCAACGCGCTCGCCGACACCGCCGACCGGCTGCTGGCCGAGCCGGCCGAGCACCTGCGCTTCATGCGCCGGCGCGAACTGGTGCGCGAGCTGAAGAAGGGCGCGGCCACCTGGCACCGGGCGATGGTCGGCAGCCTGCGCAACGCGCTGCTGCAGGGCGCGTCGGCGTTGCGCTCGGGCGAGCTGCCGCGGCCCGGCACGTCGGCCGCGAACCTGACGCTGGTCGATGACGACACGATCGAGCGCGAGATCCTCGGATCGCGCCTGGCACTGGCGATCACCGACCGCAGCGCGCCGGAATTCACCGACCTGCGCGCGCGGATGGCGGCGCTCGAGGGGCGCGAAGAGCTCGAGCCCGGCGACCTGCTGCGCGCGCACGTGCTGGCGCGCATCGTCGTCGAAGGCTGGCGCGCATCGGGTTGCAGCCTGGACAGCTGGCGCGAGCTGCAGCAGGCGCTGCATGAAGAGCTGGCAAGCCTGGTCCAGGAGGCCTACCACGAGGCCAACCGATGGCTCGTCGACCGCGGCGTGCTGGCCGAGGTCGACCTGCACCCGCTGATCCGCCGGTCGCGCAACGTGCCGCTGCAGGGCGACGGGCCGCACAGCGGCTACGGCGGCGGGTCGTCGGGCTTCGGCAGCGGCGGCGCCGACGGCCCGGGGGCCGGCACCGGTGCAGCCGGCGGCGCGGGCGGCTTCGCCGGCTACGCCGGCGATGCGCGGTCTTCCGGCACTGCAGGCGGCGGCCGCGGGCACAGCGGCAGCGCGTCCGGCCGCGACGGCGTGTCCGAGGAGACGCGGCTGATGACGCACCGCTCGCCGCTGGGCCGCGGCGGCGAGCCGGCCGGCGTCGTGCTCGATCGGCTGAACCGGCTGGTGGGCCGCCAGTTGCCGGCCTTCGCCGACACCGCCCGGCCGCAGCCGCTGTCGCCCGGGCTGGCCCAGGCGATCGACCAGACGCAGCAGGGCCTGCGGCGGCGGCTGGAGCCGGCCCTGCGGCGCGCCGGCGCGACCGTGACCACGCCGGTGCTGCTCGAGGAGCTGAACCAGCGCAAGCGCGCGCTCAAGCAGGCGGCGGCCACGCCCGAGGAGCGCGCGACGATCGAGATCGTCGCGATGATGTTCCAGAGCATCCTGACCGAAGAGCGCATCCCCGCCGCGGTGCGGGTGTGGTTCGCGCGGCTGCAGATGCCGGTGCTGCGCGTCGCCGTGACCGAGCCCGACTTCTTCGCGACGGTGGACCATCCGGCGCGGCGCCTGATCGACCGCATGGGCGCCTGCGTGCTCGGCTTCGACAGCTCCGCGCGCAGCGTGGGCGACGCGCTCGAGAAGGAGATCAAGCGCGTGGTGCAGGTCGTCGAGGCCTACCCCGACACCGGGCGGCGCGTGTTCCAGACGGTGCTCGCCGAGTTCGAGAAGTTCCTCGAGCACTACTTCAGCACCGAGAACGAGGCCACGCGCCGCGGCGTGTCGCTGGCGCAGCAGGTCGAGCAGCGCGAGACGCTGGCGATCCAGTACACGATCGAGCTGCGCCGCATGCTCGCCGAGGTGCCGGTGCAGGACAGCGTGCGCAGCTTCCTGTTCCAGGTCTGGGCCGACGTGCTCGCGACCACCGCGGTGCGCTGGGGCGCGCAGGGCGAGCAGACGCGGGCGATGAAGCGCGCGGCTGCCGACCTGATCTGGTCGGCCAGCGCGAAGGTCACGCGCGACGAGCGCGCCGAGGTGATCCGCCGGCTGACGCCGCTGCTGAAGACGCTGCGCGAGGGCATGTCGGCCACCGGCATGGACCCGGCCCGGCAGGACGAGCACATCCAGATGCTCAACAACTCGCTGGCCGCGGCCTTCACCGCGAAGGCGCCGGTGATTCCCGGCGAGCGGCTGCAGGAGCTGGCCGAGCGGCTCGAATCGCTCGAAGAGCTGCTGCCCGACGCGGCCGACGTCAAGATCGACGCGGCGATCGTGCGCGACCTGTCGGGCCACGAAAGCTCCGAGCTCGAAGTCGTGGCCGACGGCGGCTCGCTGCCGACGCCGGCGATGCTGGCCTGGGCGCGCGAGCTGCAGGTGGGCGGCTGGTACATGCTCGACTACCGCGGCCGCACCGAGCCGGTGCAACTGGCCTGGCTGGGGCTGCGCAAGCAGCTGTCGATGTTCGTCACGCCGCAGGGCCGCTGCGTGCTGTTCCAGCAGCAGCGGCTGGCGTCGTTCCTGCAGGCCGGGCTGCTGCTGCCGGCACAGGACGAAAGTCTGAGCGTGCGCGCCACGCGCAGCGCGCTGGCCAAGCTCGACGTCGATCCGGCGCGGCTGCTGGCCTGAGGTTGGTCGCGCCCGCGCCCGCGCGCGTCAATGGATCAGCCGGTCCTCGGCATCGACGAACAGCTCGTCGAGGATGAGCGCGTCGGGCTCCTCGCCCAGGCTCCAGAAGACCATCAGCACGATCACCTTCAGGTCTTCGAGCGCGATCGGGCCGCTGCCGATCGCGGTGGCGCGGTCGATCACCATCTCGCGCATCGCCGGCGGCAGCACGCCGGCCGATTCGAGGAAGCCGATGAAGCCGATCGATTCGTTGCCGAGCAGTTCGCGCTCGGCTTCGGTGTAGACCCGCAGGCTGTGCAGGCCTTGCGCGTCGGCACGGGCCCCGGCGTTGTCCGCCAGGCCGTCCAGCCACTTCAGCGCGTCCTGGATCTCGTCGTTCTCGAAACCCACCGCCGACAGCTTGCGCGACAACTGCCGGTGCCCCGGGCAGGCGTCGGGCCGCCAGTAGTTTTCGTACAGGTAGACGAGCACGTCGAACATGCGGGCACTATAGCGCAGCCCCCTTTCCCGAGCGGGGCGCCCGGCGGGAAGCGCGGCCCCGATGCCAGATTGAGGCGGGCGGCGCTGGGCCGGCGGTGGCGGCGCTCTCAGCCGACGTGGCGGCGCTGATACAGCCCGCCCGGCAGCCGGGCGACGCGCTGGTCGAGTTCCAGCTCCAGCAGCCGCGCAGCCAGATCGGCTGCCGACCAGCCGGTGCGCGCGCTCAGCGCGTCCAACGTGACCGGGTCCTCGCCGAGCGCGTCGAGCAGCGGGTCGGCTGCGGGTTCGGCAGCGGGCGGCGCCGCTGCGGCGGGTGCGGCGGGTGCGGCGCCGCCGCACTCGTCGATGATGTCCTGCGCCGTCTCGACCAGCTTGGCCCCCTGCCGGATCAGTGCGTGGCAGCCGCGCGCCAGCGGCGAGTGGATCGAGCCCGGCAGCGCGAACACCTCGCGCCCGGCCTCGGCGGCCAGCCGCGCGGTGATCAGCGAGCCAGACTGCAGCGCGGCCTCGACCACCAGCGTGCCGCGCGCCAAGCCGGCGATGATGCGGTTGCGCTGCGGAAAGTTCTCGGCCAGCGGCGGCATGCCCGGCGCGAATTCGCTGACCAGCACGCCGGCCTCGGCGATGCGGTGGGCGAGTGCGCGGTGGCGCGACGGGTAGACGCGGTCCAGCCCGGTGCCGAGCACCGCGATCGTGCTGCCGGGCCCGGCGAGTGCGCCTTCGTGGGCCGCGCCGTCGATGCCCAGCGCCAGCCCCGAGACGATCGCCCAGCCGGCCCGGCTCAGGTGCGCGGCCAGCGCGCGGGCGTTGTCCAGCCCCTGCGCGCTGGCGTTGCGGCTGCCGACGATCGCGATGCTCGGCCGCGCCAGCAGCCGCGCGTCGCCGTGCACGTACAGCAGCAGCGGCGGGTCGGCGGTCTGCAGCAGCTGCGGCGGGTATTCGGGGTCGGCCAGGGTCAGGGCGCCGCGGCCTTCACCGGCCTGCCACCAACGCCGCGCCAGCTCGAGGCGCTCAGCCAGTGCCGCGTGGGTGTCGCCGAGCGCATCGGCCGCCGCGCCGGCCACTTCGCGTCGTGCAGCGCGGGACGCCGCCCACACCGCCGGGGCCGGGCCGAACGCGGCGAGCAGGCGCCGCACGCGCTCCCGGCCGAGGCCGGGCGTCTCGATCAGCCGGAACCAGGCGTCGAACTCGTCGAAGTCGAGCAAGGCCCGCGCTGCCGGTCGTCAGGGCTGGGAGAAGCTGTCGCCGGGGAACACCGGCACGTTCACGTTCAGGATCAGTGCGTAGGACGCACGCTCGAACACGCTGAACACGAACAGCAGCCCGTTGCGCTCGTTCGGCAGCTGCAGCTGGGTGCGCGGGTCGCCCAGCCGGTCGCGGATCAACGAGCCCTGGCGCCACAGCGCGAGCACGTGGCCGCGCTCCAGGCCGTCGCGTGCGCCGCGGTTGAGGGTGACGATCTGGTTCTGGCCGGCGCTCAGGCCTTCGCCGTAGATCGACAGCACCCGCCCGGCCACCGGCGCGGCCGGCGGATGCGGTGCATAGGCGTCGAGGTCGCGCACCGGCAGCGGCGCCAGGCGGTCGCCGGCGTTGACTTCGAGCCGCGCGGTCTGGATCTGCATCGTGGCCGGCACGATCCGGGCCGTGCCGTCGGGGCCGGCGGCGGTGCCGCCGGGGCGCACGAACTCGGCGGTGCCGACGAAGCGGGCCTCGTAGCCCAGCAGTTCGCCGTTGTCGATGTCGAGCAGCGGCGTCGGCGCACGGAACAGGCGGTAACCCGATGCCGGCTGCACGTCGCCGACCACGTAGGCCAGTTCGCCCGGCACGATGCTGACCTGGTTCTCCTGCGCGCCCACCACGCGCGGTGCCGCGGCCAGCTCGTCGTTGCTGAAGATCACGGCTTCGTTCAGGAACGGGGCGATCAGGTGCAGCGGCAGCGAGCCGATGGCGCCGCTGGCCATCAGGTTGCTGCGAACCCGCGGCGACAGCCGCAGCGTGCTGCCCGCTGCGCCGCCCTGGCCCTGCGCCACCCGCAGCCGCGCGCGGTCGCCCGACTTCTCGAGCACCAGCACCTGGCCCGGGAAGATCAGGTGCGGGTTGCGCACCTGGTCGAGGTTCATGCCCCACAGCTCGGGCCAGCGCCACGGCGCCTTCAGGTACAGCTTGGAGATGTCCCAGAGCGTGTCGCGCGGCTGCACGGTGTAGACGTCGGGCGCGTTCGGCGCCAGTTCGCCCAGCGGGATGCCGGCCTGCGCCACCTGCTGCGCGGTCGCGCGTTGCCCGGCGGTGACGGGAAAGTTCGGCTCGGCGGCCAGTGCGCCGGCGCCTGCAGCCCAGGCCAGCGCCCCGAAGGCAGCAACGGCACGGCGGCAAAGGGCTCTTGCAATCATCGGTCAAGGCTCCCGGCGCGGCTGCTGCTACCCCCTCGGGTGCCACAATCGCGCCTTCGGTGCAGGCGGGAATCGGAGCTGCGCAGCCTAGCGCAAAGGCTGCGCAAATGCTCAATCGGTTCATCAGATTCTGCCCATAAACCCTTGATGTCGCAATGAAAGCTGTAACCAGAGATCCGCGCCGTGAAGCCTGTCACGGCGCCCGATCGCAGGCCGTGGCCGGCCCGCGGCAGCGCTTGGCGCGGCGGGGTTGACGCACGATGGCGCAACTGCCGATCCTGTGCTATCCCGATCCGCGCCTGCACACCGTGGCGCAGCCGGTGGCCGCGGTTGACGAGCGCGTTCGCCGGCTGGTGGCCGACATGCTGGAGACGATGTATGCGGCCGAAGGCATCGGCCTGGCCGCCACCCAGGTCGACGTGCACGAACGCGTGATCGTGATCGACGTGTCCGAGAAGCGCGATGCGCCGCGGGTGCTGATCAACCCCGAGATCCTCTGGCGCAGCGACGAGATGATTCAGGCCGAGGAGGGCTGCCTGTCGGTGCCGACCGTCTTCGACAGCGTGCCGCGCCACGCCCAGGTGCGGGTGCGCGCGCTCGACCGCGATGGCGCGGCGCAGGAATTCGACGCCGAGGGCCTGCTGGCGGTGTGCGTGCAGCACGAGATGGACCACCTGCTGGGCAAGGTCTTCGTCGACTACCTGAGCCTGCTGAAGCGATCGCGCATCCGCACCAAGATGCTCAAGCGCCAGCGCGAACAGCGGCGCGCCGCGTGAGCGCGCCGGGCCGCTGCCAAGCGCGAATCCCGGAGCACGTCGTGCGCAGGATAGTCGGGTGACCTCGCCCGCCCCGGGGGAGCGGTCCGAGCCTGAAGGCGGCGGCCTGCGGGTCGCCTTCGCCGGCACGCCGCCGTTCGCGGCCATGGCGCTGCGGGCGATCGTCGATGCCGGCTTCGAGGTGCCGCTGGTGCTGACCCAGCCCGACCGGCCGGCCGGCCGCGGGCTGAAGTTGCAGCCGTCGGCGGTGAAGACGCTGGCGCTGGCGCGCGCGCTGCCGGTGCTGCAGCCGCGCAGCCTGCGGCTGGACGGCAGGCATCCCGGCGACGCGCTGGCGGCGCAGCAGGCGCTGGCGGCTGCGCGGCCCGGCGTGCTGGTGGTCGCCGCCTACGGCCTGATCCTGCCGCAGTGGGCGCTCGCCTTGCCGGCGCGCGGCTGCCTGAACATCCACGCGTCGCTGTTGCCGCGCTGGCGCGGCGCCGCGCCGATCCAGCGCGCGATCGAGGCCGGCGACGCCGAAACCGGCATCACGATCATGCAGATGGACGCGGGGCTCGACACCGGCGACATCCTGAGCCTGCACCGCACGCCGATCGCCGCCGGCGACACTGCGGCCAGCCTGACCGATCGTCTGGCCGAGATCGGCGCCGGGGCGATCGTCGCCGCGCTGCGCGCGCTGCTGGCCGGCGGCGCACCGGCGTGTACGCCGCAGCCGGCCGATGGCGTCAGCTACGCGGCCAAGATCGACAAGGCCGAGGCTGCGATCGACTGGCGCGCGCCGGCGGCAGTCATCGAGCGGCGCGTGCGCGCCTTCGATCCCTTTCCGGGTGCCGCCTTCAAGCTGGGTGCCGAGGTACTGAAGCTGTGGCGCGCCCAGGCGCATCCGGCCGCCGCCGATGCGCGGCCGGGCGAAGTGCTCGATGCCGGCCCGGGCCGGTTGCTGGTGGCCTGCGGCGACGGCGCGCTCGAACTTCTGGAACTGCAACGCCCGGGCGGCCGACGCCAGCCGGCGGCGCAATTGGCGGCGGCACTGGCGGCGGCGGGTTTCGTGCCGGGGCGGCGGCTCCCGCTGCCGGGCTGAGAGGCTGAGAGGCGGCGCTCGCCCATGGCGCCGCGGCCCGGCGAATCGCGGGGCGCTCAAGCAGCGGCGCGCGGCTGCCGATAAGGCCGGCACATGCGCCCGCCCTCGACGATGACCCGCCGCCCGGTCCTGACCGCCCTGATCGCCGCGCTGCTGCTGCCGCTGAGCGGCTGCGAGCTGCTGGGCATCGAGTCGGCCGAAGCCGTGGCCGCGCGCCGCGAGGCCGAGGGCAAGGCGGTCGGCAGCGCCTGCCGCCATGCCGCGCGCGCGCTCGAGGATTGCTTCGCGCTGAACCGCAAGGCCGACAAGGCGGCGATCTTCGCCGGCTGGCGCGAGATGAACGACTACATGCGCGAGAACCAGATCGAGGCGGTGGCGCCGCAACTCGGCCCGGGTGCCGAACTGGCCGGCAAGGCGCCGCACGCCGGCCACGACGAGGCCGCGCCTGCGGCCGAAGCCAGGCCGGCGCCGCGGGGCTCCTGACCCGGATCGCGCCGCGCCCCGCCCTTGGGGCCGCTGCCGCGCCGCGCGCGCTGCCGGATGCCGTGATGCGGCCGAGCGCCGACGCCGCGCGCCGGCCGTGCGGCGATCGGCGCGCATCCGGCGGCGGCGCGCAGGCGGCAGATCCGCGGCCGCCGCTGCAAGGCGCGCCGGCCCTTCACATGTCGGCCCAGGCGCGCAGCAGGTTGTGGTAGGTGCCGGTCAGGCCGATCACGCCCGGGTCGGCCTCGCCCACCGTGCCGCGCAGGTGCATCAGGTGGCGGTCCATCTCGTACAGCAGGCGGCGCTGCTCGTCGCTGCGCACCATGCTCTCGACCCAGAAGAAGCTGGCCACGCGGTGGCCGCGCGTCACCGGGTCGACGCGATGCACGCTGGTGCCCGGGTACAGCACCATGTCGCCCGCCGGCAGCTTGACGCGCTGCGGCCCGAAGGTGTCTTCGATCACCAGTTCGCCGCCGTCGTACTCGTCGGGCTCGGCCAGGAACAGGGTGCAGCTGATGTCGGTGCGCACGCGCTCGCCGACCGTGCCGGGCAGGAAGCGCACCGCGTTGTCGACGTGGTTGCCGAAGGCGTTGGCCGCGCCGCCGTAGCGGTTGAACAAGGGCGGGAACACGCGCTTGGGCAGCGCGGCGGAGAAGAAGTCGGCATTGCGGTTCAGGCCCTGCATCACGATCGGCCGCAGCGCCTTGGCCGCTTCGCCCTCCTGGTCGAGCTGTTCGTTCTTCTTGGCCAGCGCCGACTGCGCGCCGGCGGTGACGCGGCCGTCGGCCCAGGCGGCGCGGTCGAGGATGGCGCGCGCGCTGCGCAGTTCGTCGCGGGTGAGCACCTGGCGGATGTGGAGCAGCATGGCGGGGGCGGTCCTAGAAGCGCAGCGTCAAGGTGGCCTGCACGCTGCGCGGCGCACCCGGCCCGTAGTGGCCGGTATACAGCGTGTCGGCGTAGTAGCGGTTGGTGAAGTTGGTGGCGTTGACCATCAGGCCCACCTTGTCGCTGAAGTCGTATTGCGCCATCAGGTCGCCGGTGACGAAGCTCGGCGCCACGATGCCCGGCGGGTTGCGGTTGGGCGTCTGCGAGCTGCGGAAGGTGATGCCCGCGCCCAGGCGCAGCTGGGGCAGCAGCTGGTACGTCGTCCACACCGAGCCGCTGTTGCGCGGCGTCAGCGACGGCCGCTCGCCGACGCGCTCGCCCGAGATCGCCGTGCCGTCGGTGTTGCCCACGTCGATCTCGGCGATCGGGATCCACGCGTAGGACACGAACACGTCCCACTGCGGCGTGATCCGCCCGGCGATGTCGATGTCGATGCCGGTGGCATGGCGCCGGCCCGACAGCAGGTAGTCCTCGATCGGCGTGCCGGCCGGCGAATCGCGGTTGCGCTCGTGGTACTTGGTGATGTTGAAGACCGACGCGCGCGAGCTCAGCCGGCCTTCGAACAGCGTCCAGTAGGCGCCGAGCTCGATGTTGCGGCTCGACTCGGGCGGCGTGTTCGATCCCGGCAGGTCGTAGGCGTAGGTGTCGCCCGAGGTGTTGAACGAGGTGCCGTAGGAGAAGTAGTAGCTCGAGTTCGGGTTCGGCTGGTACAGCAGGCCCAGGCGCTCGCTCCACTCGCCGTCGGATCGCCGGCGGTCGGCGGTGATGGTGCCGGGCGGTACGGGCGTGCCGGCCGCAGTCTGGAAAGCCTGGTAGTCGCCCTTGAAGTAGTCGTAGCGCAGGCCGAGCAGCACTTTCCAGTACTCGGCCACCTGGATCAGGTCCTGCGCGAAGATGCCGGCGGCACGGGCGTCGAAGGCCGACTGCTGCATCTTCTGCCGCAGCCCCTCGTTGACCCAGCCGTAGCCGTTGTCGGGCGTGCCGATCGTGGTGCGCGGCGAGTTCTTGTCGAGCACCACGCCGCTCGGCAGCGTCATCGCGTAGCCGGAGAAGTCCTCGAAGGCCAGGTCGACACCGGCGAGCACCTCGTGGTTCACGCCGAACCAGCCGAAGCGGTTGCTGTAGTCCATCTGCGCGTAGGTGGTGCGCATGTCCTGCACCTTGTTGGCCGTGCCGCGCGTCAGGATCGTCGCGGCGTTGATCGTGTCCAGGCCCTGCGGCGTCGGCGGGCAGTCGGGGTTGTTGACGACACCGGTATTGGGGTTGGTCGTGCGCTGGCAGAAGCGGATCGTGCTGGCGCGCTGGTCGCGGTCGTAGCTGCCGTAGCGCGCCTGGGCGCGCAGTTCGCCGCCGTCCTGGAAGCGGTGCAGCCAGCCCAGCGTGCCGTAGCTGGCGCCGCCGGCGTTGTAGTCGCTGGGCGCGCCGTAGTACAGGTTGCCCGGGTTCAGCCCCGGGATCATCACGGCCGGGCCGAAACCGGGCTGGGTGAAGCTGACGCGCACCCACGGCAGCCCGTAGTTGATGCCGTTGTCGTTGTTCAGGTAGAAGGCGGCCGCATAGAACTCGTCGCTCGTGCCGATGCCCCAGCGGAAGTTCAGCGCGGCGCCTTCCTTGTCGATCGAGTTGCCGTTGTTGTCGGCGGTGTTGCGCATCAGGTTGATGCGCAGCGCCGAGCTGTCGCCGGTCTTGAGGTTGAAGTCGCCGGTGAAGCGCAGGAAGCCGTAGCTGCCGCCGGTGAAGTTGACGACGCTGGCGTTGCTCAGGAAGGCCTGCTTCGACACCTGGTTGACCACGCCCCCGGTCGAGCCGCGGCCGAACAGCATCGACGCCGATCCGCGCAGCAGCTCGATGCGGTCGAAGTTGAACGTGTCGCGGTCGTAGAAGCCCGGGTCGTGGATCGTGTCCACGTACAGGTCGCCCGACATCGAGAAGCCGCGCAGCCGCACGTCCTGCTCGCCGCCTTCGCCGGCCAGGAAGCTGATGCCGCCCATCAGCCGCAGCGCCTGGTTGAGCGTGTCGACCTGGCGCTCTTCCATCAGCCGGTCGGTGACCACCGTGACCGACTGCGGGATGTCGCGCTGATCTTGCAGGCCGCGTGCCACGCCGGTGGTGGTGGCGCGCAGCGAGGTCGCGTCGGACTCGGGCTTGGCGGTGACGGTGATCGCCGGCATCGTGGTCTGGCGGCTGCCTTCGGGTGCCGAGGCGGCGGCCGGCGGCGCCGGGGCCGCGGTCTCGGCCGAAGGCGTCGGTACCTGGGCCAGCGCCTGGGCCTGCATCAGGCCGAAGCCTGCGGCCAGCGCGCCCAGCGGCAGCAGCCGGCGCGGCGCCTGCGCGGCGGGCCGCGGCTTCGATCGGGGACGGACATGCAGGCGTTTGCGGTGCGTCACGGTGGGGTCCTCATGCCGAAGGTTGCCCGGCGCCTGCAGCGGCAGGCCGGCGGACGGGGTGCGGGAACGCCGGGCCTTTGCGATGCCGGCCCGACGGCGGGGTCAGGGTTGGGCGTCGGGTTCGCTGACGAAGGCGATGCGGCCCAGGCCCGCCTTCGATGCGTCGGCGAGCGTCTGCGCGACGTAGCGATAGGCGACGTTCTGGTCGGCGCGCAGGTGCAGCTCGGGCTGCACCGGCAGCGTCGCCGCCTGCGCCAGGCGCTGCTGCAGCTCGGCGCGCGTGACCGGCGCGCCGTCCCAGTGCAGCGTGTGCTGTGCGTCGATCGCGATGTCGATCTTGCCCGGCCGCAGGTCATTGAGCTGCGAGCTGGCCTTGGGCAGGTCCAGCTTCACCGCCTGCGTCAGCAGCGGCGCGGTGACGATGAAGATCACCAGCAGCACCAGCATCACGTCGATCAGCGGCACCATGTTGATATCGGACATCGGCGTGCCCGCGCTCTTGGAGTCGAAACTGGCGAAGGCCATGGCGCCGCCCGGTTCAGGCCGCAGCCGGCTTGGCCGCGCGGGTGAGCGGCTGCACCTGCGCCGCGGGCGCTTCAGCGCGGTGGCCGAGCGCGTGGCCCATGCACACGAAGGTGTGCAGCTCGTACGCGAAGGCGTCCAGGCGCGCGGCGAGCACGCGGTTGGCGCGCGCCAGCGCGTTGTAGCCGACCACCGCCGGCACCGCGACCGCCAGGCCCAGGCCGGTCATGATCAGCGCCTCGCCCACCGGGCCGGCGACGCGGTCGAGCGTGCCGGCGCCGCTCATGCCGATCGCCACGAGCGCGTGATACACGCCCCACACGGTGCCGAACAGGCCGACGAAGGGGGCGGTGGCGCCGACGGTGGCCAGCACCGACAGGCCGTTCTCGAGCCGCGTCGTCTCCTCGTCCAGCACCTTCTTGATGGTGCGGGTGACGAAGTCGCTCGCGCTGCCGGCTTCCTCGAGCTTGGCGGCGCCGTACTTCGCGTGGTGCGCCTGCGCGTGCATCGCGTGCGCGGTCAGGTGCGAGAACGGGTCGCGCGCGCCGTGCGCCGAGATCTCGGCGGCCACCGCGTCCAGCGAGCTCGCGTTCCAGAACAGCTGCAAGAAGGCGGCGCCGCGCGACTTGCGCAACGCCAGCGTCAGCCCCTTGACGGCGATGATCGCCCACGAGGCGATCGACATCGCGATCAGGATCGCGAGCAAGGTCGTGCCCACCGCATCGGTGTGGGCGATGAAATGGCCGAAGCCCAGCGCGCCGCTGTCGACATCCACGTTATTTCTCCAGTTCGAAACGGATCGGAACCAGGGCCCAGCCTTCGACCGGCCGGCCGCCCTCGGCATAGGGCTTGAAGCGCGCGTGCTGCACCGCGGCCACGGCCGCCTGGTCCAGCCGCGGGTGACCCGACGAGCGCTCCACCTGCACCGTGCGCGCAGTGCCGCCCTCGGTGCCGACGTAGGCGCGCACCACCACCAGCCCGGTTTCGCGGCGGCGCAGCGACAGCGGCGGATACACCACCTGCGGCGCCTGCAGGTACTGCACCGCATCGTCGGGCAGCAGCTTCGGTGCCGGGGCCGCCGGCGCGGCGGCGGCCGTCACGGGCGCGGGAACGCTGACGAAGGGTGCCGGCGCTGCGACCGGCGGCGCCGGGGCCTCTTGGGGCGGCGGCACGACCACGGCATCGGGCGCCGGGCTGGCCGGTGTTGCCAGCACGCGCGGCTCAGGGATGGGCTTCAGCTGTGCGCGCGGTTGCGCCTTGGGCGTCGGCGGCGGGGGGGCGGGCGGCGGCGGTGCCGGCGGCGCGGGTGTGGCCAGCAGGCTCACCAGGATCGGCGCCGCCTCGGTTACCGCATCGCGCACCGCCCTCACCTGCATCAGCCCCCAGGCCGCGAGCGCATGCGCGGCGACGATCGCTGCCACCACCAGACGCCGCTGGAGCGGCGTGAGCACTGCAGCCGCGCCGGTCCGCGGCAGCGGCGGCAGGCCGGTGTCGATGATCGTGCTGGGGTGGGGGGCGGCGTGGGTCGACACGGGGGCGGATGCGGCAGCTTGTGTATAGACGATAGCACGGATGAGGGCGATTCTCATTCAGGCAACTCGCGGCATCGGCATCGGCATCGGCATCGGCAT
>JAFEFZ010000251.1 GCA_018240325.1 Pseudomonadota bacterium
GCCGGCGGGTGTTGTCGCCGGCCAGCGGCTCGACCTTGATCACCTCCGCGCCCAGGTCGCCCAGGATCAGCCCGCAGGTCGGCCCCATCACCATGTGGGTGAACTCGAGCACGCGCACGCCGGCCAGCGGCAGCGGCTGCGATGCCGCGGCTGCGTGTTCGCTGCTTGTCGCTTGATCGTCCATCGCGTCGAAACCCGGCTGTGCGGGTCATTCTAGGCAGCCGCCTGCGCGCGGCGGCGCTCCTAGAATCGCGCGCCTGCCACGCTCGCCTGCTGCCGATGACCTCCGACCGCCTGGCGGTGCTGCCCCAATACCTGCTGCCCAAGCGGCTGCTGACCACGCTCGCCGGCCGCGCCGCGGCCGCGCGCGCCGGCGCAGCCACCACGCGCGTGATCCGCTGGTTCGTCGCGCGCTACGGCGTGAACATGGCCGAGGCGGCCGACCCCGACATCGGCGCCTATGCCAGCTTCAACGATTTCTTCACGCGCGCGCTCGCGCCCGGCGCGCGCCCGCTCGCGCAGGCCGATCTGC
This sequence comes from Pseudomonadota bacterium, assembly GCA_018240325.1. GTDB lineage: Bacteria > Pseudomonadota > Gammaproteobacteria > Burkholderiales > Burkholderiaceae_C > Rubrivivax. Next base: position 533 of record JAFEFZ010000251.1, read on the forward strand.
TGTGCCCGGTGGACGGCGCGATCAGCCGCTTCGGCGCGATCGACGGCGACCGCATCGTCCAGGCCAAGGGCCATCACTACACGACGTGTGCGCTCGTCGGCGGCGACGCCGCGCTGGCCGCGGCCTTCGACGGCGGCTGGTTCGCGACGCTGTACCTGAGCCCGAAGGACTACCACCGCATCCACATGCCCTGCGCCGGGCGACTGCGGCGGATGATCCACGTGCCCGGTGCGCTGTTCTCGGTGAACCCGGTCACCGCGCGCGGCGTGCCCGGGCTGTTCGCACGCAACGAGCGCGTGGTCTGCGTGTTCGACGGCGGCGCCGGGCCCTTCGTGATGGTGCTGGTGGGCGCGACCATCGTCGGCAGCATGGCCACCGTCTGGCACGGCGTGGTCAACCCGCCGCGGCCGGGCCGCTTGCGCGAGTGGCGCTACGACGACGCGCCGGTGGATCTGGCTCAGGGCGCGGAGATGGGGCGCTTCCTGCTGGGCTCGACCGTGGTGCTGCTGCTGCCGCCGGGGCCGCTGCGCTTCAGCCCGGCGTGGGCGCCGGGCGGCGCGATCCGCATGGGCGAGGCGATGGCGGCCCGCGGCTGACGCGGCGCGCAGCTCGGCGGGCCGGCTGCGGGCGCTGCCCGCCGGTACGCGCCGCTGCCGCGGCGCCCGCGGGCCTTCACTCGGGCAGCCGCCCCAGCGCGAACATGACCTCCAGCACCGGGTTGGGTGCGCCCATCGCGCCGAACCAGCGGTTGTAGATCTCGGGCAGCGCGGCGCTGCGGTAGATCTGCGCGAGCGCCGAATCGACCGCCTGCTGCAGCTGCCAGTCGCCGCGCGGCAGCACGATCGCGTAGGGCTCGTACGACAGCGCGTCGGCCAGCAGCGCCATCGCCTTCGGATCCTTGGCCTTCGCGGCCAGCCCGACCAGCAGCACGCGGTCGCTGGCGAGTGCGTCGATCTGCCCGGCCTCGAGCTGCGCCAGGCCGTCGTCGCGGTTCTTGACCGGCACCACGGTCGCGGTGACCACCTTCGACTTCAACGCCTCGGCCAGCGCGCGCTCGTTGCTGGTGCCCGGGATCACGCCGATCTTCTGGTTGGCCAGGTCGATCAGCGACTTGGCCGGGTTGGCCGCACGCACCAGCAGGCCGGTGCCGTCGACGAAGGTCAGCGACGAGAAGCCGACCTCGTTCATGCGGCCGAGCGTCACGCTGGTCGCGCCGCATTCCATGTCGGCGCCGCCGCCGGCCACGGTCTGCAGCCGGTTCTGCGTCGTCACCGCGACCCACTTCACCTGCAGCGGCACCACGTTCACGCGCTTTTCGATCAGCCCGATCACGCTGCGGCACAGGTCCACCGTGTAGCCGGTGGGCTTGTGGTCGGCATCCTCGAACGAGAAGGGCAGCGCGTCGGTGCGGTAGGCGACCGTGATCGCGCGGGTCTCGGCGATTCTCTTCAGCCGGCCTTCGAGCGGGGGGGTGGCCTGGGCCAGGGCCAGTGCCGGTGCCAGGCACAGCGCGGCGAGCAGGGCGAGCGGACGGGTCATGGAACGGGTCTTCGCGGTTGGCGGCGGGCGGGATGCCCGCGCGAGGGCCGCGCATTCTAGGAGCCTAGGCGGCAGGAACCGGCGCGGGTACCGACTTCCGCCGCCCAGGCTCCTCGGGGGCCTGGGCGCCCGTCAGCGGGATGGCAGCGCGGGTGCTGCGCTGGCGTCCAGCCGGTTGTGGCCGCGCGACTCGCGCAGCGCGATCCAGATGGTCGCCGCGAAGATCACCGCGCCGCCGATCAGCGTGCTGCGGCTGGGCAGGTCGGCGAACATCAGCCAGCCGATCAGCGTGGCCCAGATCAGGTCGAGGAACTTCACCGACTGCGTGGCCGAGATGTCGGCCACGCTGAACGAGCGCGTCAGGCAGTAGTGGCCCAGGCTGCCGAGCACGCCGCACAACGCAAAGCCGGCCCATTGCCACGCGCTCGGCCACTGCCAGCCGGGCAGGGCCATCGGCAGGCTGAGCAGCGCCACCGTCAGCGACTGCCACACCAGGATCGTGCCGGTGGTTTCGTAGCGCGTCAGGCCCTTGGTCAGCAGGAACGAACCGGCGAACAGCGGCGCCGAGGCCAGCATCACCAGGTGGTACCAGCCGCCGCTGCCGCCGAGCTTGGGGCCGACGACGATCAGCACGCCGGCGAAGCCGATGCCGGCCGCGAGCCAGCGCTCCCAGCGCATCGGCTCGCGCAGGAACAGCCCGGCGCCGAGCATGATGAAGATCGGCGCGGTGAAGCCGATCGCCGTCATGTCGGCCAGCGGGATCTTCGGCAGCGCCACGAACCACAGCGCCAGGCCGACGGTGTGGAAGGCGCCGCGCAGGAACTGGCCGCCCACGTTCTTCGGCCGGTAGGCGGCCGGCCCGTGGTGCCACACCAGCGGCAGCAGCACGGCCAGCCCGAACAGGTAACGCAGGAACTGCGCCTGGAAGGCGTCCATGTGCAGCGCCAGAGCGCGCATCAGCGCGTTGAGCACGCTGAACACCAGGCCGGCGCCGCCCGACCACAGCAGCCCGCGGCTGGTCGGGCTCAGGCGGTGCCAGCGTTCGCGCCAGCCCGGGGCCGGGGCCACGACCGGCGCGGCGGCCACGCCGGCAGCCGGGGCGGTGTGGCTGTTGGGGATGGTGATCGCGGGGGCGGCGGCAGGGTCCGCCAGGCGGATCGGCACGCGCACGACGGCGTCGGCGCAGGGAGGAGGCATGCCTGGATCATCGCACCCCGGGCTTAAAGTTGTCTGTCACCGCGGCGTCGGCCGCAAACGAAGAGGCCCCCATCGAAGCGCAGCATTCGTCGCCGCCCTGCCGGCTGGCGCCGCAGCGGTTGCGCCGGCGGCTGCGTGGCGCGCCGGCACTCGCGGTCGCGTGCGCCGGGCTGCTGGCGGCCGAAGCAGCGGTCGGCGCGCGGCCGATGGCCACCGACGACACCGGGGTCGCCGCTGCCGGCAGTTGCCAGGTCGAGGCCTGGACCGATCGCGTCCGGGGCGATCGGGCGGTCACGGCGGTGCCGGCCTGCGGCCTGACCGACGAAGTCGAAGTCGATATCGGCCTCGGACGCCTGCGCGTGGACGGCGTGGCCGGCAGCGCTGCGGCATTGACCTTGAAGTGGGTGCCGACGGCCGCCGCGGTGTCGACCGCGGTGGGCGACCTGCGCTTCGGTGCGGCCGCTGTCGCGGCGGCGGCGCGCGCATCGGGCGGCGGCTGGCGCGGCGATGCCGTGGGCTTCGAGGCACTGGGCTCGCTCGCACCACGGCCGGACCTCAACTTGTACCTGAACCTGTACGTGCTTCGCGAGCGGGCCGACAGCGGCCGGGGCACCGGCGCACGGGCGGCGGTGGCCTGGTCGCCGAGCGAACGCTGGCTGCTGTTCGTCGAGGCGCTGGCGGCGCAAGGCAGCAAGCCGGTTGCCAACGCCGGCTTGCGCCACTGGCTGGTGCCGGATCGGCTCGGCCTGGACCTGGTGGCCACGCGCACGCCGGCCGGCACCGGCCTGAGCCTGGGATTCGGCTGGTACGGCCTGTCCTGGCGTTGAGGGCGCCGCCGTGGTGCCCGCAGGCGTTGCGCCGCGCTGCGGCAAGGGCGGGGCGGCACGGATGCGTCGGCCTGCGCCGCCGGTGCGCGCCACGCTGCCGGCCGCCGCGCAGCGGCAGCGGCTTTCAGGGCGCCAGGATCGTCAACTGCGAGTTGCGGTAGCGCGCCTGGCGGTAATCGACGTGCGCGCCTGCGGGCAGCACGTCGTCGCGCTTGTGGATCACGATCAGCCGGCCGTCGGGATGTGCGGCCAGCCAGGCAGCGCCGCCGCCGGGCGCCACCTCCTCGATCGGCCGGCGCAGCCGCCCGGCCAGGTGCCACTGGCCGTGGTAGTCGCCGACGATCGCCAGCGGCCGGCCTTCGGCCTGGTATTGCGCGAGCCTGGCTGCCGTCTGCGCGACATCCTGCGGCTCGCGCAGCAGGCGGTCGGCCGCGCCCAGGCCGAGCGCGTAGGCCAGCACCATCGCGGTGGCGATCGCACGTACGTCGGCGAGCGCAGTACGCGGGCGCAGCGCGAGCAGCGGCACGCCGACCAGCGCGATCGCGGCGCCGGCCAGCCGCAGGGTCAGCAGATCCTGGCTGCCGCCACCGAGCAGCAGGGCCAGCCGCGGCGTCGTCGCCGCCACGGCCGTGCCGGCGAGCACCAGGCCCAGCGCCGGCAGCAGCAGGTCGATGCGCCGCCCGCCCGCGCCCGCGCCCGCATCCCCGCCCGCTCCCGCCAGCGCGCGCGCCGCCAGCAGCGCGAAGGGCAGGAACTGCGGCAGCAGGTAGTGCCAGCGCTTGCCGCTGATCAGGCTGAACGCGAGCAGGCAGCTGACGCACACGAACAGCATCAGCCGCACGCCGGGCTCGGCCAGCCAGCCGCCGGCGAAGGCTGCGCGCAGCGCGCGCCACAGCCGCGGCCACGGCAGCCAGGGCAGCAGCATCAGCGGCAGCCACGCGAAGTAGAACCACCAGGCTGCGCGGTGCGCGAAGCTGCTGGCCATGCGCCCGGCGGTCTGGCCCCAGAAGATCGCGTTGCGGTATTCGGGGCCGCCGGCGATCGCGGCCGGAATGGCCCAGGCCAGGATCAGCGCCGCGCCGCCCAGCAGCGCCAGGCCGACGCCGGCGTACCAGCGTCGCCACGCGCGGGGCGGCGATGGCGCGCCGGGCCGCGCGCCGGGTGCCCGGCCGGCCGCCCACCACGGGGCTGCCAGCGCCGCCGGCAGCAGGTGCAGCAGCGCGACCGGCCCCTTCGCGTACAACGCGCCGCCCAGGCCCAGCGCCAGCAGCACGAAGCCGCACGCGCCGCCGTCCTGGTGCGCGGCCACCAGCCCGAGTAGGCCGAGGGCGACGAAGAACGCCAGCATCGCGTCGAACATCAGCGCCGTCGCGAAATAGGCGAACAGCAGGCTCGCCAGCAGCACGTAGGGCGTGATCGCCGCCACCACCGGCTGCTGCGGCCACAGCCGCCGCGCCAGGCGCACGCCGAGCAGCAGCGTGCCGCCGGCGAACAGCGGCGAGATCAGCCGCGGCCACCAGTCGTTGACGCCGACGAGCGCCCAGCCGGCGTGGATCAGCCAGAACAGCAGCGGCGGCTTGTGGTGGTAGGCCTCGCCGTTGCGAAACGGCACCAGGAAGTCGCCGCGCGTCCACATCTCCCACGCGACGCCGGCATAGCGCGTCTCGTCCACCGGCAGCAGCGGGCGCGCCAGTGCGACGGCGGTCAGCAGCGCCAGCAGCAGCGCGAGGCGGATCGCGTCGCGCGGCGAAAAGCGGTCGTTCACGCGTCGTGCGGATCCGGCGGCGCCAGCCGCTCGGCGGCGCGCCGCTCGTGCCGGATCAGCCACAGGTTGCGGATGTAGACCACCAGCCCGAAGCCCTGGCCGAGCATGAACACCGGGTCCTCGCGATAGGCGGCGTACAGGAACAGCGTCAGCCCGCCGCCCAGCGAGAAGTACCAGAACAGCACCGGCACCACGCTCTTGCGCTGGCGCTCGCTGGCGATCCACTGGATCAGGAAGCGCGCCGAGAACAGCGCCTGGCCGGCGAAGCCGATGCCCAGCACCAGCCACTCGGGCAGGCTGATCGCGTGGAAGCTCATGACTCGATCTCCGGATGGGTCATGCGCCGTGCGAGCCACATCACGCCGAACAGGTCGACGATGCCGACCCACAGCCGGTTGTGCACGCCGTACTTCGAGCGCCCCTGGGTGCGCGGCCGGTGGTTGACCGGCACCGACACGACCGCAGCGCCTTCGCGCAGGAACAGTGCCGGCAGGAAGCGGTGCAGGTGGTCGAAGAAGGGCAGGCGCAGGAAGGTGTCGCGTGCGAACACCTTCAGGCCGCAGCCGGTGTCGGGGGTGCGGTCGCCGAGCAGGCCGCCGCGCACGCCGTTGGCCACGCGCGACGACAGCTTGCGCAGCGCGCTGTCGTGGCGCCGGTTGCGCCAGCCGGCCACCAGCTCGAGCCCGGGCGTGCGCTGCCCCGGGCCGACCGCGGCGAGCAGCGCCGGGATGTCGGCCGGGTCGTTCTGGCAGTCGCCGTCGAGGGTGGCGATCCACGGGTGGCGCGCGGCGCGCACCGCGGTGGCCAGCGCGGTGCTCTGCCCGCAGGAGCGGCGGTGGCGGATCACGCGCAGCCGCGGGAAGCGCGCGCGTGCATCGGCCAGCCGCTGCGGCGTCGCGTCGGTGCTGCCGTCGTCGACGTAGATGACTTCGAAGTCGGCGCGGCCGTCGAGCGCGGCGTGGATCTCCTCGATCAGCGGCACGATGTTGTCGGCCTCGTTCTTCACGGGCACGACCACCGAGACGCAGCCGGCGTAGTCGGGGGTGGGGGTGAAGCTCATCGGGTGGGTGCCGGCGGCGCTGGCGGGCGCGGCCGCGGGCAAACCCGCAATTCTAGGCGGCCGGCCGGTGCGGGCGCGGCGCCCACGCCTGACCCTGCGCGCGCCGGGCCGCGCCGCGCGCGCCGGGCCGCCGCGTGCGCAGGCGCGGCGCCAGGCCCGCGCTCAGCCATGGCTCAGCCATGACGCCACGCCCGCGCTCAGCCTCTCAGGCGCGCGGCGGCAGCGGCGGCGGCGCCAGGTTCGGCCGCTCGGCGAGCGCCGGCTGCAGCGGCCGCGCCTGCCCGGCCAGCCGCAGCGCCTCGTCGAGCGCGGTGCGCAGCTGGCGGTCGACGCCGGCGGCCGCGTCCTGCGGCGCGTTGTCGACCTCGATCGTCGGGTCGGTGCCGTGGTTCTCGACGCCCCAGCCGACATCGCGGAACCAGAACGAGTATTCGGGCTGCGTGGTCTCGGTGCCGTCGACCAGCTTCACCCGCGGCCAGATGCCGATCACGCCGCCCCAGGTGCGCGTGCCCACCAGCGGGCCCAGCCCCATCAGCTTGAAGCCGTGCGCGAAGATGTCGCCGTCGCTGCCCGCGTGTTCGTTGCACAGCGCCACCACCGCGCCGGCGGCCGACTCCTCGGGGTAGGGCAGGGTGCGGCCCCAGCGCGACACGTTGGCGCCGATGCGCTTGCGCGCTACCTTCTCGAGCAGCAGCTCCGACACATGGCCGCCGCGGTTGAAGCGCAGGTCGACGATCAACGCGTCGCGGTCGCATTCGGTGCCGAAGTAGCGGTGGAACTCGGCGAAGCCGTCGGCCATCATGTCCGGCAGGTGCAGGTAGCCGACGCGGCCGGCCGATTCGCGGTGCACCCAGGCGCGGTTGTGCTCGACCCATTCGCGGTAGCGCGCCGGCTGCTCGTCGGCCAGCGTGGTCACGAGCACGTCGCGCGTCGTCGCCGCCGCGCCGTGGCCGTGCGCCAGCGTCAGTTCGACCTTCGCGCCCGCCTGGTTGACCAGCAGCGCCTGCGGCGGCCGCGCCGGCGACACGCGCTGGCCGTTGACGGCGACGATGCGCTCGCCCACGCGCGCCTCGACGCCGACCGCGTTCAGCGGCGAATCGGCCTGCGCGTCCCAGGCGTCGCCGCGCACGATCCGGGCGATCTCCCAGGAACCGTCGTCGGGCGCGAGGCGCAGTTCGGCGGCCAGCTGCCCGAGGCCCAGCGCCGGCGGCTTGCGGTGGTCGCCGTCGTATTCGTAGGCGTGCGAGGTGCCGAGCTCGCCCTGCAGCTCCCAGATCAGGTCGGACAGCTCGGCGCGGGTGGCGACCTTCGGCAGCAGCGGCTCGTAGCGGCGCAGCATCGCCGGCCAGTCCACGCCCGACATGTCGGCCACCCAGAAGCGGTCGCGCTGCAGCCGCCAGACCTCGTGCAGCATCTGGCGCCACTCGAGCGGCGGATCGACCGACACGCGCACGCGCTGCAGGTCGATCCAGCCGGTCTTGCGCGACGGCGCATCGGCGTCGCCGGCACCCTCGCGGCGGTCCACCGCGATCGCGCGCAGCCGCTTGCCGTCGCGCAGCAGCAGCGTGTGGCCGTCGGCGGCGATCTCGAAGTCGTCGGCCTTGGGCGCCAGCTCCTGCGTGCGCCGAGTCTCGAAGTCGAAGACCTCGAGCCGGCCCGACGCGTCCTTGTGGCCGCCGCGGCCCTGCTGGCCTTCGATCGGCAGCACCGTCCACAGCACCTTGCCGCCGGCCGCGGCGGCGAGCTTGCCGAAGCGGCTCTCGGGCACCGGGAAGGCCGCCACGCGCTGCGCGATGCCGTCCAGGTCCACCTGCAGCGGCGCCGGCGCGGCGGATGCCGCGTCGGATGCGGGCTCGGGCACCGGGGCGGGTGCCGGGCCGGGCGCTGGGCCGGGTGCCGGGCCGGGTGCCGGGCCGGGTGCCGGGCCGGACGCCGGGCTCTTGTCGGCTTCCTTCAGGCCGCTGGGTTCGGGCTCGAAGGGCGGCTTGCCGCCGGCGCGCAGCGCCAGCAGGTACGGGCGCGCGGCGCGCGGGAAGCTCATCTCGAACTGCACGCTGTCGTACACCGGGTCGAAGGTGCGCAGCGACAGGAAGTACAGCCAGCGGCCTTCGGGGTCGAAGGCGGGGCTGTAGTCGCGGAACTCGGGCTGCGTCACCAATGCGCTGCGCCGCGTCGCGGGCTCATGCAGCTTGATCGCGCGCTGGCGCGGCCCGGTCTGGAAGCTGTAGGCCAGCCAGCTGCCGTCGGCCGACCAGGCCAGATCCTCGCAGCAGCCGGCATCGCTGCGGTCGGCGACGTACAGGCTGCCGTCGGCGGCGTCGCCGACGATCAGCTCGTTGCGGTGGTTGGCGAGCGCGAAGCGCGTGCCCGCGGGCGCTGCCCGCATCTGCTGCACGTGGCCCGGGTCTGCGTCGAGCACGCGCACGCCGCCGGCCGCGTGCAGCTCGATCCGCTCCTCGCCCGACGCGTCGCCGACCACGAGCAGCGTCGTGCCGTCGGCCAGCCACTGGCCGTGGCGAAAGCGCACGCCGTCGGCCGCGCCGTGCTGGCGCACGCCGCCTTCCCACAGCGCCATCGTGTAGAGCTTGCCGCGCACGTCGAGCGCGACGCTGTGGCCTTCGGGGTGCAGCCTTGCTGCGGCCAGGTGCTCGTCGGCCGGCACGAAGCGCCGGGCCGCCTGCATGCGCGGGCTGGGCACCTGCAGCCCGATCGGCCGGCTCGCCTGCGCCGCCGGGTCGTAAAGCCACAGCCGGGCGCCGCACTGGTAGACGATGCGCCGGCCGTCGGTCTGCGCATGGCGCGCGTAGTAGTCGGCGTGGTCGGTGTGGCGGCGCGCGTCGCTGCCGTCGGGCCGGCACGAATACAGGTTGCCGATGCCCTCGCCGTCGGACAGGAAGTAGACGCGCCCGCCGAGCCACATCGGGCAGCTGAGGTTGCCGGCGAGCTCGTGCATCCGGCGAAAGCGGCCGTCGCCGGCCGCGTCGATCCACAGGTGGCCGGCGGTGCCGCCGCGGTAGCGCTTCCAACGCGCCGGGTCGGCGGTGTTGCGGCCGATCACGCACGCGCCGCCGGGTCCGAAGGCCAGGTGGTTGACCGGGCCCAGGTTCAGCGGCTCGGGCATGCCGCCGGCCGAGTCGAGCGTGAACGCGTGGTAGTGGCGCACGAAGGGCTGGCCCCAGGTGCTGACGAACACGATGCGGCCGTCGGGCGTCCAGCCGCGCACCGCGGTGTCGGCGGCCAGCCAGGTGAGCCGGCGCGCCGGGCCGCCTTCGGCCGGCATCAGCCAGACTTCGGCGTGCTGCTCGTCACGGCCGACGTAGGCCAGCCAGCGGCCGTCGGGCGACAGGCAGGGCGCCGACACTTCGCCGAGCCCCGCGGTCAGCCGCTGCGCGCGGCCGCCGGCGCTGCCGGCGCGCCACAGGTCGTCGTCGCTGACGAAGACCAGCGCATCGCCCTGCAGCGTCGGCTGGCTGAGGTAGGCACTGTCGATCATGGAAGGGCCCTGGTTGGCGGGTGCAGGGCAGTATGCCCCGGGGCTCGCGCGGCCGGTGCCGCCGCGGCTTGGTGCTACCGTGCGGCCCGGCCGGCCGGACGCCCGGGCCATCGCCGCCCGGCCCGCCCCATGGACGCCGGGCACGACTCGGGTGGCCCCGCATTTCCCCGACGACGACCTGGAGAACACGATGAACTACCGCTGTGCGCACCGCTGGACCTTCACCAAGTGGGGAGGCGCGCTGAACGAGACGAGCGACGAGCTCGCGCCCCCCGCCGGTGCCGAGGTCACGGTGCGCGTCACCCATTGCGGCATGTGCCACTCCGACCTGCACATCCAGGCCGGCGGCTTCGACATGGGCGGCGGCAAGCTGTCGTCGCTGGAGCGCGCCGGCACCGCGCTGCCGGTCACGATGGGCCACGAGATCGGCGGCGAGGTGGTCGAGGTCGGCCCCGAGGCGCAGGGCGTGAAGGTGGGCGACCGGGTCATCGTCTACCCGTGGCTGGGCTGCGGCCGGTGCCCGACCTGCGAGCGCGGCGACGAGCACCTGTGCGTGCGCGCGATGCGCAACCTGGGCATGCAGCTGCCGGGCGGCTACGCCGACCTGGTGCGCGTGCCGCATGCGAAGTACCTGGTGCCGATCGGCACCCTCGACCCGGCGCGCGCCGCCACCTTCGCCTGTGCCGGCATCACCGCCTACGGCGCGATCACGAAGCTCGATCCGATGGAAGCGGACGACTTCGTCGCAGTGATCGGCTGCGGCGGCGTGGGCATGACGGCGGTGGCGCTGCTGTCGGCCACCCGCAAGGCCAAGGTCGTCGCCATCGATCCCGACCCGGCCAAGCGCGAAGCCGCGCTCGCCTACGGCGCGGCGCTGGCCTTCGACCCGGGCGCGCCCGACGCGGCCAGGACGATCGGCAAGGCCTGTGCGATGAACATCGCCGGCGCGGTCGACTTCGTCGGCAGCGAATCCAGCTCGGCGCTCGGCGTCAACCTGGTGCGGCGCACCGGGCAGGTGGTGATCGTCGGCCTGTTCGGCGGCGAGCTGCGCATGCCGCTGCCGCTGTTCCCGCTGAAGTCGCTGCGCCTGACCGGCTCCTACGTCGCCGGCCTGAACGAGCTGCGCGAGCTGGTGGCGCTGGCGCAGCGCGTGGCGCTGCCGCAGACCCCGATCGAGCTGCGGCCGATGGCCGGCGTCAACCAGGCGCTGGGCGACCTGGCGCAGGGCCGCGTCGTCGGCCGCGTGGTGCTGCAGCCCTGAGCGGCGCCGCAGCCCCGGGCGCTGCGGCCAGCGTGTCGCAGCCGCTGCTCGACGGCCCGATCCTGCGCACGCTGCTGCGGCTGGCGGCGCCCAACGTGATGGCCACGTCGATGGCCGTGCTCGTGGGGCTGGCCGAGACCTTCTACGTCGGCCGGCTGGGCGTGGTGCCGCTGGCGGCGCTGGGGCTGGTGTTCCCGTTCGCGATGCTGACCGGGATGCTGTCGGCCGGCGCGATGGGCGGCGGCGTCGCCTCGGCGGTGTCGCGCGCGCTCGGGGCCGGCAACGATGCGCGCGCGCAGTCGGTGGCGCTGCACGCGCTGCTGATCGGCACGCTCGGCGGCGTGCTGTATTCGCTGCTGTTCCTGGCGGTGAAGGCGCCGCTGTTCACGCTGCTGGGCGGTCGCGGCGAGGTGCTGCGCGAGGCGCTGGGCTATGCGGCGGTGCTGTTCGCCGGCGCGCTCGCCGTGTGGCTGTTCAACACGCTGGCGTCGATCATCCGCGGCACCGGCAACATGCGCGTGCCCTCGGCGGCGCTGGTCGGCGCAGCGCTGCTGCAGATCGGCCTGGGCGGCGCGCTCGGGCTGGGGCTGGCCGGCGCGCCGCGGCTGGGCATGCCCGGCGTGGCGCTCGGGCAGATCCTGGCGCAGTCGGCCGGCGCGGTGGCGCTGCTGGCGTACCTGCGCAGCGGCTCCGGGCGGCTGCGGCTGGTGCTGCGCGGCACGCCGATCCGGCGCGAGCTGTTCGGCGACATCCTGCGGGTGGGCGCGGTCGCGTGCCTGTCGCCGCTGCAGTCGGTGACGACGATGGTGCTGATGGCCGGCTTCGTCGCGCAACTGGGCGTGCTGCCGCTGGCCGGCTTCGCGATCGGCCAGCGGCTGGAGTTCCTGATGACCACGGTGGCCTTCGGCTTCGGCCTGGCTTCGGTGCCGATGGTCGGCATGGCGATCGGCGCCGGCCGGGTGGCGCGTGCGCGCCGGGTGGCGTGGACGGCGGGTGCCGTGACCGCGTCGCTGGTGAGCGTGGTCGGCGTGGTGGTGGCGCTGGTCCCCGACCTGTGGGTGGCGATCTTCACGCGCGACGACGCGGTGCTGGGCTACGGCCGGCAGTACCTGCGCTGGGCCGGCCCGGGTTTCGGCTTCTTCGGGCTGGGGCTGACGCTGTACTTCGCGTCGCAGGGGGCGGGGCGCATGGCCGGGCCGGTGCTGGCCGCGACGATGCGCCTGCTGGTGGTGGCCGCGGGCGGCAGCCTGCTGCTGGCGCACGGCGCCGAGCCCTGGCAGCTGTTCGCGCTGGCCGCGGCGGCGATGCTGATGTACGGCGGCACCTGTGCGCTGGCGATGAAGGTGGATCGCTGGGGCGCAGCGCGCTGAAGGGCGCCGGGGCGAGCCCGGTACGCCGCCCGGCCGCCGGGGCCTTCGGCACCGATGCAAGAATCGCGCAACACGAGGAGGTATCGCATGGCGGCCCAAGCAGCTGCGGACACATTGGCCTTGCAGCGCCTGTACCACTGGGAGCGAAGCGCTCCCGACCGGATCGCGTTCACGCAGCCGCTGGGCGGCGGCGCGGTGCGCGACTACAGCTGGCGCGAGGTCGTCGACCAGACGCGGCGCATGGCCGCGCACCTGCAGGCGCAGGGCATCGCGCGCGGCGACCGCGTCGCCATCCTGGCCAAGAACACCGCGCACTGGATGCTCAGCGACTACGCCATCCTGATGGCCGGCGGCGTGTCGGTGCCGCTGTACCCGACGCTGGCGCCGACCACGATCCGCCAGATCCTCGAGCATTCGGGCGCCAAGCTGCTGTTCGTCGGCAAGCTCGACGGCTGGGAGCACATGAAGCCCGGCGTGCCTGCAGGCCTGCCCTGCATCGCCCACCCGCTCGCGCCCGACGACGCGAAGAACAGCTGCCCGCGCTGGGACGACATCGTCGCCCGGACCGCGCCGCTGGCGGGCGCGCCGGTGCGCCCGGCCGACGAGCTGGCGACGATCATCTACACCTCCGGCACCACCGGCATGCCCAAGGGCGTGATGCACACCTTCGGCACCCTGGCCTTCGCGGTGCAGACCGGGCTGACGCGCATACCGCTGAACGAAAGCGCGCGCCTGCTCAGCTACCTGCCGCTGTCGCACGTGGTGGAGCGCGCGCTGGTCGAGTTCGGCCAGCTGGGCACGGGCTTTCGCGTGTACTTCGCCGACAGCCTGGAGACCTTCACCGCCGACATGCAGCGCGCGCGGCCGACGGTGTTCTTCAGCGTGCCGCGGCTGTGGGTCAAGTTCCAGCACGGGGTGCTGCACAAGATGCCGCAGAAGAAGCTGGACCTGCTGCTGAAGCTGCCGATCATCAGCGGCATCGTCAGGAAGAAGATCCTCGACACGCTGGGACTGGACCAGTGCCGCATGGCCATCAGCGGCGCCGCGCCGATCCCGGCCGATCTGCTGCGCTGGTACGCGCGCATCGGGCTGAAGATCGCCGAAGGCTACGGCCTGACCGAGAACTGCGCGCTCAGCCACATCACCGTGCCGGGCGAGGACATCGGCACCGTCGGCCAGACCTACGACGGCGTGCATTGCCGCCTCGACCCGGACAGCGGCGAGATCCTGGTCAAGAGCGCGGCCACGATGACCGGCTACTACCTGCAGCCCGAAGCCACCGAGGCCACCTTCACCAGCGACGGCTTCCTGCGCACCGGCGACAAGGGCACGATCGACGCGCGCGGCACGCTGAAGATCACCGGCCGCGTCAAGGACCTGTTCAAGACCAGCAAGGGCAAGTACGTGGCGCCCGCGCCGATCGAGGACAAGCTGGTCATGCAGCAGGCGGTGGAAGCGGTGTGCGTGGCCGGTGCCAACCTGGGCCAGCCGCTGGCGCTGGTGATGCTCAACCCCGAGTCGATGGCGCAGGCCGCCACCGACGCCGGCCGGCGCGAGCTGGAAGCGTCGCTGGCCGAGCATCTGAAGCAGGTCAACCGCACGCTGGACCCGCACGAACAGCTCGAGTGCCTGGTGGTCACCGAAGAGCCGTGGACGGTGGACAACGACCTGATCACGCCGACCTTCAAGGTCAAGCGCAACAAGATGGACGACCGCTTCGCCGCGCAGTACGAGCCATGGCAGCGGATGCGGCGCGAGGTGATCTGGCACAAGGGCTGAAGCAGCCTGGGCGGCGGCCCGCGTCCGCTGGGTGACAACCGCGCGCCGCGGCGATGGCGCAGAATGGCCGCGCGCGCCGCGCGGGCGGCGCATCCGAAGGAGACTGGCGACATGGGCATGCTCGACGGCCGATCGATCATCGTCACCGGCGCCGGACGCGGCATCGGCCGCGACATCGCACTGCTGGCCGCGGCCGAAGGCGCGAGCGTGGTGGTCAACGACCCCGGCGTGTCCGCGTCGGGCTCGGGCCACGACGACGGCCCAGCCGCGCAGGTGGCGGGCGAGATCCGCGCGGCCGGCGGCCAGGCGGTGGCCAACACCGACAGCGTGGCCGAGTGGGAATCGGCCAACCGCATCATCAAGACGGCCACCGATGCCTTCGGCACGCTGCACGCGGTGGTCAACAACGCCGGCATCCTGCGCGACCGCATCTTCCACAACATGTCGGTGGACGAGTGGCGCGCAGTGATCGACGTGCACCTGAACGGCAGCTTCTACATGGCGCGCGCCGCGGCGCCGATCTTCCGCAGCGAGGAGCGCGGCGCCTTCGTGCACATGACCTCCACGTCGGGGCTGATCGGCAACTTCGGCCAGGCCAATTACGCGGCGGCCAAGCTCGGCATCGTCGGCCTGTCCAAGTCGATCGCGCTGGACATGGCGCGCTTCAACGTGCGCAGCAACTGCATCAGCCCGTTCGCGTGGAGCCGGCTGATCGGCACGATCCCCAGCGACACGCCCGAGCAGCAGGCGCGGCTGGCGCGCATGCAGGCGATGGAGACGGCCAAGATCGCGCCGCTGGCGGTGTACCTGCTCGCCGATGCGGCGCGCGAGGTCAGCGGCCAGATCTTCGCGGTGCGCGCCAACGAGATCTTCCTGATGGGCCAGAGCCGGCCGATCCGCTCGGTGCACCGTGCCGAGGGCTGGACGCCGCAGACGATCGCGTCGCAGGCGATCCCGGCGATGAAGGCGCAGTTCTATCCGCTGGACCGCTCGGCCGACGTCTTCAACTGGGACCCGATCTGATGGCGGCCGGCAGCAGCAGCGGGGTCCGATGCGGCCAGCGGGGCTGCGGCCCGGGGCCGCAGGCTGGGCGGATTCCGCGCGGCCTTCGCCGGTACGGCGTCGGGATTGGAGCTGATGTGTGGTGCTTGGTTTCGCTGTCGGTTGGCGGTCCTTTGCGGTCCTGCGGGAAGTCTGCTGTTTTTCGTCGCGTTTTTGGGCTGCTGAGGCGAAGCCGGCAAGGGGGTGGCCGGCTCCGTTC
>JAFEFZ010000252.1 GCA_018240325.1 Pseudomonadota bacterium
CCTGCAGCGGCGCCGCCGCAGCGGGCACGGCCGCAGCCGCAGCAGGGGCGGGCGCCGGTGCCGCCGCGGTCACACCCTGGGCAGGCGCGGGCGCAGCCGCCGTCGCAGCCGGAGCAGCCGCCGGTGCCGCCGCCGCTTCCGGCGGCAGCGCAGCCGGCATGCCGGGCAGCGGCACCTCGTCGGCGCGGCGCTGCTTGCCCACGGGCGCGGTCGACTTGCCCTGGCGCGTCAGCGCGATGTCTTCCTCGCTCGGATACAGGCCGAGCAGCACGTAGTCGAACACCCGGCGCGCGATCGGCGCGGCTGCCTCCGAGCCGAAGCCGGCGTTCTCGACGACCACCGCGAGCACCACCTTCGGGTCGGGCAGCGGCGCGACCGCGATGTACAGCGAGTGGTCGCGCTTGTGCTCCTCGAGCTTCGATGCGTCGTACTTCTGGTTGGCCCGGATGCCCACCGCCTGCGCGGTGCCGGTCTTGCCGCCGCTCTTGTACGGCGCGTTGGCGAAGGAGCGCACCGAGGTGCCCTCCTGCGTGACGCCGTGCAGCGCGCGCAGGATCAGCTCCACGTGCTCGGGCTTGAGCGCCAGCGGCTCGAGCGGCTCGGCGGCGACGCGGCGCTTGTCGCCGCTGAGCACGTCCTCGACCTCGCGCACCAGGTGCGGCCGAAAGCGCTGCCCGCCGGACACCAGCGTCGCGGTGGCGCTGGCCAGCTGCAGCATCGTGAAGGCGTTGTAGCCCTGGCCGATGCCCAGCGAGATCGTCTCGCCGGCGTACCACTTCTGCTGCTCGGGGCGCTTGTAGTAGCGCCGCTTCCATTCGGTGGACGGCAGCACGCCGGTGCCCTCGCCTTCCAGGTCGATGCCGGTGCGGCGGCCGAAGCCGAAGGGCGACAGCTGCTCGTGCATCAGGTCCACGCCCATCTCGTTGGCCAGCGAGTAGTAGTACACGTTGCTCGACTTGACGATCGAGCGGTACATGTCCACCGGGCCGAGGCCGCGGTCGCCGTGGCTGCGGAACACGTGGTTGCCGAACGCGAAGGTGGCGTTGTCCTGGATGATCGTGCCCGGCGCGCGCTTGCCGCTGTTCAGCGCCGCCATCGCCATGAAGGGCTTGTAGGTCGAGCCCGGCGGGTAGGTGCCGCGCAGCGCCCGGTTCAGCAGCGGCTTGTCGATCGACTCGTTCAGCTCGCGCCAGCTGTCGAAGTCGATGCCGTCGACGAACAGGTTCGGGTCGAAGGTGGGCTTGCTGACGAAGGCCAGGATCTCGCCCGAGCGCGGGTCGATCGCCACCAGCGCGCCGCGGCGGTCGCCGAACAGCTCCTCGACCAGCGCCTGCAGCCGGATGTCGACCGACAGCACCAGCGTGTTGCCCGGCGTCGGCGCGTGGCTGGACAGGCGCCGCAGCGCGCGCCCGCCGGCGCTGGTCTCGACCCGCTCGAAGCCGGTCTGGCCGTGCAGCTCGCCTTCGTAGCTCTGCTCCAGGCCGAGCTTGCCGATGTATTCGGTGCCCTTGTAGTTGGCCAGCTGCTCGTCGGGCCAATCCTCCATCTTCGTCTTCTCGGCCTGGTTGATGCGGCCGATGTAGCCGAGCAGGTGGCTGCCGGTCTCGCCCAGCGGGTAGCTGCGGAACAGCCGCGCCTTGATCTCGACACCGGGGAAGCGGTAGCGCTGCGCCATGAAGCGCGCGACTTCCTCGTCGCCGAGCTTGGTGCGGATCGGCAGCGAGTCGAAGCTCTTGCCTTCGTCGACCAGGCGGCGGAAGCGCTTGCGGTCGCGCGGCTGGATCTCGACCACCTCGGCGAGCGCGTCGATGGTGGCTTCCAGGTCGCCGGCCTTGGACGGCGTGATCTCCAGCGTGTAGGCCGAGTAGTTGGTGGCCAGCACGACACCGCTGCGGTCGATGATGCGGCCGCGGTTGGGCACGATCGGCAGCACCGCGGTGCGGTTGGTTTCGGCCTGCGCAGCCAGGTCTTCGTGGCGCATCACCTGCAGGTAGCCCAGGCGCGCACCGAGCAGGCCGAAGGCGCCGAGCACCACCAGCCCGGCGACGAACAGCCGCAGCCGGAAGCGGTCGAGTTCGCTGCGCAGGTTCCTGAGCTCGGCCATGGTCTGGGCTACAGCGGGCGGTTGCGGTCGGGGTCGGGGGCGCGGCGCTGCGGCGCCAGCAGCAGCGCGGTGACCACCGGCCACAGCAACGCTTCGATGAGCGGCGCGAGCAGCAGTTCCCAGCCCGGGAACATGCCGCCGGCCACCATGCGCACGATCAGCGACACGCCGTGCGCCGCCAGGAACAGCGGCAGCACCTGCAGCGCCTGCTCGGCCAGCCCGAACCACAGCAGCCGGCGGTGGATGCTGATTGCGCCGAAGCTCATCAGCGTGTAGGCCAGCGCGTGCTGGCCCAGCAGCGCGCCCTGGTGCACGTCGGTCAGCAGGCCGAAGACGAAGGCCACGCCGACGCCGACGCGCCGCGGCTGGTGCACGTTCCAGAACACCAGCACCAGCGCCAGCAGGTCGGGCTGCGCCGGATGGCGGCCCAGCGGCAGCATGCTCAGGCCGAGCGCGGCCAGCAGCGAGAAGGCGATGAACAGCGGGTTGACCGGCAGCAGCAGCTGGCGCGATCCGCGCGGCAGCGTCGTCGACCGGTCCATCGATGCGGCTCCGGGCTCAGCGGCGCGCCGCCCGGGGGACGCTGGCGGCGGCAGCCGGCGCCGGCACGTCTTCGCGCACGGGCAGGCGCAGCTGCAGCGGCTCGAGCACCAGCACGTGGCGCACGCCGTCGGCCTGCGCCGCCGGCTGCAGCACGATCCGGGCGAAACCCGATTCGGCGCGCCGCTCCACCGCCTGCACCCGCGCCACCGGCAGCTCGGCCGGGTACACGCCGTCGATGCCGCTGGTGACCAGCAGGTCGCCGACCTGCACGTCGGCGTTGGCCGCCATGTAGCGCAGCTCCATCACGTCGCCGCCGCTGCCGCCGAAGGCGGCGCTGCGGGCGCGCGTGCGCGCGTTCAGCACCGGGATCGCCGCGTCCTTGTCGATCAGCAGCGTGACCTGCGCGCTCATCGGATAGACGCGCGTCACCTGCCCGAGCACGCCCGCCGGCACCAGCACCGGCGAGCCCGGCGCGATGCCGTGGGCGGCGCCGCGGTCGATGACCAGCTTGCGCGAATACGGATCGGCGGCCTCGTACAGCACCTCGGCCGCGGTCGAGCGCACCGGCAGTGCGGCGCGCAGCTCGAGCAGCGCGCGCAGCCGCTCGTTCTCGATGCGCAGCCGCTCGGCGGCCGCCGCCTGGGCCGACTGCTGCGCCAGCTGCTCGCGCGCGCGGTGCTCGTGCGCCAGCGCCGCGTCGAGCCCGCGCAGGTAGTCGGCGGCGCCGCGCCACAGCTCCACCGGCACCGCCAGCGTCTGCTCGACCGGCAGCAGCGCGGTCGCGATCGCCGCGCGCACCGGCTGCGCATAGTGGAAGCGCGTGTCGGCCACCATCAGGAACACGGCCAGCGCCGCGAAGAACGCGAGCTTGGTCAGGGCCGACGGGCCCTGGTGGAAGAACGGCGGCGGCGTGCGGTCGTAGGTGGCGGTGGCCATGACACGCGGCGCGCAGTGCGCACGGAACGCGCGGCGCGACTACTCCGAGGTGAAGATGCTGCCCAGGCGGTCCATGCGCTCGAGCGCCATGCCGCAGCCGCGCGCGACGCAGGTCAGCGGGTCTTCGGCCACCAGCACCGGCAGGCCGGTCTCCTCGGCCAGCAGCCGGTCCAGGTCGCGCAGCAGCGCGCCGCCGCCGGTGAGCATCATGCCGCGCTCGGCGATGTCGGCACCCAGTTCGGGCGGCGTCTGCTCGAGCGCGTTCTTGACCGCCGACACCATCTGGTTCAGCGGATCGGTCAGCGCCTCGAGGATCTCGTTGCTGCTGATCGTGAAGGAACGCGGCACGCCTTCGGACAGGTTGCGGCCCTTGACCTCGATCTCGCGCACTTCGCTGCCGGGAAAGGCCGAGCCGATCTCCTTCTTGATCAGCTCGGCGGTGGGCTCGCCGATCAGCATGCCGTAGTTGCGCCGGATGTAGTTGATGATCGACTCGTCGAACTTGTCGCCGCCGACGCGGATGCTGCCCTTGTAGACCATGCCGCCCAGGCTGATCACGCCGACTTCGGTGGTGCCGCCGCCGATGTCGACCACCATCGAGCCGGACGCCTCGCTCACCGGCAGGCCGGCGCCGATCGCCGCGGCCATCGGCTCCTCGATCAGGTAGACCTCGGAGGCGCCGGCGCCGAGCGCCGATTCGCGGATCGCGCGGCGCTCGACCTGCGTCGAGCCGCAGGGCACGCAGATGATGATGCGCGGGCTGGGCTTCATCATCGAGCGCGGGTGCACCATCTTGATGAACTGCTTGAGCATCTGCTCGGTCACGGTGAAGTCGGCGATCACGCCGTCCTTCATCGGCCGGATCGCCTCGATGTTGCCCGGCACCTTGCCGAGCATCGCCTTGGCCTCGGCGCCCACCGCCTGGATCGTCTTCTTGCCGTGCGGGCCGCCTTCGTGGCGGATCGCCACCACCGACGGCTCGTCGAGCACGATGCCCTTGTCGCGCACGTAGATCAGCGTGTTGGCGGTGCCCAGGTCGATCGCGAGGTCGGTCGAGAAATAGCGGCGCAGGGAAGCGAACATGTGCAATACGAAATGTGGCGCGACGGCGTCAGCGCGCGGCGGGCGGTAGCGGTACGGAGCCGTGATGCGACATCGGCGGGGGGCGGTCCGGCTGAGAGGAGCCTGGCACGGCAGCCGCCGCGCAACCCGGGCGGCGAGGCCGCCGGCGGCTGCCGGCGTGCAAACCCGGGCGTTTTCGGATAACCGCAGATAATACTCCAAGCCCCCCTGGGGCCGGCAGCCGCGCGCTGCGCGCCCCGCCGGCCCGGCGGCGCCGCGCTGCCGGACCCGGCCTGCCCCATTTCTGGAACCCGCCCGATGCCCCTGACCCCGCAGGACGTGAGCCGGATCGCCCGGCTGGCCCGGCTCGAGCTCGCGCCCGGCGAGCAGCAGGCCATGCACGCGCAGCTCAACAGCTTCTTCGACATCGTCGAGCGCATGCGCGCGACCGACACCGCCGGCGTCGAGCCGCTGTACACGCCGCTGTCGGCGGTGCAGGCGGTGCACCTGCGGCTGCGCGACGACGCGGTGACCGAGCCCGACCGGCGCGAGGCCAACCAGCGCAGCGCACCGGCGCTGCGCGACGGGCTGTACCTGGTGCCGAAGGTGGTCGAGTGAAGCCGCTGCACGCATGCGGCGTCGCCGAGCTTTCGCGGGCGCTGCAATCCGGGGCCGTGTCCAGCGTCGAACTGACGCAACATCTGCTTGCACGTGTGACACGCCACGAACAGCTCGGCGCCTTCGTCGCGGTGGATGCCGAGCTCAGCCTCGCGCAGGCGCGCGCCGCCGATGCGCGGCGCGCCCGCGGGCAGGCGCACCGGCTGACCGGCGTGCCGGTCGCGCACAAGGACGTGTTCGTCACCCGCGACTGGCCGACGACCGCCGGCTCGAAGATGCTGGCCGGCTACCGCAGCCCCTTCGACGCGGCCGTGGTCGCGCGCCTGGGCGCGGGCGACGCCGAGGCCGGCGAGCCGGGCGCCGGCATGGTCACGCTGGGCAAGCTCAACTGCGACGAGTTCGCGATGGGCTCGACCAACGAGACCTCGGTGCACGGCCCGGTGCGCAACCCGTGGAACCCGCAGCACGCGAGCGGCGGCTCGTCGGGCGGCTCGGCCGCGGCGGTGGCGGCGTGCCTGGTGCCGGTGGCCACCGGCACCGACACCGGCGGCTCGATCCGCCAGCCGGCGAGCTGGTGCGGCACGACCGGCATCAAGCCGACCTACGGCGCCTGCTCGCGCTGGGGAATGATCGCGTTCGCGTCCAGCCTCGACCAGGCCGGCGTGCTCGCGCGCTCGGCCGAAGACTGCGCGCTGCTGCTCGCGGCGATGAACGGCTTCGATGCGCGCGATTCCACCAGCAGCGAGCGCCCGGCGCAGGACTTCCACGCCCAGATGCTGGCGTCGCGCGAGGGCGCGGGCGGCGCGCTGCCGCTGCGCGGGCTGCGCATCGGGCTGCCGCGCGAGTTCTTCCCGGCGCAGCTGAGCGCCGACGTCGAAGCCGCGGTGCGCGCCGCGCTGCGCGAGCTGGAGGCGCTGGGCGCGACCCTGGTCGAGCTCAGCCTGCCGCGCACCGAGCTGTCGATTCCGGTGTACTACATCATCGCGCCGGCCGAGGCCAGCTCGAACCTGGCGCGCTTCGACGGCGTGCGCTACGGCCACCGCGCGCAGCGCTACACCGACCTCGCGTCGATGTACGAACGCAGCCGCGCCGAAGGCTTCGGCGCCGAAGTCAAGCGCCGCATCATGATCGGCACCTACGTGCTCAGCCACGGCTACTACGACGCCTACTACCTGCAGGCGCAGAAGCTGCGGCGCATGATCGCCGACGACTTCCAGGCCTGCTTCGCGCACTGCGACCTGATCGCCGGCCCGGTGGCGCCGATGGTGGCGGCACCGTTGGGCGCGCAGGCCGACGATCCGGTCCGGGCCTATCTGGCCGACATCTTCACGCTGCCGGCGAGCCTGGCCGGCCTGCCGGCCATGAGCGTGCCGGCCGGCGCCGGCGCGGGCGGCCTGCCGGTGGGCCTGCAGCTGATCGGCAACTACCATGCCGAGGGCACGCTGCTGCACGCCGCGCACGCGCTGCAGCAGGCGACCGACTGGCACCGCCGCAGCCCGCCGGGGGTGGACGCATGAACGCACCGCAGCTGATCCGCGGCTTCGAGGTGGTGATCGGCATCGAGACCCACGCGCAGCTGTCCACCGCCAGCAAGATCTTCAGCGGCGCCTCGACCGCCTTCGGCGCCGCGCCCAACACCCAGGCCAGCGCGATCGACTTGGCGCTGCCCGGCACGCTGCCGGTGCTCAACCGCGGCGCGGTCGAGCGCGCGATCCGCTTCGGGCTGGCGGTGGGCGCGCGCGTGGCGCCGCTGTCGATCTTCGCGCGCAAGAACTACTTCTACCCCGACCTGCCCAAGGGCTACCAGATCAGCCAGTACGAGCTGCCGGTGGTGCAGGGCGGGCAGGTCGAGTTCCGCGTCGGCGACGCGCCGGCGCGCGTGCGCCTGACGCGCGCGCACCTCGAGGAGGACGCCGGCAAGTCGCTGCACGAGGACTACGCCGGCGCCACCGGCATCGACCTGAACCGCGCCGGCACGCCGCTGCTCGAGATCGTGACCGAGCCCGACATGCGCAGCAGCGCCGAGGCGGTGGCCTATGCGCGCGCGCTGCACGCGCTGGTGGTGTGGCTCGGCGTGTGCGACGGCAACATGCAGGAGGGCAGCTTTCGCTGCGACGCCAACGTGTCGGTGCGCCGCCCCGGCGCCGCGCTGGGCACGCGCCGCGAGATCAAGAACCTGAACAGCTTCCGCTTCCTGCAGCAGGCGATCGACTTCGAGGTGCAGTGGCAGATCGACCGCATCGAGGACGGGCTGCCGATCGAGCAGGCCACCGTGCTGTTCGACCCGGCCACCGGCGAGACGCGCGCGATGCGCAGCAAGGAAGACGCGCACGACTACCGCTACTTCCCCGACCCCGACCTGCCGCCGCTGGTGATCGAGCCGGCCTGGATCGAGCGGGTGCGCGCGGCGATGCCCGAGCTGCCCGCGGCAATGGCCGCGCGGCTGCAGCGTGACGACGGGCTGGCGCCGGCCGACGCCGCGCTGATGACGCAAAGCCTCGCCTTCGCCCGGTACTACGAAGCGCTGCGCGACGCCTGCGGCCAGCCCAAGCTCGCCGCCAACTGGCTGATGGGCGAGGTCTCGCGCCGGCTCAACGCCGAAGGGCGCGAGATCGGCGCGGCGCCGGTGGCCGCCGCGGCGCTGGGCGCGCTGCTGCGGCGGGTCGCCGACGGCACGGTGTCCAACCACGGCGCCCGGCAGGTGCTCGATGCGCTGTGGGACGGCGCGGCCGAGGGCGCCGACGCGCTGATCGAGCGGCTGGGGCTGAAGCAGATGAGCGACGCGGGCGCGCTCGAGGCGATCGTCGACGCGGTGATCGCCGCGCAGCCGAAGTCGGTGCAGGAATACCGCGCCGGCAAGGACAAGGCCTTCAACGCGCTCGTCGGGCAGGTGATGAAGGCCAGCCAGGGCAAGGCCAACCCGGCGCAGGCCGGCGAGCTGCTGCGCCGCAAGCTGGGCTGAGAGGCTGGGAGGCCGAGAGGCTGCCGGCGCGGGCCGCGGCCTTCAGTGCAGGTTCGACGTCTTGACGGCCGCCGGCAGCACGGCAGCGCCGCCCGCGGGCGCCCCCGGTGCCGCCGGCGCGAGCGGCCCGAGCGAGCCCGGCGCCGCACCGGCCCACAGCAGCTTCAGCCGTGCGAGCTCGGCGTCGTACAGGCGGTTGATCCGGTCGATCTCGGCCAGCTGCTGCAGGCGCGCGGCGCGCTGCGCTTCGGTGGCGGCTTCGTTGGCGTCGATCTGGCTGCGCAGCTTCGGCGGCAGCGGCTTGCCGGCGTAGAACTCGGTCTCGGTGTCCAGCGGCTTGCGCTCGGCGGCCAGCTCCAGCAGCCGCCGCTCGGAGGTCTGCATCGCCAGCCGCACCGAATCGAGCGCCGCTTCGCGCGCCTTGCGGTGCGGCGCCTCGCTCGGGTAGCGGGCCAGCAGGTTGCGGTCGCGGCGCACCGCGTCGGCCTGGGCGGCGCGGGCTTCGGCGCGTTGCCGCGCCTCGGCCTCCTGTGCGGCGCGCTCGTCGGCGGTATAGCTCGGCGGATGAACCGCCTTGAGCGAGCCGTCGCGGTTGAGCACCCGCTGCTCCTTCGCGGTGCACTCGGGGATCGGCCGGTCGGAGGTCAGCCTGCGGCCCTTGTCGTCGGTGCAGGTGTAGATGCCGCTGGCCGGCGCCGCGGGCGGCTGCTGCGCGGCGGCGGCTGCCGCCGCCACCGCCAGCAGCAGCGGCAGCAGGCGATGGCCGCAGACCTCTCGATGCATTCAGACTCCGTATCGGTCGCGGTACCGTTGCACCGGCCCGGCAAACACCTGCAGGGCCGGGTCGTCGGTGGACCGCAGATAGTGCAGCAAGTCCTGCAGCGTCGCAATCGCCGCCACCGGCAGGCTCAGCCGGCCCGTGACGTACTGCACCGCGGACCACTCGACATCCTTATCGCCTTCGGTGGCCTTTTCTTGACGGTCCAGCGCGATCAATACGCCACAGGGGCGCGCGCCGGCGG
Source organism: Pseudomonadota bacterium (assembly GCA_018240325.1). Classification (GTDB taxonomy): domain Bacteria; phylum Pseudomonadota; class Gammaproteobacteria; order Burkholderiales; family Burkholderiaceae_C; genus Rubrivivax. Next base: position 9,248 of record JAFEFZ010000252.1, read on the forward strand.
CCTGCAGCAGGCGGATCGACTCGCGCACCGAGGTGCCGGCCGAGATCACGTCGTCGATGATCAGCACCCGCCCGGCCACCGGCGCGCCGATCAGGATGCCGCCCTCGCCGTGGTCCTTGGGCTCCTTGCGGTTGTAGGCGAAGGGCGCGTTGCGCCCCAGCCGCGCCAGTTCCACCGCGGTGGCGGCTGCGAGCGTGATGCCCTTGTACGCGGGGCCGAACAGCATGTCGAAGCCCAGGCCCGAGTCGAGCAGGCGGCGTGCATAGAATTCCGCGAGGCGCCCGAGCTTGGCGCCGTCGTTGAACAGCCCGGCGTTGAAAAAGTAGGGCGACATCCGCCCCGCCTTCGTCTTGAATTCGCCGAAGCGCAGCACGCCGGAACGCACCGCAAAGTGCACGAAGTCGCGGGCCAGCTCGGCCGAGGGCGGCGGCAGGGTCATGAGAGGGCTTTCGTGTTCCGCTTGGTCACACTGAACCTGAACGGCATCCGTTCGGCGGCGAGCAAGGGCTTCGTGGAATGGGCGCACGAGGCAGACGCCGATTTTATCGGCGTGCAGGAGGTGCGCGCCCAGGCCGAAGACATGGCCGGGCGCTTCGACCGGATCGGGCCGCTGCGCGGCCACTTCCACCTGGCGCAGAAGAAGGGATACGCCGGCGTCGGCCTGTACGCGCGGCGCGAGCCCAGCGAGGTGCGCGCCGGATTCGGCAGCCGCGAGTTCGACGCCGAGGGGCGTTACGTGGAGCTGCGCTTCGACACGCCGCAGCGCGCGTTCAGCCTGATCAGCTGCTACTTCCCCAGCGGCTCCAGCGGCGAAGAGCGCCAGGCGGCCAAGTACCGCTTCCTCGCGCGGCTGTACCCGCACCTGACGAAGCTCGCGCGCGAGCGCGAGTTCATCCTGGTCGGCGACGTCAACATCGCCCACCACGAGATCGACCTGAAGAACTGGAAGGGCAACCAGAAGAACTCGGGCTTCCTGCCCGAGGAGCGCGCCTGGCTGACCAAGCTGCTGACGCGCGGCGGGCTGGTCGACGTGTTCCGCCGCCTGAACCCGAAGCCCGAGCAGTACACGTGGTGGAGCAACCGCGGCCAGGCCTGGGCGAAGAACGTGGGCTGGCGGCTGGACTACCACCTCGCCACGCCGGGCGTGGCGGCGCTGGCGCGGCGCGAATCGATCTACCTGGACCGGCGCTTCTCGGACCACGCGCCGGTGATCATCGACTACGACTGCCGGCTGTAGCCGCCGGCCCGCTGCCGGGCCCGGATGCGCCGGCCGTTTCCAGGCAGATTGCCGGCCGACTGCCGGCCCGGCCGGCGCATGCGCCGATGCCGACGCGTCGCCGCCCGCCGCCCGCCGCCCGCCGATCGCCGCTCGCCGCTCGCCGCCTTCGCCGAAGGCCGCCATTCCCGAAGGCCGCCATTCAATCAATCGTTTGATTGATTGCTAGAATCGCGCCGATGTCAGCCACGACCACCGCAGACGGCGTGCCGATCGGTACAGGCGTAGGCGCAAGTCAGCGCCCGCTTCGGCTGGGTGCCGAAGCCACCCGCAGCCGCCTGCTGGGCAGCGGCCTGCGGCTGTTCGCGCTGCAGGGCTACAGCAAGACCTCGACGCGCGAGCTGGCCGAGGATGCCGACGCCAACGTCGCGGCGATCAGCTACCACTTCGGCGACAAGGCCGGGCTGTACCGTGCGGTGTTCTGCGAACCTGCCGGGCTGAACCCGGCCGAGCTGGCACGCCGGCTCGACGCGCGCCCCGACCTGGCCGACGCGCTGCACGTGTTCTTTGCCGCGCTGCTCGACCCGCTGCGCGACGGCGACCAGGCGCGGCTGCACATGAAGCTGCACTTCCGCGAGATGCTCGAGCCCACGGGTTTGTGCGCCGACGGCGCCGCCGAGGGCATCCGGCCGGCGCACGAGGCGCTGCTGGCGCGCCTTGGCCGCCATTTCGGGCTGGCCGGCGCCGACGACGAGCTGCAGCGCCTGACGGTGTGCATCGCCGGCCTGGGCGTGCACCTGCACGTCGGCCACGACGCGATCGGCCGGCTCGCGCCGCGGCTGTTCGAGGGCGACGGCGCAATCGACCGCTGGATCGAGCGGCTGGTGCAGTGCGCGCTGGCCATGGTCGAGGCCGAGACGCGGCGCCGCGGCGCGCCCGCCGCACCCACCGTATCCGCCGCATCGGCGGCCACGCAAGGCAAAGGGAGTACGACATGACACGCAGCCTCCTGCTGGCGGCCGGTGCCGGCCTGGCGCTGTCCGGCTGCGGCCTGCTCGCGCCGCCGGTGGCGATGCCGCCGCAGACGCTGCCGCAGGCGCAGGCCCCGGCGGCCTGGTACGCGCCGCTGCCCGCCGCCGCCCCGCAGCCGTCGGCGCCGGCCGCGGCCGAAACCGCCCGCGCCGCCGCGCTGCGCCAGTGGTGGCAGCAGTTCGACGACCCGGTGCTGGTGGCGCTGATCGACGCCGGCCAGGCGGCCAGCCCGACGATCGCCGCCGCCGCGTCGCGCATCGAGCAGGCGCGTGCGGCGAGCACCGCCGCCGATGCGGCGCTGATCCCCTTCGTCAACGCGCAGGGCGGCGCCAGTGTCGCGAGCCGCAACCTGATCCTGCCGGGCATGACGAACGCCAGCCTGAGCCTGCAGGCCGGCTGGGAGATCGACCTGTTCGGCGCCGGCCGCGCCGGTGCCGACGCGGCGGCCGCGCGGCTCGAAGCCTCCGAGGCCGGCTGGCACGACGCCCGCATCGCGGTGGCCGCCGAGACCGGCAGCACCTACAACACGCTGCGCGGCTGCGAGGCGCTGGTGGTGCAGACCGAGGCCGACGTGCGCTCGCGCGAGGAGACGGCGCGCGTCACCACGCTCGCGGTCCAGGCCGGCATGATGGCCCCGGCCAGCGGCGCGCTCGCCCGCGCCAGCGCCGCGCAGGGCCGCAGCCTGCTCGCGGCGCAGCGCGCGCAGTGCGAGCAGCTCGTCAAGGCACTGGTGGCGCTGACGGCGCTCGACGAGCCGGCGTTGCGCGCCCGGCTCGCGCCCGGCCACGCGCGCCAGCCGCTGCCGGCGACGATCGAGGTCGAGCGCGTGCCCGGCCAGGCGCTGGCGCAGCGCCCTGACCTGGCCGCCGCCGAGCGCCAGGTGCTGGCCGCCGCCGACGACACCGCGCGCGCGCAGGCGCAGCGCTACCCGCGCATCGCCATCGCCGGCTCGGTGGGCCCGGCCCTGCTGCGGGTGCAGGACAACTCGACCAGCGGCAACCTGTGGACGATCGGGCCGCTGCAGATCACGCTGCCGCTGTTCAACGGCGGCACGCTCGTGGCCAACGTGGTGGCGGCGCGCGCGCGCTACGACGAGGCGCTCAGCGCCTACCGCGCCGCGGTGCGCGGCGCGGTGCGCGAAGTCGAATCGGCGCTGGTGTCGCTGGACAGCAGCGCGCGCCGCGAGGCCGACCTGGCGGTCGCGATCGAGGGCTTCGAGGCTTCGCTGCAGGCCACCGATGCGCGCTTCCGCGGCGGCCTGGGCAGCCTGTTCGACCTGGAAGAGGCGCGCCGCAGCCTGCTGGTGGCGCGCAGCTCGCAGGTGGACCTGCAGCGCGAGCGCGTCGCCGCGTGGATCGCGCTGTACCGCGCGCTCGGCGGCGGCTGGACGCCCGCCGACGACCTGCCGGTTGCCGCGGCAAAGCCGGCCGGCAACGCGCCTCCCTGATCGACCCCGATTCGACCCCAATTCCCGCAAGCCGGCGCGCCGCGCCGTTGCCCGACGACGATGCCAGCCCTCCTCGACCGATTCCCCGCGGCCCGGCACACGTGGCCGGCCCTGGCCCTGGCGGCCCTGAGCCTGGCGGCCGCGCTCGCCGTGCGCGCCGCCGACGACAAGGCCGCGCCCGCCGCGGCGCGGCCGGCGCTGACGGTCAGCACGGTGCGCCCGCAGCCGAGCACCCTGCCGTTGGGCATCGGCGCCAACGGCAGCATCGCCGCCTGGCAGGAGGCGATCATCGGCACCGAAGCCAACGGCCTGCGGCTGGCCGAGGTGCGCGTCAACGTCGGCGACCCGGTCAAGCGCGGCCAGGTGCTCGCCACCTTCAAGCCCGACATGGTGCAGGCCGACGCCGCGCAGATCCGCGCCACCGTGGCCGAAGCCGAAGCGGCGCTGGCCGAGGCCTCGGCCAACGCGGCGCGCGCGCGCACGCTGCAGGATTCGGGCGCGATCAGCGACCTGCAGATCAACCAGTACCTGACCGCCGAGCGCACCGCGCAGGCGCGGCTCGACGCGCACCGCGCGCAAGCCCGGGTGCAGCAGCTGCGCGTCGCCCAGACCCAGGTGCTGGCGCCCGACGACGGCGTGATCTCGGCGCGCAGCGCCACCGTCGGCGCGGTGCTGCCGGCGGGCACCGAGCTGTTCCGCATGATCCGCCAGGGCCGGCTCGAGTGGCGCGCCGAGGTCGCGGCGAGCGACCTGAAGTCGATCCGGCCCGGCATGGCGGTGCGCGTGACGCCCTCGGGCGGCAGCCCGGTGGCCGGCAAGGTGCGCATGGTCGCGCCCACGGTGGACCCGCAGACGCGCAACGGCATCGTCTATGTCGACCTGGCGCCTTCGGCCGAAGCGCGCGCCGGCATGTTCGCGCGCGGCGAGTTCGAGATCGGCACGAGCCGGGGGCTGACGCTGCCGCAGAGCGCGGTGCTGCTGCGCGACGGCTTCAGCACCGTGCTGCAGCTCGGCGCTGACGACCGGGTGCGCAGCGTGAAGGTCACCACCGGCCGGCGCGCGGGCGAGCGCATCGAGATCACCGGCGGGCTCCCCGCCGACGCGCGCGTGGTCGCCTCGGGCGGCGGCTTCCTCAGCGACGGCGACCTGGTGCGCGTGGTCGATGCGGCCGCCGGCGCGAGCGCCCAGGCCCGGGCTGCAGCGCCGGCGGCCTCGGCCGTTCGGCGCTGAAGGGGCGCGCGATGGCGATCAACGTTTCGTCCTGGTCGATCCGCAACCCGACCCCGGCGATCCTGTTCTTCGTGATGCTGACGCTGGTCGGCGTGCTCGGCTTTCGGGCGATGAAGATCCAGCAGTTCCCCGACGTCGAGCTGCCGACGGTGGTCGTGAGCGCGCAGCTGCCGGGCGCGTCGCCGGCGCAGCTCGAGACCGAGGTCGCGCGCAAGATCGAGAACTCGGTGGCGACGCTGCAGAACGTCAAGCACATCTACACCAAGGTGCAGGACGGCACCGTCACCACCACCGTCGAGTTCCGGCTGGAAAAACCGATCCAGGAGGCGCTGGACGACGTGCGCTCGGCGGTGTCGCGCATCCGCGCCGACCTGCCCGGCGACCTGCGCGACCCGGTGATCAACAAGATGGAGCTGTCGGGGCTGCCGATCCTGACCTACACGGTCGCGTCCGACCGGATGGACGAGGAGTCGCTGAGCTGGTTCGTCGACAACACCGTGATCAAGGCGATGCTGGGCGTGCGCGGCGTCGGCGCGGTGGCGCGGGTGGGCGGCGTCACGCGCGAGGTGCGCGTCGAGATCGACCCGCTGCGGCTGCAGGCGCTCAACGCCACCGCGGCCGACATCTCGCGCCGGCTGCGCCAGGTGCAGCAGGAAGCCTCGGGCGGGCGCGCCGACGTGGGCGGCGCCGAGCAGTCGGTGCGCACCATCGCCACGGTGCAGACCGCCGAGGAGCTGGCGGCGATGGAGATCGCGCTGTCCGACGGCCGCCGCATCCGGCTCGACCAGGTCGCCCATGTGCACGACACGGTGGCCGAGCGCCGCTCGGCCGCGCTGCTGGACGGCCGGCCGGTGGTCGGCTTCGAAGTCACGCGCAGCCGCGGCGCCGGCGAGGTCGAAGTGGCCGCCGGCGTACGCGCCGAGCTGGACAAGCTGAAAGCCGCGCACCCCGATGTCAGCTTCACCGAGGCCTTCAACTTCGTCGACCCGGTGGTCGAGAACTACCAGGGCTCGTTCGCGCTGCTGTACGAAGGCGCGCTGCTGGCGGTGCTGGTGGTGTGGCTGTTCCTGCGCGACTGGCGCGCGACGCTGGTCGCCGCCACCGCGCTGCCGCTGTCGGTGATTCCGACCTTCGGCGCGATGTACTTCATGGGCTTCACGATCAACGTCGTCACGCTGCTGAGCCTGTCGCTGGTGGTCGGCATCCTGGTGGACGACGCGATCGTCGAGATCGAGAACATCATGCGCCACCTGCGCATGCCCGCCGCCGGGCCGCCCCAAGGCGGGCAGCCCCCCTCGGGGGACGGGGCCGGCGCAGCCGTCCCGCTGGGGGCAGTGGTCTACAAGACGCCGTACCAGGCGGCGATGGAGGCGGCCGACGAGATCGGGCTGGCGGTGATCGCCACCACCTTCACGCTGATCGCGGTGTTCCTGCCCACCGCGTTCATGAGCGGCGTGCCGGGCAAGTTCTTCGTGCAGTTCGGCTGGACGGCGGCGATCGCGGTGTTCTTCTCGCTGGTGGTGGCACGCATGCTCACGCCGATGATGGCGGCGTACCTGCTGCGCCGGCCGAAGCGTGAGCACCGCGAACCGCGCTGGCTGGCCACCTACCTGCGCTGGGCGCAGTGGTGCCTGAAGCACCGCGTCAAGACTACGCTCGCGGCCGCGGCCTTCTTCATCGGCTCGTTCGCGCTGGTGCCGCTGCTGCCCACCGGCTTCCTGCCGCCCGACGACCTGTCGCAGACCCAGGTGACGGTGTCGCTGGAGCCGGGCGCGACCTTCGAGCAGACCTTCGCCGCGGCTGAAGCCGCGCGCGCGCTGGTGCAGCGCAACCCGCACGTGAAGCTGGTCTACACCGCGATCGGCGGCGGCATGACCGGCGGCGACCCCTTCGCGATGATGGGCGCGGCCGAGGTGCGCACCGCGACGCTGACGCTGAACCTGACGCCGCGCGCCGAGCGCGGCGGCGTGACCAAGCAGCAGGTCGAGGCCGACCTGCGCGAGCGGCTGCAAGCACTGCCCGGCGCGCGCGTGAAGGTCGGCTTCGGCGGCTCGTCGGAGAAGTACGTGCTCGTGCTCGCCGGCGAGGACGGCCGCGTCCTCGCCGACCATGCGCGCCGGGTCGAGCAGGAACTGCGCACGATCCCCGGCATCGGCAACGTGACCTCCACGTCGAGCCTGGTGCGGCCGGAACTGATCGTGCGCCCCGACTTCGCGCGTGCGGCCGACCTGGGCGTGACTTCGGCAGCGATCGCCGACACGCTGCGCATCGCCACCGCCGGCGACTACGACCAGGCGCTGCCCAAGCTGAACCTGGCGCAGCGCCAGGTGCCGGTGGTGGTCAAGCTCGAGGCCGACGCGCGTACCGACCTCGAACTGCTGGGGCGGCTCGCGGTGCCCGGCACCCACGGGCCGGTGCGGCTCGGCAACGTCGCCACGCTCGAGATCGCCGGCGGGCCGGCGCAGATCGACCGCTACGACCGGCTGCGCAACATCAACTTCGAGATCGAGCTCAACGGCCAGCCGCTGGGCGAGGTCGAGGCCGCGGCGCTGGCGCTGCCCAGCCTGAAGCAGCTGCCGCCGGGCGTGACCCAGACCACCGTGGGCGACGCCGAGGCGATGGCCGAGCTGTTCGACAGCTTCGCGCTGGCGATGGCCACCGGCGTGCTGTGCATCTACATCGTGCTGGTGCTGCTGTTCCACGACTTCGTGCAGCCGGTGACGATCCTGGCGGCGCTGGTGCTGTCGATCCCGGGCGCCTTCCTGGCGCTGTTCGTCACCCGGACGGCGATCTCGATGCCGTCGATGATCGGGCTGATCATGCTGATGGGCATCGCCACCAAGAACTCGATCCTGCTGGTCGAGTACGCGATCATGGCGCGGCGCGAGCGCGGCCTGCCGCGGCTGGAAGCGCTGCTCGACGCCTGCCGCAAACGCGCGCGGCCGATCGTGATGACCACGATCGCGATGGGCGCGGGCATGATGCCGATCGCGCTCGGGCTGGGCACCGACCCGAGCTTTCGCGCGCCGATGGCGATCGTCGTGATCGGCGGGCTGATCACCTCGACCTTCCTGAGCCTGCTGGTGATCCCGGTGGTCTTCACCTACGTCGATGACGCGGTGCAGGGCATCCGGCGGCGGCTGCAGCGGCGCACGCGCCAACCCGGCGGCGGCGCGCCGCTGCCCGGCGCCGCGCACGAGCGCTGATCGATCGGCGCGCGTCGCCGGCAAAGCGCGCGCTGATCGAGGTTTCGCCGCGCGCAGGGCCGGGGGACAATCGGCGCCGGCTCACGTTCCCGCATCGCGGCGCAGTTCATGGACGACCCGATCCCCACGCTCGAAGCGCGCCCGCAGGCGCATGTGCACCTGATCGGCGGCGAGAAGGGCGGCGTCGGCAAGTCGATGGTCGCGCGGCTGCTGGCGCAGTACCTGATCGACCACGAGCTGCCCTTCGTCGGCTTCGACACCGACCGCTCGCACGGCGCACTGCTGCGCTTCTACGCCGGCTACGCGTCGCCGGCGCTGGTCGACCGCTACGAGGCGCTGGACCTGATCATCGAATCGTGCATCGACCAGCCCGGCCGGCGCGTGCTCGTCGACCTGGCCGCGCAGACCCACGAGCCGCTGGCCAAGTGGATGGACGAATCCGGCGTGCTCGACCTGGCCGACGTGTCGGGCGTGGCGATCCACTACTGGCACGTGATGGACAACGGCCGCGACTCGGTAGACCTGCTGCGCAAGCTGCTCGACCGCTTCGGCCGCCGGCTGGCCTACGTGATCGTGCGCAACCAGCTGCGCGGCGACGACTTCGCGCTGCTCGAGCAATCGGGCGAACTGGCGCGCGCGGCCGAGCTGGGCGCGCGCGTGATCGACCTGAAGCGGCTGCACGACGCGGTGGTGCAGAAGATCGACGCCGCCAACGCCAGCTTCTGGGCGGCGAAGAACGCCTCCGCGCAGGGCGGCGCCGGCCTGGGCCTGATGGAGCGCCAGCGCCTGAAGCTGTGGCTGGCGCACGCCTACGCCGAGATCGAGCGCGCCGGGGTGTAGCGCAGCAGCCACGCCGGCCGCCCGCGCCGGTGTCAGGGCCCGCCTCGCCCGCCGCGGCGCATGAGCAAGCGCCGCACCGCGCCGAGCCAGCGCAGCACCCCCCACGACAGTTGCACCTTCTCGTGGCCGACAGGCTGGTCGGCCGGCGCGGTGAACCAAGCCGTCTTCGGGTAGGCCAGATGCTGTGCCGGGTACACGCTGCGGTGCCCGATCATCAGGTAGGCGGCGACGCAGGCTCCGGCCACGTACAGGGTCGAGCCGCCGCCGAACAGCTCGATGCCCATCAGCATCGCCGCGATCGGCGTGTTCGACGCCGACGCGACCACCGCCACCATGCCGACTGCCGCACCCTGCGCCGCCGTCAGCCCGAGCCACGGCCCGAAGGCGCCGCCGGCCACTGCGCCGATCACGAACTGCGGCGTGACGATGCCGCCGTACCAGCCCGAGCCCAGCGTCACCGCGACGAACAGCGCCTTCCACAGGAAGGCGAGATGGGGCACGCTCTCGCCCAGCAGGGCGCGCTCCATCAGCGGCAGGCTCAGGCCCAGGTAGTCGGCCGGCAGCACCGCCACCAGCGCCGCGAGCACCACGCCGCCCGCCAACGGCACGAGCGGCGGCCAGATGCCCAAGCGCGCACGCAGCCGGTCGAAGCCCTGCCGTACCAGGTGCAGCAGCTCGACGAACCAGGACGCCGCCACGCCGCACAGCACGCCCATCAGCACCGTCTTCAGGAACAGCAGCTCGGTGAAGCGCGCGTCGAAGGCGATCCGGTATTCGGGGTAGGGCACGCCCCAGAAGCGGCTGACGACGAACGACGTGACGCCGGCGACGATGCCGGGGAACAGGAAGTCGTGGCGGATGCGGCCGATGGCGAGCATCTCGATGCCGTAGATCGCGCCCGCGATCGGCGTGCCGAACACGCTCGCGAAGCCGGCGCTCACCCCGCACGCGACCAGGCGCTTGCGCAGCTCCGAATTCAGCCGCAACACCTGGCCCACGCCCGCCGCGGCGCCGGCACCGAGCTGCGAGCATGGGCCTTCCTTGCCGGCCGAGCCGCCGCAGCCGAGCGTGATCAGCGCCGCCAACGGCTTGACCCACAGCGTGGCCAGCGGCATGCGGCCGCGCTGCTCGTTGACCGCCACGATCGGCTCGTCGCGCAGGCCGCTGCGGTCGAGCCGCATCGCGTAGTGCAGCAGCAGGCCGTTGCCCAGCCCGCCGGCGACGAGCAGAGCCGCCTGCAGGCCCCAGGGCGCGTCGTACAACCGCCCTTCGGTCCGGAACAGTGCGCCCAGGAACAGGCTGCACGCGGTGCCGACGATCGCGCCGGTGCCGATCGCCAGCACCAGCCACAGCGCCACGGTGGCCAGCATCACCAGCGGTTCGGCAGGGCTGAATCGGCGCATCGGATGACGCTCGGGTCCGGCGGCCGGGTGCTGCGGGGCTCGGGTGAATGCCGAAGCGGTGTGCGGTGCGGCAGCCACGGCTGCGCGGGTGGCGTGCTCAGCCGGCCGGGGCGGCCGGCGGCACCCCGGTGTGCTCCAGCGCCAGCAGCCAGCGCTTGCGTGCCACGCCGCCGCCGTAGCCGGTCAGGCTGCCGTCGCTGCCGATCACGCGGTGGCAGGGCACGATCAGGCTGATCTTGTTGCGGCCGTTGGCGGCGGCCACCGCGCGCACGGCGGTGGGCCGGCCGACGGCGCGCGCCTGCTCGGCGTAGCTGCGCGTCTGGCCGTAGGGGATCGCCAGCAGCGCGCGCCAGGCCTGCAGCTGGAACGGCGTGCCGACCAGGTCCAGCGGCAGGTCGAAGCTGCGCCGGTGCCCGGCGAAGTAGGCGGGCAGTTCGGCGCCCAGTTGCGCGGTCAGCGCGTTGGCGCCGGGCTGCGGCGGCCCGCCGCGCGCCCGCGCGACCTGATCCAGTTCGAGCGCCAGCCCCTGGGTGCCGGTGCTGAACTCCAGCAGGCACAGGCCCTGCGGCGACAGCAGCGCCGTCATGTCGCCCAGCGGCGTCGCGTAGGTGTGTGAAATCAGCGTCATCGGGCTGCGTGGATTGCGGGCGTCGCGACCGGCAGCGCCGCGCAGGCCGCGCGCCGGGCGGGGCCGGGCGCGGTCATGCCGGCAGCGGGTACACGACCGTGCCGTCCGGCCGCACGACGGCGCCCGGCGTCAGCCGCGCGGGCTCGACATGGCCCGGCGCCATGATGTGGAACACGGCTTCGCCGCGCGCGATCAGGTGGTCGGCCACGATGCGCCGGTGGCAGCGCCACCACACGGCTTCGGCGCACATCAGCACGCAGCGCCGGCTGCGCCCCTGCCCGACCAGCGCGTCGAGCGCCGCGCCGAATTGCGGCGACAGCGCGTAGTCGGCGTAGTTGTGGAAGCTGTCGTTCGTCCAATAGCCGTTGAGCGTGCGCGCCACGGTCTTCGACCTGGCACGCAGGCCGCCCAGCGCGCCGATGTGCTCGTAGCCGATCTGGCGCGCCGCCAGCGCCGCCGCGAGCGTGTCGGCGTTGAACTGCGGGTTCGTGCGCGACCGGGGGATCGTGCGGATGTCGGCCAGCAGCGTCACCTGCTCGGCTTCGAGCAGCGCGACGAACGCGTCCAGGCTGCGCGTGGAATGCCCGACCGTGAAGAAGGGCAGCCTCGAGGGCGGCTGTGCAGGCTGCGCCCTGCGGTGTTCGCCCTTGGGGCGGCCCGGCGGGATGACTGTGGAACCTCCGGGCTGCGCCCTGCGGTGTTCGCCCTTGGGGCGGCCCGGCGGGATGACTGTGGAACCTTCGGGCTGCGCCCTGCGGTGTTCGCCCTTGGGGCGGCCCGGCGGGCTGACCTTGGAACCTCCGGGCTGCGCCCTGCGGTGTTCGCCCTTGGGGCGGCCCGGCGGGCTCACGCCCCGCCTCGGCGACCCAGCCGGTGCAGCACGCGGCCGCGGTGCGCGGCGACGTGGTCGGTCCTGTCGCTCTTGATTTCATACTGGGGGTCTTCGGGCGACGCGCGGTGCAGGTGCCCCTTGTAGTCGAAATCGGCGGTGTGGATCGCGATGATCGTGCCCGACACCCAGCCTGCTTCGGAGTTCCAGCTGACGTGGTCGCCAATCGAGAAGGCTTCTTCGGGCATCCACGGCACTCCTGCGGGTCTCGAGGAAACGCCGGGCCGTCCCAGGCCTCCTCGACCCCAGCGGGGGGCGGGCTGGGCGAGGCCCGGCACTGGGGCGCTCTCGACGCACGCAACGGCGGCGCGATCCGGCGATTGTCGGCGCTGCCGTCCTTCGCCTTCGCGCATCGTGGGCTTCCGGCCAGCGCCCGGGGCGCCGGCCGGCTGCGGGCCGCGCTCAGCCGCGCTGCGGCGGCGGGCCGAATCGCTGCTGCGGCCGCGGCGCGCGCGCATACAGCGGCTGCACCTTCGGCAGGTTGGCCTCGATGTCCTGGATGCGCGTGGCCCCCTTCGGGTGGGTGGACAGGAATTCCGGCGGGCCGCCCCGGCTCACCGCCGCCATCTTCTGCCACAGCGTGATGCCGGCCGCCGGGTTGTAGCCGGCGCGTGCGGCCAGCTCCATGCCCACCAGGTCGGCTTCGGATTCGTCGTCGCGGCTGAAGGTCAGCGTCAGCAGCTGCTCGCCCATGCCCGCGACCAGCCGGCCGGTGCTGCCCAGCCCGAGCAGCGACGATCCCAGCTCGACCGCACCGCGCGTCGCAAGGCTCTTGCCCATGCGCTCGCGCGCATGCTCCCGCAACGCGTGCGCCATCTCGTGGCCCATGATCATCGCCACCTCGTCGTCGTTGAGCTGCAGGCGCTGCAAGATGCCGGAGAAGAAGGCGATCTTGCCGCCGGGCATGCAGAAGGCGTTGATCTGCGGGCTGCGGATGAGCGCGACTTCCCAGCGCCATTTCGCCGCGCGCGGGTTCCACGGCGGCGCGAACGGGATCAGCCGCCGGGCGATGTAGCGCAGCCGCTGCAGTTGCGGGTCGCTGTCGGGCGCCAGCGCATGCTGGGCCGCCGCCTCACGCTGCATCTGCACGAACTGCTGCGCCGCAGCCTGCTCGACCCTGTCTGCCGGCACCAGCTTGGCGAAGCGTGAGCGCTTGCCTACATCCACGCCTTCGTCGGGTGCGGCTGGCGCCGGCGGCGCTGCGCGCAGGGCGCTGGCGGCGCCCAGGCCGAGCAGCCCCAGGCTCAGCCGGCGGCGGCGGTGCAGCCTGCAGCCGCAGCCGCCGGGGTGACGGGGCTCGATGGCGTCGGTGGCGGAGCGGGCTGTCATGCCGTCAGGGATGCGCGCATCGTCTGCAGGTTCCCGGCGCGCGCGCCCGGGCAGTGCGGCGCGGCCGCCGCTGCGCGGCGGTCAGGCCGCACCGCCGTCGCCGCGCTGCGGCTTGAACCTGCGCAGCAGGTTCACGAGCAGCGCCGGCACGAGCGCGAACATGTTGTAGGCCGGCACCACGAACGCCAAGCCGAAGGCCGCGGCCGCGCACGCCAGCGTCGCGAAGGCGGGCGCGCCGCGATCGGGAGGCGATGCCGCCAGGCCCGGTCGCCGCCGCAGATACAGATGCCGCCAGGTCTGGGTGGCCGCCAGCAGCAGCAGGTGGCCCGAGTACAAGGCGGCGGCGCTCACCTGGTCGCCGTGTTCGCCCATCAACGCGGTGGAAAAGGGCAGCAGGCTGACGAGCGCCAGGCGCACCAGGCCCAGACGCAGCACGAACGCGTCCACCACCGTGACGGCCGCCAGCGCACGCGCATCGCCCAGCCAGAAGATCGCCAGCACCCAGAACGACAGCAGCCAGGTCAGCAGCTTGGGCCACAGGTCGAGCAGCGCGCCCCACAACTGGGCGTCGGCAGCGTGCTCGCCCAGCGGCGGCAGCTTCAGGTCGAGCACCAGCAAGGTCATGGCGATCGCGTACACGCCGTCCTGCAGCGCCGCCAGGCGGTGCTTGTCGATCGCTGCGGTGGGTGGGCTCATGCGCGCGAAGCTGCGGCCCGGCGGCGCGTGCCGGCAGATGCGGCGCAGCCGGGATCCGGCCGATTGTGGCGCCCGCCGAGCGGCCGCGCCTGCACCATCGCGCGGCGCGGACCGCGCGCGGATCGGTGCTGGTTGCCGCTTCGGCCAGCCCGGCCCCAGCCCGCCGAGCCAACGGCAGCCTGACGAATTCAGGGTAAACCCGTATAATTGCTGCACCGCAGCATCATGGCTGCTTGATTTCTGGATGACGCAATGACACAACAACAGACCCCGTACAGCCCGACGGGCTGGAGCATCACCCTGGCGGCCGACGCGGCCGAGCAGGCGGCGCGTGCGCGCTCACGCCTGGTCGGCACGAGCGCGCGGCCGGCGGCTGCATCCGACCGTGCAGGCGTGCTGGCGGCCGATGCCGCGGTCCGCGCGGCAGCCGCCCGGACGCGCTGGGTGGCGGCGGCGAAGCCCGCGGCACCCGGCGCGCACAAGCGCGTGCTGGCACGGGCCGCCGGCCTGTATCGCCGCGCGATGCGCACCCTGTTCGAGGGGCAGCCGCGCAGGCCGCTGGGCGCGCTCGGCGCCTGAACACCGCGGCCCGGCAGCAGCACCGCAGCCGGGCCGCCGCACTGAAGCCGGCCGGCATCGCGCCGGGTTCTCGGCCTCTCAGTCGTCGGCGGCACCCGCCGTGGCCGGGTCCACTTCGAGTGCCTGCACGCTCGCGCGCAGCCACCACAGCATCGCCAGCGCCGGCAGCGCGGCCGCGGTGCTGACGATGAAGAACGCGGGCCAGCCGATCGACTCGGCCAGCACCCCGGCCAGCGGCCCCACCCAGACCCGCCCGACCGACGCGAAGGCGCTGAGCAGCGCGTACTGCGTGGCGGTGAAGCGCTGGTTGCACAGGCTCATCAGGAAGGCGACGAAGGCCGCCGTGCCCATGCCGCCCGACAGGTTCTCGAAGGCGATGACCATCAGCAGCCCGCCGTCCACCGGCGTCGGTGCGCGCAGCTGCACGAAGCCCCAGTCGAAGGCCGGCAGCACCAGCCCCGGCATCAGCCCCTTGCCCGAGACCGCCAGCCACCAGAAGCCCAGGTTGCTGGCCATCTGCAGCACGCCGAACAGCAGCAGCGCGCGCCACAGCCCGAGCCTGAGCATCAGCACGCCGCCCAGCAGCGCGCCGCCGATCGTCAGCCACAGGCCGATCACCTTGTTGACCACGCCGACCTCGGCCGCGCTGTAGGCCATGCTCTGCAGCAGGAAGGGCGTCATCAGCGAGCCGGCAAAGGCGTCGCCGAGCTTGTAGAGCACGATGAAGGCCAGGAAGGCCGCGGCGCCGCGCTGGCTGAAGTAGCTGCGCAGGCCGCCCAGCAGCGTCTCGAAGCGCGCGCGCCGCGCCGCCCAGGCCGCCAGCGGCAGCGTGAAGCCGATGCCCAGCAGCAGCGCCAGCAGGTTCTCCCAGCGCGTCTTCAGCGTGTCGGCCACTGTCGAGCCTGCGAGCAGCGGGCCGAGCAGCGCATGCGCGATCGGCGGCGCGAAGCGGTCGGCGAACAGGTAGCCCACCGCCACCGCCGCGAGCACGGCGACGAAGCCGATCACGTCATGCCGCGCCGCGGTCGGCTTGACATCGGGCATCGGCACCTTGGGCAGCAGCAGCGCCGACAGCACCGCGGCGCCGAACATCAGCGCCGCCATGAAGCGGTAGACCTGCGGCCAGCCCCAGCCGCCGCCCTGCGCCGGGTCGGCCCAGATCAGCGCGATGCCGCCGGACAGGATCATCGCCAGCCGGTAGCCCATCACGTTCAGCGACGAGCCCAGGCCGCGCTCGCGCGCCGGCAGCAGGTCGGTGCGATAGGCGTCGATGACCACGTCCTGCGACGCCGAGACGAAGGCCACCGCCACCGCCAGCAGCGCGAAGGCGCGCGTGGCGCCGCTGGGCGAGGTGGACGCCAGCAGCAGCAGCGCGCCGCCCAATGCGCACTGCGTCAGCACCAGCCAGCCGCGCCGCCGGCCGAGCCAGGGCAGGTCGAAGCGGTCCATCAGCGGCGCCCACAGAAACTTGAAGGTGTAGGGCAGGCCGACCAGGCTCAGGAAGCCGATGGTCGCGACGTCCAGCCCTTCCATGCTGAGCCAGGCCTGCATCGCCTGGCCGGTCAGCGCCAACGGCAGGCCTGATGCGAAGCCGAGCAGCACCACCACAGCCAGGCGGTGCCAGGCGGCCAGCCGATGCACGGCGCTAGTCCCGATCACGAGCGGCGAGGGCCGCGGCCAGGGCAGTCTCCACCGTAGGAAGATCGTCGGCCATGGTGCGGTACAGCGTCTCCTGGTCGATGCGCTCGTAGCCATGTGCAAGGATGTTGCGCAGGCCGATGATCCGGCGCCACGGCACGGTGCCGATCGAGGCGCGTTCGGCCTCTGCAATGCGCTGCGCAGCTTCGCCCAGATTGATGAACAGCTTTTCGGTCGCCAGGTTCAGGATACGGTCGGCGACGAAGGCTTCGAGCGAGCGGCTCGCGGCGATTGCACGCAGCTCGCGCACGAAGCCCAGCATGTCCGTCAGGTGAGCGGGTGTGCGGTCGAGACTCATGCGGCCGCAGTTCGCGGGTACAGCGGCCGCAGTTGCGGCACGATCGCCCGCCGCCGATAGGGGTTGTCGAGGATGCCGGCGAAGGCCAAATCCACCGGCCGTCCGCCGAAGAGCTGCGACAAGGCATCGCGCAGATCGACCAGCTCGAAGGCGCTGGGCGCCTGCCCCGGGGTGAACTCCACCAACAGGTCCACGTCGCTGTCGGCGGTCTCGAGGCCGACGGCGGCCGATCCGAACATCTGCAGCGCGCGGATGCGATAACGCCCGCACACCGCGGCCAATGCGTGTTGCTGTTCGGGCGACAGATTCATGCGCCGAATTATCCGGCGGGCGCCGTTCGCCGTGGCCGCTTGGCCGGCGCCGCCGGCAGCAGCGAGGCCAAGGCCTGCCAGCGCTCGAACAGGAAGGCCACGCGCTCGGCGTCGGACTTGAAGGCGCCCAGCTTCTTGCCGTAGGCGGCGTCGACCGCCGCGTCGAGCTTGTGGTGCGCCTTCAGCAGCGCGGGCGGCATGGTCAGCGGGTCGTACAGGTCGGCGAGCGTCGCGTCGGGGAACATCGCGCGGGCGTCGAGCACGGCCTGCGCGGCGGCCTCGACCGCGGCGCGCTGCGCATCGCTCGGCGCTTCGGGCCAGGGGAAGTTGTTGTAGACGATCGCGGCCGAGTAGCGGTAGCGGCTTTCCAGTCGGCCGCAGGTGGAGCGCACCCAGGCGTTGTGCATCGTGCTGGTGAGGATGCCGAAGTGGTAGGGCTTGGCCTCGGGCATGACGAACAGCAGGTCGCTGCACAGCGTCTCGGTATCGATGAAACCCATCGGCACGAATTCGCGACGCTCGGACGAAACCTTGGCGATCACGACCGACGTGCCAAGAGGCATGTTCTCGACATGGAAGCGGGTCGGCGTTGCCGCCAGTGCGCGCGTCGGCGCACTCCGGCTCGCCTCGCGGAAGCGCTTCACGGCCTGGATGCGCTGCATCACCGACGGCATGCCGCGCAAGTCGCCCGGTGATGCGTCGCCAAGCCACAAGCACCAGCGCTCGTAGCCGTTGATGAACTCGTCCGCCCCCAGCCACCGGCGGAAGAATCGCCGCGCCCCCGGCTCTGCGGCAACGAAGGCGTCACGCTCCTCGGTCGTGAACAGGTAGTTGCCGTCGTCGATCGGCTTGTTGCCGATACCGATCGCCGGCACGTCGCAGATCGGCCGGCTGCGCCGCGCCAACACCACGTCGGGCGCGTCGACCAGGTACGGGTTGATGTTCGCCGCTGCCCGCGCGTGCGGCTCGCCGCGGATGTCGTCGTATTCGTAGATCGTCTTCGGCGCATGCTCGCCGAGGCCGAAGCCGACGATCACACAGTGCACCGCGGCGACGCCGCGCGCTTCGTTGCTCCACTGGAAGGTTCGGTGCGCGAAGTGGATCTTCGCGCCCTGCCCGAGTATCCAGCCCCACAGCACGCCGACCTGCTCACCCTGCGTGATGCTGTTGGTCGAGACGAAGGCGCAGCGCGGACCCGCGCCGTCGCCCGCCTTCGCGTAGCGCAGTGCCTTGACGTACCACGCGGCGACGAAGTCGAGCAGCCCGCCGCCCTCGACGCCGACGAACACCGCCTGCGCGTCGGCGCGCTGCGCATCGTCCATGAACTTGGCGCCGACAAAGGGCGGGTTGCCGAGCACATACGCGCAGCGCTCGGGCGGCAGCACCTCGGCCCAGTCGATCCGCAGCGCGTTGCCGTGCACAATGTGCGGCGCGGCCACGAGCGGGATGCGCGCGAAGTACTGACCGAACTCCTCGCTGACGCGCAGGTTCATCTGGTGGTCGATCAGCCACAGCGCCACCTGCGCGATCTGCGCCGGGAATTCCTCGATCTCGATGCCGTGAAACTGGTCGACGTCGAGCGCGATCAGCTGGTGCACGTCGAGCGTGCGCTGCCCGCCGGCATAGGCCGCACGCAGCACTTCGAGTTCGAGCAGCCGCAGCTCGCGGTAGCTGATCACCAGGAAGTTGCCGCAGCCGCAGGCCGGGTCCAGCAGGTTCAGCCCGCGCAGCTTCTTGTGGAACTCGAACAGCCGGTTGCGGTTGCCCTTGACCTTGTGGAACTCGGCCCACAGCTCGTCCAGGAACAGCGGCCCGATCAGCTTGAGGATGTTCTCCTCGCTGGTGTAGTGCGCGCCCAGGTTGCGCCGCGCCTTCGCGTCCATGATGCTCTGGAAGAGGGCGCCGAAGATCGCCGGGCTGATCGCGCTCCAGTCGATCGCGCAGGCGTCGAGCAGGTGCTCGCGCATCGCCGCGTCGAAGGCCGCCAGCGGCAGCACCTCGGCGAAGAGCGCGCCGTTGACGTAGGGGAAGGCGGCAAGCTGCTCGTCGAGCGCGCGCGAGCGCTGGTCTTCCGGCGTATTCAGCACCTGGAACAGCGCGGCCAGTTGCGGCCCCAGGTCGCTGCCGTCGGCACGGCTGCGCTCTTCCACCCACGCACGGAAGGCCTGCGCCGGCTGGAAGATGCCGGTGTCGTCGGCGAACAGGCAGAACAGCAGCCGCACCAGCAGCACTTCGAGCGCGTGGCCGGCGTAGCCGCTGGCCTTGAGCGCATCGTGCAGCCGGCCCATGCGCTCGGCCGCCTTCAGGTTGACCGGGTCCTGCGGCTTGATCGTCTGCACCTGGTAGCCGGCGATGAAGGCAAAGCGCTTCAGGTGCTTGTGCAGGTCGGCGAGCGCAAACTCGATCTGCTCGCCGCCGACCAGGTCGCTCAGCCGCAGGCGCGCGAAGTCGGTGACGACGACGTAGCGCGGCAGGTCGCGCTCGGTGATGCCGGGGAAGTAGTCCAGCGCCTGGCCGAAGGCTCGGTCCAGGCTCTTGCCGCGCGACTTGTGCTCGACGATGAGCATGCCGGGCCAGAACAGGTCGACGAAACCCTGGCCGCCGCCGTGCTTCTTGACCGCGTGCTCGAAGCTCGCCAGCCGCTTCGGGCTCAGGCCGAAGACGGCGAAGAAGTCGATCCAGAACGGCTGCGCCTGCGCGCGTTCGTCGGCGGCGTCGGCCCAGTCCTTGGCGAAGGCGATCGCGCGGGCCTTGATCTCGTTCCAGCTCAGCGGCATTCGGCGGTGGCGGCCATCGGGTGGCGGCGGATTCTAGGGAGCACGCTGGGCACGCAGTCGGCCGATGGGATCCCGACGGGCCCCGCCGCGGCAGCCGGTCGCGCAGGGCAGGACGGCGGCGGGCACACCGGGCTCGAGGCCAAGGTGCTTCACGCGGCGCCGCGGCGCGGCCCTGGCACGGTCCCGAGCCGCATCGAGGCCGGTTAGATTCCCTGTCGCCTCCTGGGCAGCCGGCGCCGGGCCGGCGCTGAACAGGGAAGATGCGACGATGAAGACGATGCGCGATGCCGCCCTGGGCTGCAACCTCGCCTGGGGCCTCGTCGATGCGGTGATGGACCGCGTGCGCACGATTACCGATCGCGGCAGGCGGCTCGCGCCGGCGGTGCGCGCCGACTCTCGGGAATGGACGGGCGGGCTCTCGATGCCCATGCCGGGCGTGGCGCTCGCGACGGCCGCCGCGCGGGGCGAATGATGCGTGGCGCCGCCATGGCAGGCGCCCTCGCGATGACCGTGACGACGGCGCTGGCGCAGGAGGGCGCAGCCGCCGGGCGCCGAGCGGGCCCGCCGGCCGCGCCCGAATGGGAGTTCGCGGCGACGGGCTACTGGAACGCCCCGCGCGCCGGGGACGGCTACGCCTCGGGCCTCTTCGCCGCCGACCGCGGCGCGCTCCACCTGGAAGCGCGCATCAACTACGAGGCCCTGCACACGCAGTCGGCATTCGTCGGCTGGACCTTTTCCTGGGGCGAGGCGGTGAAGCTCGAGGCCACGCCCATCGTCGGCGGCGTCACCGGCGACGTGCGCGGCCCGATCGGCGGCCTCGAGCTCGCGCTCTCGGCCGGGCGATTCGACGCTTATCTCGAGGGCGAGCGCGTCCACGACCGCAGCGACGCTGCGGCAAGCTACACCTATGTGTGGAGCGAGCTGGGATGGCGTCCGGCCGAGTGGCTGCGCCTGGGGGCAGCGGCGCAGCGCACCCGCATCTGGGGCGGCGACCGCGAGCTGCAGCGCGGCCCCTTCGTGCAGTTGACGCGCGCGGGGATCACGGTCTCCGGCTACTGGTTCAACCCCGGATCCTCCGCGCAGGTGGCGATCGTCACGCTCGGCGTCACCTTCTGAACGGCGGCTGCGGCGGCGCCCGCCGCACGCAGGAAGTCCCGCGGCCGACCGCTTCGCAGAGCGGCTGCGTGCGTCCGCGGATGCGATCGCGCAGCGGCTTCGGCAAGCCGTGCGCCGGCGCGGTACCGGCTGCTCACACCCCGCGCCGGCAGGCCGCGCCCTTCATCGTGGGTTCCGGCTCCTCCACGCCAGGGACGGCGACGCTGCCACGACCAGCCGAGCCGGGCATTGAAAAGCACGGCGGCGGCGCCATGTGCAGCGGATGAATACCGCTGCCGACACCGTGCACGTGCCCTGCGCCCATTGCGGCGCGACCAACCGCATCCCGGCGGCCCGGCTGGCCGAAGACCCGGTGTGCGGCCGCTGCGGCGCAGCGCTGCTCGACGGCAGGCCGATCGAGCTCACCGACGCCGACTTCGACCGCGTCGCCGGGCGCAGCGATCTGCCGGTGGTGGTGGACTTCTGGGCGCCCTGGTGCGGCCCGTGCCGGCAGATGGCGCCGCAGTTCGCGCAGGCGGCCGGCGCGATGAAGGGCCGCGCGCTGTTCGTCAAGGTCAACAGCGACGCCAGCCCGCGCACGGCGGCACGCTTCGGCATCCGCAGCATCCCGACGCTGGTGAAGCTGCAGCACGGCGACGAAGTGGCGCGCGTGGCCGGCGCGCGCCCGGCCGGGCAGATCGTGCAGTTCGCGGGCGGCTGACGCTTCGCACGGGCGCCGCTGCGGGGCCGGCGCACACCGCGCCGCAGGCCGGCGCGCCCGTTTCCGGGCTCCGACGACAACGCACAAACGGGGTCATGGCGGCGAATAGTGCGCGACCGCATGGCCCGCCGTGCCGCGCTCGGCGCGTGCAACGCAAGACGCAGGCCAGAATCGCCGCATCGTTGGGTTGCCCATCCCGGGCGACGGCGTTCGGAGGCTCGCGTGGATCCACATTCCCCTTTTCGAGAACCCGCATTCGGCCGGATCCGCTCCGCGGTTCGCGGTTTCGCCTGCGCGGCGGTCGCGCTGCTGGTCGGCTGCAGCGGCGGCGGCGGCACCAGCGACGGGGCATTCCTCCCGCCGGGCCTGGACAAGACCGCACCGACGGTCGTTCACGTCACGCCGTCCAACGGCACGCGCGATGTCGGCACCAACAGCCCGCTGACGATCGCCTTCAGCGAGCCGATGAGCGAGACATCGCTGGGCGCGGCGATCCGCCTGGTCGACGAGGCATCCGGCGCGCCCGTCGCGTTAGGGGCGATCGACTACGACAGCGCCAACCAGCTGGTGACGGTCTTCCCGCAGTCGCCGCTGGGCGCCAACCGCCAGTTCGAGGCCTCGATCGGCACCGATGCGAAAGACCTGAGCGGAAACAGGCTGGCAAGCGAACACCGCTGGCGCTTCACCACGGCCGCGGGCGCCGACACCACGCCGCCGACCGTGACCTCGCACACGCCGGCCGCGGGCGCCACGGACGTCGCCGTCGGCAACTCCATCGCGATGTCGTTCAGCGAGCCGATGGATGCACGCACCGTCGCGGCCGCCTTCGAGTTGAGCAACGGCACCGCCCGCGTGGCCGGCACGCTCGAGTCGATCGGCCAGGCCGCCGTCTTCAAGCCTGCTGCTGCGCTGGCGCCTGCGGCCACCTACGTCGCCACGTTGCGCAGCACCGCCACCGACCTGGCGGGCAACCCGCTGGCCGCGGACTACCGGTGGAGCTTCACCACCGGCAGCAACGGCAGCGGCGCCGGCATCGTCGACACCACGCCGCCGACCGTGCTGAGCGTGTCGCCGGCTCCCGGCTCGACCGACGTGCCGCGCGACACGCGGTTGATCGTGACCTTCAACGAGCCGATCTTCCCGTTCCTGTACGGCACGGTCGACGGCGCGACCGTCGACGTGGTGATCGACTATGCGAAGAACACCGCGACGCTGATCCCGACGTCGCCGCTGCGCGCACAGGTGACCTACAACTCCGGCGTGCAGGCGCGCGACCTCGCGGGCAATACGATGCCCGAGCCGTACCGCTGGGATTTCGCCACCGGGCCGTAGCCGCCGCGCACCGGCGGCCGCGGGCTCCGGGCCCGAAGGGCCGCCCCGGGTTCCTGCAGCGGCACGTACCCCTGCGCGGCCAGGCCCGCGCAGGGGCTGCGCACTCAGGGCTTGAAGTCGCCGGCAAACACGGTCACGAACTCGGCCGGCTTCAGCACGCCGCGCAGCGCCGTGTTCACCTGCTGCGGCGTCAGCGCGGCCAGCGCCGCATCGACCTGCGCGGCCACCGCAAAGGTGCGCCCCAGGTATTCGTTGTTGGCCAGCGCCGCGGCAAGCGCATCGTCCTGCGCCCGCGACAGCCGGCGGAAGCTGAGCAGCCCGCTGCGGCCTTCGGCCACCTCCTGCTCGGTGAAGCCGTCGCGCAGCGCGCGCGCCACTTCCTCGTCGAAGGCTGCCTCCACCTTGGCGCGGTTCTGCGGCGCGAAGATCGCACCCGCCACCCACGGCGAATTGGCCTCGAAGGGGTTCCACTGCACGTAGCTGTACACGCTGTACGACAGGCCTTCGCCCTCGCGGATGCGCTTCCACAGCCGCGAGCTGCCGCCACCGCCGAGCAGCTGGTTGGCGAGCATCAGCGCCGGATAGTCGGGCGCGGCCTCGGCCACCGGCAGCGGCAGGCGCACGCGCATCTCGGCGTTGGGCTTGTCGGGCGTGGTCAGCACGATGCGCTGCGGCTTGGGCTCGATGAAGGGCAGCGGCACGCGCGTGAAGGGCGCGCCGCCGGTCCAGCCGCCGAAGGCCTGCTGCAGCGCGGCGCGCACCGCGGCCGCGTCGAGGTCGCCGGCGGCACCGAACTCGCCGGTGCCGGCGCCGTAGAAGCGGCGGTGGAAGTCGCGCAGCTGCGGCAGCGCCAGCGCCTTCAGGTCCTGCTCGATCTCGTCGAAGCTGCGCGCGTAGCGCACGTCGCCGCGCGGGTAGGGGTTGCCGGCGCGGGCCAGCGCATTGGCCGCCACCGCGCCCGGCTCCTTGCGCTGCTGCTCGACGCGCGTCAGCGCCTGGCGCCGGTATTCGTCGAAGGCGTCGGCCGGCAGCGCCGGGTCGCGCAGCAGTTCGCCCACGAGCCGCAGCGCGTCGGCCAGGTGCTCGCGCCGCGAACTCAGGCTGATGCTGACCGAACCGGGCGCGCTGCCGATCGCCAGCTCGGTCTTGAGCGCGTCGAGCCGGTCCTGCACCTGTTGGCGGCTCAGGCGCGACGTGCCCTTGTCGAGCATCGCCGCGAGCGCATCGGCCACCGCGTTGGTGCCCTTCAACGACTGCTCGTCGCCGAAGCGCAGCGTCAGCACCGCGCGCACCGCGCCGCCGCGCGTGCCCTTGGGCAGCACCGCCGCCTTGATGCCGGCCACCGTGAAACGCTCGGTGCGCGCGTCGATGTTGGCCGGCGTCGCGTCGAAGGCCTCGACCTTGGCCGCCGCCGGCTGCGGCTTGAAGCCCGCCATCTCCTGCGCCACGTCGGGCTTGGCCGGCGCCGGCGCGCGCTGCGGCGCATCGGTGGGCAGGTAGATGCCGAGCGTGCGGTTGGACGGCAGCAGGTAGGCGTCGGCCACGCGCTGCACGTCGGCGCGGCTGACGGCGCGCACGCGGTCGCGCTCGAGGAAGAACATGCGCCAGTCGCCCAGCGCCACCGATTCCGACAGCGCGTAGCCGATCTCCTCGGGGTTGGTGAAGCTCTGCTCCCAGGCGTTGAGCCACTGGGTGCGCGCGCGCTCGACCTCCGCGTCGGTGACGGGCTGGCGCGCCAGATGCTCGGCGGTGTCGAGCAGCACCTGGCGCACCCGGTCGACGTCGCCGCCGGGCGCCAGCTGCGCACCGGCCACCAGCACCGACGGGTCGGCCAGCGACCAGGCGAAGGCAAAGGCACTGGCCGCCAGGCCGGGCTCGACCAGCGCCTTGTGCAGCCGGCCCGAAGGCGTGTCGCCCAGCACCTGCGCGAGCAGCTCGACCGCGGCAAAGTCGGCCTGCGAGCCGGCCGGCACATGCCACGCGGCATAGACCATCGGCGCGCCGCCGGTGCGCCGCAGCGTGACGCTGCGCTCGCCGTCCTGCACCGGGTCGATCGTGTACTGGGTGGGCAGCGTGCGCGCGGGCTTCGGGATCGCGCCGAAGCTGTCGGCCACCCAGCGCAGCACCTGCTGCGGGTCGAAGCGGCCCGAGACGATCAGCGTCGCGTTGTCGGGCTGGTAGTACAGCCGGTAGAAGGCCTGCAGGCGCGGGATGTCGACGTTCTCGACATCGCTGCGCGCGCCGATCGTCGAGCGCCCGTACGGGTGCCACTCGTAGGCGCTGGCGAGCATCTTCTGCATCAGCATGCGGCTGGGGTTGTTCTCGCCGCGCTCCATCTCGTTGCGCACCACCGTCATCTCGGTGTCGAGGTCGGCGCGGGCGATGAAGCTGTTGACCATCGAGTCGGCCAGCCAGCCCAGGTACCACTTCAGGTTGCCGTCGTCGGCCGAGAAGGTGGCGGTGTAGTTGGTGCGGTCCTGGCTGGTGGAGCCGTTGGCCGCGAGGCCGCGCTTGGTGAACTCGGCCCAGACCTTCGGGTGCGTGGGCGTGCCCTTGAACAGCAGGTGCTCGAGCAGGTGCGCCATGCCGGTTTCGCCGGTGTTCTCGTGGCGCGAGCCGACGCGGTAGGTCAGGTTGACGGTGGTGCTGGGCTTGGAGTCGTCGGGCACCAGCAGCACTTGCAGGCCGTTGGTCAGCCGGTATTCGTCGATGCCCTCGACCGAGCGCACCGCGGTGACGCCGGGCGGCAGCGCCTGCGCGAAGCTGATCTGCAGCGGCAGCAGGGCGAACAGGACGAGCGCGGCGAGGCGCTGCAGGCTTCGGGTCATGGCTTCGGGGCGTGAACGCGACGCGCGAGTCTAGGCGCGCGCCGTTAACCGGGTGTTAGCAGCCGGCGGCACGGGCTGCGCACCCATCCCGTTTGGCGCTGCGGATCGGCGCGGCAATGCCGGACAATCCGCCGATTCCAGCATCCGCCGCGCCGCCCATGCCCGCCGCATCGTCCAACGCCCGCACGAAGCCGGCCGCGTCAACCGCGCCGGCTGCGTCGGCCCGCCGCGCGCCGCGCAAGCCGCGGCCGCGCAGGCCGGCCGCACGCCGGGCGGCAAAGGCCGCGCCGCCGGCCGCAACGCCGGCCGCGCCGACGCTGCGCAGCGCCAAGCGCCTGGCGGCGACGGTCGCGCACACGCCGTTGGCCACCGCGCGCGTGATCGCCGCCTTCGTGCCGATGACGCAATTGATCGGCCGCGAGGCGCCGTTGACCGCGCCGGAGTTCAGCGCGGCGCTCGACGGCATCTTCGACGCGCTCTACGCACACCCGCTGACCGAGCAGGCGCGCCGCGCCACCGAGTACCTGCGCGCGCACAACCTGCTGCCCAACGAGGGCAGCACCGAGCGCCTGATCCGCCGCGTGGTCGACCAGGCGGTGTCGCGCTCGCCGGTGCCGGTGCCGCCGGCGATCGTCGACGAGTTCTGGGCCTTCTTCCACGACCTGCTGGCCGAGCCCGAGCTGCGCGGGCTGGCCGAGATGGGGCTGGACATCGCGCGCCTGCTGCTGCGCACCTACGAGCCGCTGCTGGTCGAGGTGATCAACGAGCTGAAGGAGTTGTTCTTCTCCAACCGGCGCCGCACCGACGCGCTGCTGCAGCGCGTGAAACTGCTGCGCAGCGACCTGCAGATCATCCGCCGCCAGTTGCGCGCGCTGCGCTACGTGCGCCCGTTCCTGCAGCTCGATCCGCGCGACTTCCGCGGCCAGGCGCAGGTGATCGCCAAGATGGTGCGCGAGTTCGGGCCGTTCTTCGTCAAGCTCGCGCAGGTGGCCGCGTCCGGCGCCGACTTCCTGCCGCCCGAGATCGCCGCCGAGCTGCAGGTCTTCCAGGAAGACGTGCCGCCGATGTCGGCCGACGAGGCGCGCCAGGCGATCGCCGAGAGCTTCGGCCAGCCGGCCGAGGCGCGCTACTTCGGCTTCGACGCCGAGCGGCCGCTGAAGTCGGGATCGATCGGATCGGTCTACCTGGTCAAGAAGCCGATGCTGCAGGGCGGCGTCGAGCGGCTGGTGCCGGTGGTCGTGAAGATCGGCCGGCACAACCTCGACCGCGAGTTCCAGCTGGGCAAGGCATCGATCGGGCTGATGGTGCTGACCAGCCAGTACTGGGCGCCGCACGGCAAGCTCGCGCCCTTCCTGAACGCGCTGATGGCGCAGGTCGACGGCTTCATCGACGGCTTCCGCGCCGAGCTGCAGTTCGAGCGCGAAGCCGAGCTGCAGCAGCGCTTCGCGCGGCGCGCGCAGGGCAGCCGCCTGTGGAGCGTGCCGCAGGTATATGCGGCGACCGGGCGCGTGATCGAGATGGAGTATCTGGAAGGCGCGGTCAGCGTGCTGCGCGCGCCGGCGCGCTTCGGCGGCGACGCGCCCGCCTACCGGCGCCGGCTGGCCGCACGCTTCGTGCACGTGGTGCTGTGCCAGGTGCTGCTGCACCGCGAGCTGCACGGCGACCTGCACGCCGGCAACGTGCTGGTCGGTGCCGACAGCCGGCTGCACCTGATCGACTGGGGCAACACGGTGGCGCTGCAGGGCAAGGGCCGGCCGGTGGCGCGCTGGCTGCACGGCGCGCTCAGCGCCGATGCCGATGCGATGACCGCAGCGCTGATCACGCTGTGCACCGCGCCCGAGGCCGCTGCCGCGCGCCGCGACGAGATCCGCGCCACGCTGCAGCGCACGCTGCACAAGCGCCGGGTCACGCCGCTTCGCGGCAAGACCTTCGCCTGGACGCTGGCGCGCGAAGGCCCCGAAGGCTGGCGCCGGCGCGCGCAGCTGCTGGGCCAGCTGGCGTCGAACACGCAGCAGCTCGGGCTCGTGCTGCAGCCCGAGTACCTGCACCTGTGGCGCTCGGTCGGCGCGCTGCTGGGCACGCTCGCCAGCCTGTACCAGGGCGTGCCGCAACGCCGGATCGCGGCCGACCTGGCGCTGGTCTCGGGCCTGTTCCCGGCGCGCGTGCTGCGCGATGCCTGGCACGCCGGCCCCGAGGCGATCCGCGAGCCGATCGCCGCCTGGCGCCGCAGCCCGGCCGCCGCCTGAAGCCACGCCCGGCGGGCTGACCGATCGCGTCACCGCCGCGCCGCCATGGGTCGCAGTTCGTCACCGCGGTGACCATTTGCGACAGGCGGCACCCGCGCGCGCGTGAAGGGCTGCACGCCGCGGCGCCCGCACCGTGCAGTCGTGCTCGTGGCACGAATGCTGCTGCCGAAATCCTGGCTGGCCGCGCCGGACGGCGCCGCAGCCGCCAGCCCAGCTTCACCACCACTGCACAGCGAGCCGCACCATGAACGGACTGTCGTCGGGAAACCTGATCACGCCACGGCGCCTGCGCCCGGCTGCGGCGCGCATGTCGTCGGGCGCGTCGTCGCTGCTGCGCCTGGCGCGCGGCGGCGGCGACGCGCGGCTGCCGTCGGCGCCGGCGCTGACCGGCTGGGTCGAGCGGGTTTCGGGCATGATGGACCTGACGCCGCTGGGCGACGAGCCGGCGGCGGCGGTGCGGGCCGGATCGCCCGGAGGGCGCGCATGATCCTGCAGCCTTCCCCGTTGCCGCGGCCGGTGCTGCCGGGCCTGGTGCAGCCGCCGGCGCAGCGGCTGCGGGCGCTGCGGCCGGTGCTCGACACGGCGCGCCGCGCGCCGCAGCAGCTGCGGCTCGACCTGCAGCCGCGCGCCGCCGGCTGACCGGGCGCTCTCGAGGAAACGCCGGGCCGCCCCAAGTTTCCTCGCCCCCCTCGGGGGGCGGGCCGGGCGCAGCCCGGCCCTGGGGGCGCTGTCAGACCCAGATCACCTTCTTGCGCGCGGCGACCCACTTCTCGTAGTCCGGCGCGAAGCGCTCCTCGATCTTGTTGCGCTTGACCTTCATGGTCGGCGTCAGGATGTCGTTCTCCACCGACCAGGCGTCGGCCGTGACGACCAGGCAATCCATCTGCTCGTGCGGGTCGAGCTGGGCGTTGACCTTCTTCAGGTGCTCGGCCAGCGATGCCTCGATCGCCGAGCGGCCGCCCGGATCCTTGGCCTTGCCGGCGGCGTCGGGGTTGAGCATCAGCAGCCCCAGCGGCTGGCCGAGGTTGGCGCCGGTGACGCAGCAGGCCTCGATCGCCGGATGGGTGGCGAGCCGGTCCTCGATCGGCGCCGGCGCCACGTACTTGCCCTTGCCGGTCTTGAACAGGTCCTTCACCCGGCCGGTGATTCTCAGGTTGCTTTCGGCGTCGATCGTGCCCTTGTCGCCGGTCTTGAGCCAGCCGTCGGCGGTGAAGGTTTCCTTCGTCTGCTCGGGCTGCTTGTAGTAGCCGAGCATCTGGCAGCCGCTCTTGACCTGGATCTCGCCGGTATCGGGGTCGATGCGGCACTGCACGCCGTCGTAGGGCGGGCCCACGGTGCCCGGGCGCGGCTTGCCCAGCACGGTCGCGTGCGACACCGCGCAGTTCTCGGTCATGCCGTAGCCCTCGATGATCTGCAGGCCCAGGCGGTTGTACCAGTCGAGCAGCGCGGTGGGCATCGGCGCGGCGCCGCCCACCGCGTACAGCGCCTGGTCCAGGCCCAGGTTGCTCAGGATCTTCTTCTTGACGATGCCGCGGATGATCGGGATCTTCAGCAGCCGGTCGAGCTTCTCGGCCGGCATCTTGGCCTGCACGCCCTGCTGGAACTTGACCCACAGCCGCGGCACCGAGAAGAACACCGTCGGCCGCGCGCGCTGGATGTCGGCGACGAAGGTGTCCAGCGTGTCGGCGAAGAACACGTGCATGCCGGTGGCCAGCAGCCCGTGCTCGACCAGCGCGCGCTCGGCCACGTGGGCCAAGGGCAGGTAGCTCAGCGTGCGGCTCGACGAATCGAGATCGACGCGCTTCAGGCCGGCGGTGATCGCCCAGGCGAAGGTGCCGAAGCTGTGCATCACGCCCTTGGGCTGGCCGGTGGTACCCGAGGTGTAGATCAGCGTGCTCAATTCGTCGGCGGCGCGCACCGGGCTGCCGGCCAGCGGCGCGGTGTCGGCGATGATCGCGTCCCAGGTCTTGGCGCCGGGCACGGCCGGCGCCAGCGGCAGCGTGATGATCGGCAGGCCTTCGGGCACGCCCGGCTGCATCTCGGGCCAGCCGTCGAGCTTGCCCACGAACAGCAGCTTCGATTCGCTGTGCTCGAGGATCTGGCGCACCGTTCCGGCGGCCAGGGTCGGATACAGCGGCACCGACACGTGGCCGGCCATCCAGATCGCCCAGTCGGCCATCATCCAGTGGGCGCTGTTCTTGGCCAGCAGCGCGATTCTCGACCCCGGCTCGAGCTGCAGGCTCTTCAGGTGCGCGGCCATGCGGCGCACCTCGCCGGCCGCCTGCTGCCAGGTCCAGTCGCGGACCACGCCGCCGCCCATCGGCTGGGTGAAGACCGGCTTGTCCGCAGCCGCCTTCTCCCAGTGATACAGGCGCTGCAGCGCGAGCTTGTCGGGCGGGATGGTCGTGCTCATGTTCGCGAAGTCCTGTGGTTGAAGCGATGGAAGGCTGCCGCTCGGGCAAGGCGGCAAGGCTACCGGAGCCGGGACGCCTGGGCAAACCCGAGGAATCGCGCAGCGCCCGGCGGCGGCGACCGTTCAGCGTCGCGCGGCGGCGTCCTGCAGCTGCTCGTGCAGCTTGCGCGCGACGCGCAGCACCAGCGTCGGGTCGAGCTCGGCCTGCGGGGCGACGCGCGCGACCACGTCGTCCAGATCGTCCGGCGCTTGCATCAGGGTATGCGCGATCACCGACAGCGCGCAGATCGTGCGCTTGGCCGGCAACTCGGGCAGCTCGCCGCCGGCCTGCGCCGCCACGTGGTGGCGCACGCTGGCGGCCGCCGCCGGCCCCAGGCCCCAGCTCTCGCACAGCGCCGCGCCCAGTGCGTCGTGGCTGACGCCGAATCCGGCCTTCTCGAGCGTGACCAGCTCGGCATCGTCGCGGGCCGCGCGCAGCATCGACGGATAGTGATCGGGCGCGTGGCGCAGCAGCACCGCCTTGCCGCATTCCTCGAACAGCCCGGCCGAATGCGCGGCCCAGGCATCCTGGCCCATCGGCGCCGCGAGCCGGCCCATGATCAGCCCGCGCCGCGCGGCGCGGCTCCAGATCGGGTCGAGCTCGGCCGCCGGCGGGAAGGCGGCGCGCAGCCCCATCTCGAAGGTGATCGCTGCGACTTCGCGCATGCCGAGGTAGGTGATCGCCTGCTGCACGCTCTGCACCCGGCTCTTCAGCCCGTACAGCGACGAGTTCACCGCCTTCATCACCGCCGCGGCCAGCGCCATGTCGGCCTCGATCAGCGCGGCCGCAGCGCCGAGGTTCATGTCGTCGTCGGCCATCAGCAGCGACAGCCGCACCAGAGCCTCGGGCCGGGCGGGGATGTCGATCTGCAACTGGCGCAGCACGGGGTCGACGGGCATGGCGGCGGCCTTGACGATGCCGGGCGAAAGGGGGTGCCGATCGGCGCCGGGCCCGGCGGCGCGGCGCCGGGCGCGAAGGCTGGCGGCGCAAGCGAAGAAGGGCGGTGCCGAGGCACGCGCCCTTCTCCATTTCAGCAGCGCCACGCCCTGCCCGGCGGCAGGACGGGTTGTCTCCTCGCACCGTCCGTCACGCTCGCCCGGCCGCCTGGCGGCCGGACACGACCGCCGGACTCTAGGCGCCGCGGTCGAAGCCGGCATCGGGACTAACCCGCCAAGTTCGGCATGCAAGCGACCGCACCTCGGGTTTGCACGTAGACGACAAAACAACAAACTCGGGTCCGCTGCTATGCAACGCTTGCATCGATGATTTGATAATGGGATACGTGTATGCCGTTGCCACGCCTTTGCCTGATCGTTTCTCGCTGGGTCGAAGCACCATTCCCGTTCCTGTCCCCTGTTCTCTAGAAGGATTCCCCAGTGGGTAACAAACTCTATGTCGGCAACCTGGCGTATTCGGTGCGCGACGATTCCTTGCACCAGGCCTTCTCCAGCTTCGGCACGGTCACCTCGGCCAAGGTCATGATGGACCGCGACACCGGTCGATCCAAGGGCTTCGGCTTCGTCGAAATGGGCAGCGATGCCGAGGCCCAGGCGGCGATCAACGGCATGAACGGCCAGCCTCTGGAAGGCCGTGCCATCGTGGTGAACGAAGCCAGGCCGCGCGAGGATCGCGGCTTCGGCGGCGGTGGTGGTGGTGGCCGCGGCGGCTACGGCGGTGGCGGCGGCTACGGTGGCGGCGGCGGTGGTGGTTACGGCGGCGGCGGCGGTGGCGGCGGCCCGCGCGGGCCCTATGGCGGCGGCGGCCGCAGCCCCTACGGCACCGGCGGCGGCCGTGGCGGCGGTGGCGGCGGCGGCTACGGCGGGGGCGGCGGCCGCGGCGGCTACTGACCGGGGCTCAGAGCCCTGCTGCGGCTTCGACGCTGCGGCGGGCCGGAACAAGGGCGCGCAGCCGCAAGGCTCGCGCCCTTTTGTCATGGGGCCGCGGCCCGGCCGCGCGGGGCGGCGTCTATTCGTCGCGCCGGCGCTTGCGGCCGCGGCCGGCCAGCGCGCGGTCATACACCGGGTTGGGCAGCAGCCGCAGCAGCTTGGCGACCACGCCCATCTGCCACGGGATCACGCGGTAGCTGGCCCCGGCCTCGATCGCACGGCCGGCGCGCTCGGCGAAGGTCTCGGCCGACAGCATGAAGGGCATCGCGTAGCGATTGCCGCGCGTCAGCGGCGTGTCGACGTAGCCGGGCACGATCGTCACCACTTGCACGCCGCTGCCGCGGCATTCGACGCGCAGCGTCTCCAGGTAGCTGATCACCGCCGCCTTGCTCGCGCAGTAGGCGCCGTGACCGGGCAGCCCGCGGATGCCGGCGACGCTGGCGATGCCCACCAGCCGCCCGCTGCCGCGCCGGCGCATCGGCGCGAGGAACGGGTGGAAGGTGGCGACCATGCCGATGTTGTTGGTCTCGAAGGTGGTGCGCAGCACTTCGAGGTCGCCGCGGTCGGCGGTGTCGATGCCCATGCTGATGCCGGCGTTGGCGATCACCACGTCGGGCAGGCCGAACTGCGCTGTGCAGTCGTGGCCGGCCTGCACGATCGAATCGACGTCGCGCACGTCGGCTGCGAACACGCGCACGCGATCGGCTGCCGCACCCTGCGCCGCGGACCAGGCCTGCAGCGACTCGGCGCGGCGCGCGACCAGCGCCACCCGCCAGCCGGCACGCAGGTAGCGCAGCGCCAGCGCCTGGCCGATGCCGCTGGACGCGCCGGTGATGTAGGCAAGGGCAGGGCTCATCGCGGATCCTTCGGAGTCGAGGCGGCGGCGTTCGCAGGCGCGCGGCGCTGCAGCTCCTGCGGCTGCAGCAGCGCGCGGATCGGGCCCTGCAGCTGCAGCAGGCCGCCCAGGTGGTCGTAGTCCAGCCCGGCGGCGCGGAATTCGCTGCCGCCGCTGCTCACCAGCACCGGCAGGTGCGACTTCACGCGCTCGGTGCGGGTGTACAGGTGCAGGAATTCGCCGCGGAAGGCGACGGGCCGCCCCTGTGCGTCGCTGCCGTCGATGCGGGCGTCGCCCAGCAGCTGCAGCTCGCTGCCGTCGCCGTTGCTGATCGCCAGCCGTGCCTGCGCCAGCGTCGGGCGGCCGCCCTTGCCGACGACCCGCACCCGCGCGTCGTCGACCTCGATGCGGTCCACGTCCGGATAGTGGCGCAGCTGCCGGCCCTCGATGCGCGCCGTCAGCCGGCCCTGCGCATCGAAGCGCTCGACGACGAAGCGGTTCATCGTGTAGTCGGGCTCGCTCGACGGCGGCTCGGCCGCACGCGGCAGTTCAACCCGCGGCGTGCTCTTCACCAGCCACCAGCTCGCCAGCGCGAGCAGGCCCATCAGCAGCAGCGGCAGGTAGATCGCGACCCGTTCGCGCAGGCGCTGGTGCCAGGGCTGCGGCGGCCGCGGCGCCGGCGCCGGCACCTGCCCCAGGCCGATCGGCACTTCGGGCAGGTCGGGCAGATGCAGCTCGAGCGCCATGCACGGCCGTCCGGTTCAGCGGCAGCCGGCCGCGCGCAGCCGCCGGGCGCGGCCTCGGGCGGCGGCAGGCGCCTGCGGGCTCGGGGCGCGCATGTCAACGCGCGTCGAGGGTGGCGCGCTGCGACGCCAGCAGCGCCGCGTAGCGCCCGGCCGCGGTCAGCAGCAGGTCGCAGAACTCGCGCGCGGCGCCGTGGCCGGCGGCTGCCGCGGTCACATGGTCGACCACCGCGCGCACCTCGGCGTGGGCGCCGGGCGGCGCGCAGGCGAACGCGCAGCGCTGCAGCAGCGGCAGGTCGGGCCAGTCGTCGCCGATCGCCGCGGTCTCGTCCCAGCCGATGCCCAGGCCGTCGAGCAGCGCCTGCGCCGCCGCCACCTTGTCGGCAGCGCCGAACACCGCATGCGCCAGGCCCAGATCGGCGGCGCGCCGGCGCAGCGCCGCCGAATCGCGCCCGCTGATCAGCAGCGGCGCGATGCCGCCGGCCGCCAGCAGCTTCAACCCGTGGCCGTCGAGCACGTGGAAGGCCTTGACCGTCTCGCCGTGCTCGCCGATGTACAGGCGCCCGTCGGTGAGCACGCCGTCGACGTCGAAGATCGCCGCGCGCACGCCCAGGCCGCGGCCCTGCGCCTCGAGCAGCAGCTCGGGCGGGAAGCGCAGCGCCGGGCCTTCGGGGGTACGCGGCATCAGATCACCTTGGCGCGCAGCAGGTCGTTGGTGTTGAGCGCGCCGGCCAGCCGGCCGGCGGCATCGACGGCGAGCACGCTGGTGATGCGGTGGCGCTCCATCAGGTCGGCGGCATCGACGGCGAGCGCGTCGGCACTGATCCGGCGCGGCTCGCGCTGCATCACCTGCTCGGCGTGCAGGCTGCGCAGTTCGGCGCCGCGCTCGATCAGCCGGCGCAGGTCGCCGTCGGTGAAGATGCCCAGCACCCGGTCGTCGGCGTCGACGACGACGGCGAAGCCCAGGCCCTTGCCGGTCATCTCGCCGAGCATCTCGACGAAGCTCGAGCGCGGGCCCACGCGCGGCAGCTCGGCGCCGGTGCGCATCAGGTCGCGCACGTGGATCAGCAGCTTGCGCCCGAGGCTGCCGCCCGGGTGCGAGCGCGCGAAGTCCTCCTCGCGGAAACCGCGCGCATCCAGCAGCGCCACCGCGAGCGCGTCGCCCAGCGCCATCTGCGCGGTGGTGCTGGCGGTGGGGGCGAGGTTCAACGGGCAGGCCTCCTGGTCGACGGCACTGTCGAGCACGTGGTCGGCGTGCTGCGCCAGCGTGGAGTCGGCGCGCCCGGTGATCGCCGCCAGCGTCACGCCGATGCGGCGCAGCGCGGGCAGGATCGCGGCCAGCTCGTCGCTCTCGCCGCTGTTGGACACCGCGAGCACCACGTCGCCGGGCGCGACCATGCCCAGGTCGCCATGGCCGGCCTCGGCCGGGTGCACGAAGAAGGCCGGCGTGCCGGTGGAGGCCAGCGTCGCGGCGATCTTGCGCCCCACGTGGCCGCTCTTGCCCATGCCCATCACCACCACGCGGCCGCGGCAGGCGAGGATCGCGCGCAACGCGCCGACGAAGCCTTCGCCCTGACGCGCGCTCAGGCCCAGCAGCGCCTGCGCCTCGATGCGGAAAGTCTGCTCGGCCAGGCGCAACGCGCGCTGCGGGTCGAGCTGCGGGGTCGCATGGGCCAAGCAAGTGCTCCCGGGGTGCTCCTTTAGCATCGGTCATTCTAGGAGTCGCTGCGCCCACGAACCCCGGCAGCCGGCAACCGGACGGCACCGTACCCGCCACCCCCCGATGGCCACCACGCTCGAACTCGTCCTGCTGTACCTGGTCGCCGCGGTGGGCGCGGCGGTGCTGTGCCGGCTGTGGAAGCTGCCGCCGATGCTCGGCTACCTGGCGGTGGGCGTGGTCATCGGGCCGAACGCGCTGGCGCTGGCCCAGGACATCGACGCGATCCGCCACCTGGCCGAGTTCGGCGTCGTCTTCCTGATGTTCGTGATCGGGCTGGACTTCAACCTGCCCAAGCTGCGCAGCATGCGCTCGCTGGTCTTCGGCCTCGGGCTGCTGCAGGTACTGGTGACGATGGCCGCCGCGCTGGCCGGCCATGCGCTGCTGGTGTGGGCCTTCGCCGGCAGCGCGTCGCCGTGGCGGATGGGTTGGCAGGGCGCGGTGGTGCTGGGCGGCGCGATGGCGATGTCGAGCACCGCGATCGTCGCGAAGATGCTCGCCGAGCGGCTGGAGCTCGAGACCGAGCACGGCCGCCGCGTGATCGGCGTGCTGCTGCTGCAGGACCTGGCGGTGGTGCCGCTGCTGGTGCTGATCCCGGCGCTGGACGACAGCGGGCGCGACCTCGCGATCGCGCTGGCGCTGGCCGGCGTCAAGGCCGCGGTGCTGCTGACGCTGCTGCTGGTGGGCGGCAAGCGCGTGATGCGCTGGTGGCTGACGCTGGTGGCGCGGCGCAAGAGCGACGAGCTGTTCATGCTGAACCTGCTGCTGGTCACGCTCGGCCTGGCGTGGATCACCGAGCAGGCGGGCCTGTCGCTGGCGCTGGGCGCCTTTGTCGCCGGCATGCTGGTGGCCGAGACCGAATACAAGCACCAGGTCGAGACCGACATCCGGCCCTTCCACGACGTGCTGCTGGGGCTGTTCTTCATCACCGTGGGCATGATGCTGGACTGGCACCCGCTGCGCGACCAGTGGCTGCTGGTGCTGCTGCTGACGGCCATTCCGGTGGTCGCCAAGTGCGTGGTGGTGACGGTGCTGGCGCGCGCCTTCGGCGCGGCGCCCGGCGTGGCGCTGCGCACCGGGCTGTACCTGGCGCAGGCCGGCGAATTCGGCTTCGTGCTGATCGCGCTGGGCCGCGAGAACCGCCTGATCGAGCCGCAATGGATGAGCCCGATCCTCGCCGGCATGGTGCTGTCGATGATGATCGCGCCGCTGCTGATCATCTACAGCAACCGGATCGTGCTGCGGCTGGCCGCCAGCGACTGGCTGATGCAGTCGGTGCAGCTGACGACGATCGCGCGGCGCTCGATCGCCGCGCAGGCGCACGTGATCATCTGCGGCTACGGCCGCAGCGGCCAGAACCTGGCGCGCATGCTCGAGCGCGAGCACATCCCGTACATGGCGCTCGATCTGGACCCCGACCGCGTGCGCCAGGCCGCAGCCGCCGGCCAGAGCGTGGTCTTCGGCGACGCGGCGCGGCTGCCCAGCCTGATGGCCGCCGGGCTGGCGCGCGCCAGCGCGGTGGTCGTCAGCTATCCGGACACGCCTTCGGCGCTGAAGATCCTCGGCCTGGTGCACGAGCACGCGCCCAAGGTGCCGGTGATCGTGCGCACGATCGACGATGCCGATCTGGAACGGCTGCGCGCGGCCGGTGCGGCCGAAGTCGTGCCCGAGGCGATCGAAGGCTCGCTGATGCTCGCCAGCCACGCGCTGGTGCTGGTGGGCGTGCCGATGCGGCGCGTGATCCGCCTCGCGCGCGACGCCCGCGACGCGCGCTACGGCCTGCTGCGCGGCTACTTCCACGGCGTGGACGACGACACCGTCGACGAGCTGCACCAGGAGCGGCTGCAAAGCGTGACGCTGCCGGCGGCCGCCGCCTGCGTCGGCCGCCCGCTGGGCGACCTGGCGCTGCACGCGGTGGGCGTGCGCGTGGTGTCGGTGCGCAGCGCCGGGGGGCGCGTGCGCGAGCCGCAGGATGCGATGCAGTTGGCCGCCGGCGACACGCTGGTGCTGTCGGGCCTGCCGGAGCCGCTGGCGCTGGCCGAGGAGAAGCTGCTCGACATCGGCTGATGCGCGGCGGCTGG
Source organism: Pseudomonadota bacterium (assembly GCA_018240325.1). Classification (GTDB taxonomy): domain Bacteria; phylum Pseudomonadota; class Gammaproteobacteria; order Burkholderiales; family Burkholderiaceae_C; genus Rubrivivax. The sequence continues at coordinate 46,764 of JAFEFZ010000252.1, forward strand.
CGCCCGTCGCCGTCGCCTCAACGCCGTCCCGCCGCCGCCCTGCCGCCGGCATCGAACCCGCAGCAGCCGGACGCGGCGGCCCCGCCGTGCGGCGCACCGAGCCGGAATCGGGCCGCGGCTTGCGCCTGCGCAACGCCGCAGCCCTGCACCGGCCGCAGACTGCCGCCATGAAAGACGGCCACCTGGATCCGCCCGACCGCTGGGCCGGCGCACGTGCACGCCTGCTCGACGCGGTCGATGCCGACTTCGCGTACACCGCGGCCGAGACCGGGTTCGCGGCGATGCCGCCGGGCGTGCGCGCCGCGATGGCCGCGGTGCCGCGCCACCGTTTCGTGGAAGAACCCTGGCGCGACGCGGCCTACGACAACCGGCCGCTGCCGATCGGCCACGGCCAGACCATCTCGCAGCCCTTCATCGTCGCGCTGATGACGGCGATGCTCGAGCTGCGCCCCACCGACCGGGTGCTCGAGATCGGCACGGGCTGCGGCTACCAGGCCGCGGTGCTGGCGCGGCTGGCCGCGCACGTTGACAGCGTCGAGATCGTGCCCGAGCTCGCGGCGGGCGCCGCCGCCACGCTGGCCGCGCTGGGCGTGGCCAACGTGGTGGTGCACGAAGCCGACGGCCACCTGGGATGGCCGCCGGGCGCGCCCTACGACGCCGTGATCGCCACCGCCGCGCCGGCAGCGCTGCCGCCGGCCTGGGCGGCGCAGCTCGCCCCCGGCGGCCGGCTGGCCGCGCCGGTGGGCGCACACGGTGACGCGCAATGGCTGCTGCTGCTGCGCAAGGACGCCGGCGGCCGCGTGCACGAGCAGCGCACGATCGGCGTGCGCTTCGTACCGCTGGTGGGGCGGGCGCGCTGAGCGGGACCGGGCGCGGTGTTCCGCCCGGTCTACTTCCCGATGCAGAAGCGGCTGAAGATCGCGCCCAGCAGGTCGTCGCTGGTGAATGCGCCGGTGATCTCGCCGAGCGCGTCGTGCGCGAGGCGCAGTTCCTCGGCCAGCAGTTCGAGCGCGGCGTCGCCGGTATCGGCCAGCGTGCACGCGCGCTCCAGGTGTTCGGCCGCGCGGCGCAGCGCCAGCACGTGGCGCGTGCGCGCGATGAAGCTGCCTTCGGGCGACGCATGCCAGCCGGCGCGCTGCAGCAGCGCGGCGCGCAATGCCGGCAGGCCTTCGCCGGTGCGCGCCGACAACGCGACCGCGTCGGCTTCGATGCCCGCGGGCACTGCCGCCACCAGGTCGCGCTTGGTGTGCACGTGCAGCAGCCGGGCCGACGCCGGCAGCCGCGCCGAGATCTGCGCTTCGGCGGCCTCGTAGCCGGGCTGGCCGCGCCGGCTCAGGTCGTGCAGGAACAGCACGCAGTCGGCGCCGCCGATCGCGTCCCAGCTGCGGCCGATGCCGATGCGCTCGACTTCGTCGTCGCTGTGTTCGCGCAGGCCCGCGGTGTCGATCACGTGCAGCGGCACGCCTTCGATCTGGATCGTCTCGCTGACCCGGTCGCGGGTGGTGCCGGGGATCGGCGTGACGATCGCCAGCTCGGCGCCGGCCAGCGCGTTGAGCAGCGAGCTCTTGCCGACGTTGGGCTGGCCCGCGAGCACGACGCGGATGCCTTCGCGCAGCAACGCGCCTTGCTGCGCGCCGTCGAGCAGCGCCCCCAGCGCCTGGGCGATACGGCCCAGGCGCGCGCGCGCATCGGCGCGCTGCAGGAAATCGAGCTCCTCCTCGGGGAAGTCGAGCGTCGCCTCGACCAGCAGGCGCAGCTCGACCAGCTGTGCATGCAGCGCGTCGACCCGGCGCGAGAACTCGCCTTCGAGCGAGCGCACGGCCGAGCGCGCGGCGGCTTCGGTGCCGGCGTCGATCAGGTCGGCGACGGCCTCGGCCTGCGCGAGGTCGAGCTTGCCGTTGAGGAACGCGCGCTCGGTGAACTCGCCCGGCTCGGCAGGCCGCAGGCGCAGCGCCTGGCCGAGCTCGAGGCAGCGCGCGAGCAGCAGCTGCAGCACGATCGGGCCGCCGTGCACCTGCAGCTCGAGCACGTCTTCGCCGGTGTAGGACTGCGGCGCCGGGAAGTACAGCGCCAGCGCCTGGTCGATCGGCCGGCCGTGGGCGTCGCGCACGGCGCACAGCGTGGCCAGCCGCGGCGCCGGCAGCCGGCCGCACAGTTGCGCCGCCAGCGGCGCGAGGCCGTGGCCCGACAGGCGCACGATGCCGACCGCGCCGCGGCCGGCAGCAGTGGCGATGGCAACGATCGGGTCGGCACGGCGCGACAGCACGCGCGCATGCTAGTGCAGCGTCCCACGCTGTGCCTCACGGCGTCGAAGGCTGCACGGGTGCAGCGGCACGCCGGCGGCTGCCGCCGGCTTCCTTGGTCCTGCCGCGAGGCGGCACGGGCACAGCCCACCCTGGGGAGGCTCGGTTGCCGCGGCGGCCTTGTTCCGCGCCGCCGGGTGCCTGCGCCGCCGTCTGCGGCAGCCAAACACCCGGCTGCGCGGGTGGCGCGGGGGGGAGCGCCGGGTCGGCCGCACGGCCGGCACCGGATGGACGCTCCGCGAGTCAGCCGCAGCGCGCGATCCCGGGCGGGGCGCTGGCTGGCCCCGTCGGGTCTTGCGGTCGGCCGAGTCTGCCCCGCATGAACGGCGGGCGGCGCGACGCCAGCCGCGCTGCCCGAAATCCTGATCGGCGGGCGCGACGCCCGATTGAGCCTGCCGCCGCGGCGTACCGTGCCATTGCGCACATGCTCGGCCGCGGGGTGCGGGTTGTCATCCCGCGTTCGCGGGGTCAGGGCTTCTTGCCGAGCACCCCCAGCCGCTTGTTGATGAACCACTGCTGGGCGATCGACAGCACGTTGTTCGTCAGCCAGTACAGCACCAGGCCGGCCGGGAAGAAGAAGAACATCACCGAGAACATCAGCGGCATGATCCACATCATGCGTGCCTGCATCGGGTCGGGCGGGGTCGGGTTCAGCCAGGTCTGGAACAGCGACGACGCCGTCATCAGCAGCGGCAGGATGAAGTACGGGTCGGGCTGTGACAGGTCGTGGATCCACAGGATCCAGGGCGCACCGCGCATCTCCACGCTGCTCAGCAGCACCCAGTACAGCGCGATGAAGAACGGCATCTGCACCAGGATCGGCAGGCAGCCACCGAGCGGGTTGACCTTCTCCTCGCGGTAGATGCGCATCATCTCCTGCTGCATCTGCTGCGGCTTGTCCTTGTAGCGCTCGCGCAGCTCGGTCATGCGCGGCGCCACCGCCTTCATCTTCGCCATCGAGCGATAGGCGCTGGCGTTGAGCCAGTAGAACGCGATCTTCAGCAGCACCACCAGCGCGACGATCGACCAGCCCCAGTTGCCGAGCACGCCGTGCAGCTTGTTCAGCAGCCAGAACAGCGGCTTGGCCAGGATCGTGAACCAGCCGTAGTCCTTGACCAGCTCGAGCCCCGGCGCCAGCTCGGCGAGCTTGTTCTCCTCCTGCGGGCCGGCGAACAGCGTGGCCTTCAGCACCTTGCTGCTGCCCGGCGCCACCTCGCCCATCGGCAGCACCATCGCGATCGCGTAGAGGTTGTCGGCCACCTTCTGCACGCGGAAGTCGCGCGGCTCCTGGCCCGCGGGCAGCCAGGCCGACGCGAAGTAGTGCTGCACCATCGCGATCCAGCCGTCGTCCGCGCTCTTGGGCAGCTCGGCCTTGCCCTTCTCGATGTCCTTGAAGTCGATCTTGTGGAACTTCGACGCGTCGGTGTAGACCGCCGGGCCGGTGAAGGTGAAGTAGAACGACGATTCGCCTTCGGGCGGGCTGCCGTCGCGCGCCAGCTGCAGGTACAGCTGCGGCGACACCGGCTTGGCGCTGTTGTTGACCAGTTCGTGGGTGACGCCGATCGTGTACGCGCCGCGCCGCAGCGTGTAGGTCTTGACCAGGCGCACGCCGTCGATCTCGGCCGATTCGAATCGCAGCGTGAGCTCGTCGGCACCGGCCTGCAGCGCGCGCTCGCCGGCGGCGGCCGTCATCGGCGTCAGGTGGTTGGGCAGCGCGACGCCGCCCTGCGCGGTGACCAGGCCGGTCTGCGCGAGGTAGGTGCGCTTCGGGTCCTGCTCGAACAGCACCACGTTCGTCGGCGCCGCGCGCGGCGCCGACGAGAACAGTTCGAGGAAGGGCTGATACCAGCGGCGGTGCACCGTGTCCTGGTAGCCCAGCAGTTCGAGCCGCACCAGCGTGCCGCCGGTGCTGTCGAAGGTGGCCTTGACGACGTCGGTCGTCAGCGTGACGTGCTCGCCGGCCTTCGGCACCGCCGGCGTCGCCGGCATGGCCGCGGTCGCCGGTGCAGCGGGCGCCGAGGCGGCACCGGGCAGTGCGCCGGCCGCCGGCACGCCGGCAGCACCGCCCTGCGGCGGCGCACTCGCGGAGGCGGCAGCGGGCCGCGACGAGCCGCCGAAGATCGACGGCTGGCCGGTGTGCTTGTTCCAGGCATCCCACAGCAGCACCAGCGACATCGAGAAGATCACCCACAGCAGGGTGCGGCGCATATCGGTCATGGGAGCTTCGGGTTGCGGGCGTCGGGCTCGGCGCGATGCAGGCCGAGACGGGTGAACAGGCGTGGCGGCGCTTCGGGCACCGGATCGCAGCCGCCCGCGCACCACGGGTGGCAGCGCAGCAGCCGGCCGGCGCTCAGGCTCGCGCCGGCGATGCCGCCGTGGCGCTGCAGCGCCTCCAGCGCGTAGGCCGAGCAGGTGGGTTCGAAGCGGCAGGCGTTGCCCAGCCAGGGCTTGAGCAGCAGGCGATAGCCGTGCACCAGCAGCAGCAGCAGGCGCTGCAGCGGCGAACCCCGCGGCTGCGGTGCGGCACTCACGATGCGGCCCGCCGCATCAGGTGATCGAGCTCGGCCGCCGCGGCGCGGCGCAACGCGTCGGATGCGGCCGAGCGAAAGCGCGGGGGCTGCCCGGGCGGGTTGAACGGCCGATGCAGGCGCACCAGCCACAGCCCTCGCGGCAGGGCGGCGGCGTGCCGGCCGGCGGCGGTGTAGATCTGCCGGCGCAGCAGGTTGCGCGTCACCGCGCGGCGTGCATGGCGCTTGGGCACGACGGCACCGAACCAGACCGCTCGAGGCGAGTTATCCACAGTCTCGTCAGATACCGTGGACGACCCTGTGGACAATTCAGCCGGCAGCGGCGTTGGCGCGAGCTTGCCGGATGCGGACGGGCGCGCCGGCAGGTGATGCACGGCGAAGTGCGCACTGCGCAGGCGGGCGGGCACGGCAAGCAAGCGTTCGAAGTCGCGGCGCTGCAGCAGGCGGCGGATCATGCGCCGGCCCGCGCCCGCGGCCTAGGACAGACCGAGGCGCTTGCGGCCCTTGGCGCGGCGTGCATTGATGACCGCGCGGCCGCCGCGCGTCTTCATGCGCACCAGGAAACCGTGGGTGCGGGCGCGACGGACTTTGGAGGGCTGGTAGGTGCGTTTCATCGGGGTTCCTGGGTCTCGGGCAAGCGTGGGCCCGGCTTGGAGGAGGATGTGGATCGTTCGCGACGGCTGCCGGCATGCGCGCCGCCGCAGATGCGCGGCCGGTGCGCATCATCGCGGCATCGCTGCCGGTGTGTTCCTTTGGATCGGGCCGCCTTTGGCGATCAGCGCTCGAGCCGGCCACTGCAGCCTTGCCGCTGCCGCGCTGCCGCCCTCGCCCTGCCACTACCGGCCGACCATCACCGCCCGACCGTTGCCGCCGAATCACGGCTGCGCCGGCCCGGCGAACCCGCGATTACAGCAAAAAACCGCTTATCGGTCAAACACTTGCACCGCGCCGCTTGGCTCGGGTTGCGGCTTGACGATGGGCTTCGAACTGTGGATAACTGCGTCCGGCACCGGCCATCACCCTAGAATGCCGGGTCAAGAAAGATGAGTTCTCCACAATGATCGACAACTTGTGGGAGCAGGCCTGCGAACGTCTGGCGGCCCAACTGCCCGAACAGCAATACAACACCTGGATCCGCTCGCTGCCGCCGGCCGTGATCGAGCCCGGCGGCGAGGCAGCGGTCGCCAGCGTGCGGGTGCCCAACCGCTTCAAGCTCGACTGGATCCGCACCCAGTACGCCGGCCTGATCGAGTCGGTGCTCAGCGAGCTGGCGGCGCAACCGGTGCGGCTCGAGCTGGCCTTGACACCGCGTGAAGCCCAGGCGCCGGCGCCGCTGCGGCGCGACAGCCTGGCGGCAACGGCGCAGGTCGCCGTCGGCGCCGTCCCGGCTGCGCCCGCACCGGCGGCTGTGCCGCCGCCGGCCAGCCGGCACCGGCTCAACCCGGCATTGACCTTCGATTCGCTGGTACCTGGGCGCGCCAACCAGATGGCGCGCACCGCAGCGCTGTACGTGGCCGGCGCGCCCGGGCACATGTACAACCCGCTGTTCATCTACGGCGGGGTCGGCCTGGGCAAGACCCACCTGGTGCACGCGGTGGGCAACGCGCTGCTCAAGGACCGGCCCGACGCGCGCGTGCTGTACCTGCACGCCGAGCAGTTCATCAGCGACGTCGTCAAGAACTACCAGCGCAAGACCTTCGACGAGCTGAAGGCCAAGTACCACCAGCTGGACCTGCTGCTGATCGACGACGTGCAGTTCTTCGCCGGCAAGGAGCGCACCCAGGAGGAGTTCTTCAACGCCTTCGAGGCGCTCTTGGCCAAGCGCGCGCACATCATCATGACCAGCGACACCTACCCGAAGGGGCTGGCCGACATCGACGAGCGCCTGACCAGCCGCTTCGATGCCGGGCTGACGGTGGCGATCGAGCCGCCCGAGCTGGAGATGCGCGTGGCGATCCTGATCAAGAAGGCCGATGCCGACGGCGCACCGATGCCCGAAGACGTGGCCTTCTTCATCGCCAAGAACGTGCGCGCCAACGTGCGCGAGCTCGAGGGCGCGCTGCGCAAGGTGCTGGCCTACAGCCGCTTCAGCCAGAAGGAGATCAGCATCGGCCTGGCACGCGAGGCGTTGCGCGACCTGCTGTCGATCCAGAACCGCCAGATCGGCGTGGAGAACATCCAGAAGACGGTGGCCGACTTCTACAAGATCAAGGTCGCCGACATGTACAGCAAGAAGCGCCCTGCCAGCATCGCGCGGCCGCGCCAGATCGCGATGTATCTGGCCAAGGAGCTGACGCAGAAGAGCCTGCCCGAGATCGGCGAGCTCTTCGGCGGCCGCGACCACACCACGGTGCTGCACGCGGTGCGCAAGGTGGGCGGCGAGCGCAGCAAGAACAGCGAGCTCAACCAGCAGCTGCACGTGCTCGAGCAGGCGCTGAAGGGCTGACGGTGCCGCGGCCGCCGGCCCGGCTGCCGCCGCGGCCGAAACCTGGGGACAACTTTCCGACAACTGCACACCTGTCCACAGGCGCCGCCCCGACCCACGACTTGTTGTCGCCGCCTCCCCACTGCGCCCCCATACCCGCCCACAGCCTTCGCCCGAACATAAAGTCTTGATCGGACAAGCGAAAATGGCGTTCTCCACAGCCCGGTCGCCGCTCTACTACCAGTCCCAAGAAACAAAGAGGAAGACATGATCGTCCTGAAGGCAGCACAGGAAAAAGTCCTCGGCGCGTTGCAGTCGGTGGCCGGCATCGTCGAGCGGCGCCATACGCTGCCGATCCTGGCCAACGTGCTGCTGCGCAAGTCGGGCGGCGACATCGAGTTCACCACCAGCGACCTCGAGATCCAGGTGCGCACCACGCAGCCGCTGGGCGGCGACGACAGCGATTTCGCGACCACCGTCGGCGCGCGCAAGCTGATCGACATCCTGCGCGCGCTGCCGTCCGACCAGACCGTCAGCTTGAGCGCGGCACAGAACAAGCTGACGCTGCAGGCGGGCAAGAGCCGCTTCACGCTTCAGACGCTGCCGGCCGAAGACTTCCCGCTGGTCAACGAGGCGGCCGACTTCGGGCCGGCCTTCACGGTGCCGCAGCGGACCTTGCGCCGCCTGGTGAACCAGGTGCACTTCGCGATGGCGGTGCACGACATCCGCTACTACCTGAACGGCATCCTGTTCATCGCCGAGGGCCGGCAGCTGACGCTGGTGGCCACCGACGGCCACCGGCTGGCGCTGGCCCAGGCCAGGCTCGAGACCGAGATCCCGAAGCAGGAGGTGATCCTGCCGCGCAAGACGGTGCTCGAGCTGCAGCGGCTGCTGCGCGACGAGGACACGCCGATCCAGATGCAGTTCGCCGGCAACCAGGCGCGCTTCGACTTCAGCGGCATGCAGTTCGTGACCAAGCTGGTCGAGGGCAAGTTCCCGGACTACAACCGCGTGATCCCGAAGAACCACAAGAACGCGCTGGTGCTGGGGCGCGCGCCGCTGCTGGGCTGCCTGCAGCGCGCCGCGATCCTGACCAGCGAGAAGTTCAAGGGCGTGCGCCTGAACGTCGAGCCGGGTGCGTTGCGCATCGCGTCGAGCAACGCCGAGCAGGAAGAGGCCCGCGAGGAACTCGAAGTCGACTACGAAGGCGATGCGATCGAGATCGGCTTCAACGTCACCTACCTGATGGACGCGCTGGCCAACAGCGACGCCGAGATGGTCAAGCTCGAGCTGCAGGATTCGGCCGCCAGCGCCTTGTTCACCGTGCCGGACGAGCCCGGCTTCAAGTACGTGGTGATGCCGATGCGCATCTGAAGGATGCGCATCGGCATCGGGCCGATGCCGAACGCTGGGTACCCCCCTGCCCCCCGCCGAGCGGGGGGTTCTGGTCAGATCGACGAGCGGCCGCTTTCGCGGCCTTGAATGCATGAGCGAATCCCCGAGCCCCGATCCGAAGCCGTCCGAAGCGTACGGCGAAGGCAGCATCCAGATCCTCGAAGGCCTGGAGGCGGTGCGCAAGCGCCCCGGCATGTACATCGGCGACACCAGCGACGGCACCGGGTTGCACCACCTGGTGTTCGAGGTGGTCGACAACTCGATCGACGAGGCGCTGGCCGGCCACTGCGACGACATCGTCGTCACGATCCACACCGACAACTCGATCAGCGTCGTCGACAACGGCCGCGGCATCCCCACCGGCGTGAAGATGGACGACAAGCACGAGCCCAGGCGCAGTGCGGCCGAGATCGCGTTGACCGAGCTGCACGCCGGCGGCAAGTTCAACCAGAACAGCTACAAGGTGTCGGGCGGCCTGCACGGCGTGGGCGTCAGCTGCGTCAACGGCTTGAGCAAGTGGTTGCGGCTGACGGTGCGCCGCGACGGCAAGGTGCACTTCATCGAGTTCAGGCAGGGCGTGCCGCAGGACCGCGTGATCGAGCAGCGCGACGGCATGGCCGTCAGCCCGATGAAGATCCTCGGCGACACCGAGAAGCGCGGCACCGAGGTGCACTTCCTGCCCGACCTCGAGATCTTCTCGAACATCGATTTCCACTACGACGTGCTCGCCAAGCGGCTGCGCGAGCTCTCGTTCCTGAACAACGGCGTGCGCATCCGGCTGGTCGACGAGCGCCAGAACAAGAGCGACGACTTCGCCTTCGCCGGCGGCGTCAAGGGCTTCGTCGAGTTCATCAACCAGGGCAAGAAGGTGCTGCACCCGACCGTGTTCCACGCGAGCGGCGAGCGCAGCAGCGATCAGGGCACGACGATCGCCGCCGAAGTGGCGATGCAGTGGAACGACGGCTACGTCGAGAACGTGCTGTGCTTCACCAACAACATCCCGCAGCGCGACGGCGGCACGCACCTGACCGGGCTGCGCGCGGCGATGACGCGGGTGATCAACAAGTACATCGAGGACAACGAACTGGCCAAGAAGGCCAAGGTCGAGGTCAGCGGCGACGACATGCGCGAAGGCCTGTGCTGCGTGCTCAGCGTCAAGGTGCCCGAGCCCAAGTTCAGCAGCCAGACCAAGGACAAGCTGGTCAGCTCTGAAGTCCGTGGCCCGGTGGAAGAGGTGGTCGGCCGCACGCTGAACGACTACCTGCTGGAGAACCCGGCCGACGCCCGGATCATCTGCGGCAAGATCATCGAAGCCGCGCGCGCCCGCGAGGCGGCGCGCAAGGCGCGCGAGATGACGCGGCGCAAGGGCGTGCTCGACGGCATGGGCCTGCCGGGCAAGCTGGCCGACTGCCAGGAGAAGGACCCGGCGCTGTGCGAGATCTACATCGTCGAGGGCGACAGCGCCGGCGGCAGCGCCAAGCAGGGGCGCGACCGCAAGTTCCAGGCGATCCTGCCGCTGCGCGGCAAGATCCTCAACGTCGAGAAGGCGCGCTACGAGAAGCTGCTCACCAGCAACGAGATCCTGACGCTGATCACGGCGCTGGGCACCGGCATCGGCAAGGGCATGGGCGGCGACGACTTCGACATCGACAAGCTGCGCTACCACCGCATCATCATCATGACCGACGCCGACGTCGACGGCGCCCACATCCGCACGCTGCTGCTGACCTTCCTGTTCCGGCAGATGCCCGAGCTGGTGGAGCGCGGCCATGTCTACATCGCGCAGCCGCCGCTGTACAAGGTCAAGCACGGCCGCCAGGAGCAATACCTGAAGGACGGCGCCGAGCTCGATGCGTACCTGCTGCAGGTGGCGCTCGAAGGCGCGAGCGTCGAGCCCGGCGGCGGCAAGCCGGCGATCGCCGGCACCGCGCTCGAGGAGCTGGCGCGCCAGTACCTGGTGGCCAATGCCGTGGTCGAGCGCCTGGGCAACTGGATGGACGTGGCGGCGCTGCGCGCGATCGCCGACGGCCTGAAGCTCGACCTTGACACCGCGGCGGCGGCCGAGGCGAGCGCGGCGGCGTTGCAGGCGGCACTCGCCGATGCCGAGGTCGCCGCCGAGTTCGACGCGCGCAGCGACAAGCACCTGCTGCGCATCGGCCGCCGCCACCACGGCAACCTGAAGACCAGCGTGATCACGCAGGACTTCGTGCACGGTGCCGACTACGAGGCGCTGGCGTGCGCCGGCCTGACCTTCCACGGCCTGCTCGGCCCCGACGCGCTGGCCAGGCGCGGCGAAGGCGAGCGCCGCAAGGAGCAGAAGGTCGCCGACTTCCGCAGCGCGATGGCCTGGCTGATGACGCAGGCCGAGAGCGTCGTCAGCCGCCAGCGCTACAAGGGCCTGGGCGAGATGAACCCGAGCCAGCTGTGGGAGACGACGATGGACCCGGCGGTGCGCCGCCTGCTGCGCGTGCAGATCGACGACGCGATCGAGGCCGACCGCGTGTTCACGATGCTGATGGGCGACGAGGTCGAGCCTCGGCGCGACTTCATCGAGAGCAACGCCTTGCGCGCCGGCAACATCGACGTCTGACGGCGGGGTGCTCGCGGGGCGGCCGCGCGGGCGGTCGGCGCGCACCCGGCGGGCCGCCGGCGTCGGCCCGTAAGCTCCACGGCGGGGCTCGGCTGGCAAAATCGCGGCCCATCACAACCAAGGGCGGGCGGGCCGGTGGCCTGGAGTTTTCGATGGACGACC
>JAFEFZ010000253.1 GCA_018240325.1 Pseudomonadota bacterium
CGGCGGCCTGATGAGCTACGGGCCCGAAGTACGGGATTTCTACCTGCGCAGCGCCGTCTTCGTGCAGAAGATCCTGAAGGGCGCGCGCGCCGGCGACCTGCCGCTGCTGCTGCCCGACCAGTTCAAGCTGGTGCTCAACCAGCTCACCGCTGAGGCCTTGGGCCTGAGCCTGAGCCCGGCGCTGCGCGCGCAGGCGCAGGAAGTGATGGGGTGACCGGCTCGGGCGCGCGGCGCGCAGCGCGCCGATCGGCTCGTGTGGCGGCGGCCGCAGCGCACGCACCGCAGGATCGGATGCGCCGCCGGACTTTTCAGTGCGGGCTCGCGGCGCTGGCGCTGGCGCTGACATGCGGCCGGCGGGCGTCGGCGCAGCCGAAGCGGGTCTTGCGCGTCGCCTGGGTGTCCACCGAGCGCCGCGACCGGCCGTCGCGCAACTTCGATGCTTTTCGCGCCGGCCTGCGCGAGCTGGGCTACGTTCAAGGTCGCGACCTGGTCATCGACACCTGGTGGGGCGACGGCTCGCGCGAGCAGGTCGAACGGCTGGTGCCGCAGATGCTGGGCGCCCGGCCCGACGTGGTGCTGGCCTCCGGCGGCCTGGCGCTGGGGGCGCTGATCCGCAGCGGCGTCAGGCTGCCGACCGTGTTCAGCGTCAGCGCCGATCCGGTGGCGGCCGGCTTCGTGCAGAGCTTTGCCCGCCCCGGCGGCCACATGACCGGCGTCAGCCTGTTCACGCTGGCGCTCGTGGGCAAGCGGCTCGAGTTGCTGAAGGAGATCGTGCCCGGCGCGCGCAAGGTGGCGTTGATCGCCAACCCGCAGCATCCGGGCGAATCGCAGGAGCTGGCCGCGGCACAGGCGGCGGCGGCGCCGCTCGGCCTGGCGGTGCGCTACTTTCCGGTCAAGGGCGAGGCCGAGCTCGAAGCCGCGCTGGCCGACATCGCGCGGCAGCGCGACGACGCGATCGTGGCCTTTGCCGACGGCTTCACGATGAGTTTCGCATCGCGCATCGCCGCGTTCTCGCTGCAGCACCGGATCCCGGCGATCGACGGCTGGGCGCAGTTCGCCCAGCAGGGCAACCTGCTGATATACGGCCCGGTCATCGAGGAGGTGCACCGCCGCCTGGCGGCCTTCGTCGACCGGATCGCCAACGGGGCAAAGCCGGCGGATCTGCCGGTGGAACTGCCGACCCAGGTCGAACTGGTCGTCAACCTGAAGACGGCGCGGGCGATCGGGCTCGCGATCCCGGCTGCGGTGCTGCTGCGTGCCGACGAGGTGATCGAGTGAGCGCAGCCGGCGCGCCGGGGCGCGACCCGGCTGCGCCGCAGGGGCCCGATGCGCCGCCGGCCCCGGCGCCGCACGCGCACCGCGGCCGGCTGTTCCGCAAGTACCTGCTGCTGATCCTGTCGCTGGTGGGCGTGGCGCTGCTGGCCTCGGGCGGCATCAGCCTGTACTTCAACTGGCGCGAGGCCACCGCCGCGCTCGCCGGCCTGCAGCGCGAGAAGGCGGTCGGCGCCGCGGCGCGCATCGAACAGTACCTGCGCCAGATCACGCAGCAGCTGCAGTACGCGGCGCTGCCGCAGATGGGGGCCGGCGACCTGGAGCTGCGCCGCATCGAGTTCTTGAAGCTCATGCGCCAGGCGCCCGAGGTCACCGATATCGCGCTGATCGATGCCGACGGGCGCGAACGGATCGCCGAGTCGCGCCTGGGCATGAGCGCGCTCGCATCGGGCAAGGACCGCTCGGGCGAACCCGCCTTCGGGCAAGCGCGCCGCGGCCAGCCCTGGTTCGGCCCGGTGTACTTCCGCCAGGGGACAGAGCCCTACATGACGGTGGCCATCCGCTCCGGCGGCGACAAGCCGCTGCTGACCGTGGCCGAGCTGAACCTGAAGTTCATCCGGGACGTGGTCTCGCGCATCAAGATCGGCGCCCAGGGCAAGGCCTACGTGGTCGACGCCGGCGGCTATCTCGTCGCCGACCCCGACATCGGCCTGGTGCTGCGCAAGACGCAACTGGGCGGGCTCGAGCATGTGAAGGCCTTGACGGCGGCCTCGTCGGACGACGTGCCCGCGATGCCCTCGCACGACCTGGCCGGCACGCGCGTGCTGGCGTCGATGGCGCCGATCGAGCCGCTGGGCTGGCGGGTGTTCGTCGAGCAGCCGGCGAGCGAGGTGTATGCGCGGCTGAACGCGTCCGTCCTGTGGACGGCGGGGCTGCTGCTGGCTGGCCTGGCGGTGTCGGCGCTGGTGGCCGGCGCCTTGGCGCGCAGCATGGTGCGGCCGATCCGTACGCTGGACGAAGGCGCGCGCCGCATCGGCGCGGGCGAGCTGGACCAGCGCATCGAAGTCAGGACCGGCGACGAGCTCGAAGGCCTGGCCGAGCAGTTCAACCGCATGAGCGCGCAGCTGCGCGAGTCGTACGCGGGGCTCGAGCAGAAGGTGCAGGCGCGTACCGCCGAGCTGCGCGAGGCGCTGGACTACCAGACTGCCACGGCGGAGATTCTGCAGGTCATCAGCAGTTCGGTGTCGGACACGCAGCCCGTATTCGAGAAGATCCTCGACAGCTGCCGGAGGCTTTTTGCCGGCGCCAACATGGGCATCACCTTGGTCGGCGACGACGGGCAGATCCATCTCTACGCCAACCGGTCGAGGCAGCCTGATGACTTGGCCGAGATCCGCAGGTTCTATCCACGCCCGCTCGCAGACTCGGTTCAGGGGCTGGCCATGCGTCAGCGCAAGATACTGCGCTACAGCGTGCGCAAGGATGCGCCCAACGTGCCGGAAGACCTGCGCATGCTGGCCGAACGCATCGGAGACAGCGTCATGCTGGTGGCACCGATGTCGTGGGAAGAGCAGGGTGTCGGTGCCATCAACATGTACCGAAGCTTGGACATGCCGTTTACCGACAAGGAGATCGGCCTGCTCAAGACCTTCGCCGACCAGGCGGTGATCGCGATCCAGAACGCGCGCCTGTTCCACGAGCTGCAGGACAAGACGCGCGAGCTCGAAGCCGCCAACCGGCACAAGAGCGAGTTCCTGGCCAACATGAGCCACGAACTGCGCACGCCGCTGAACGCGATCATCGGCTTCTCCGAGGTGCTGCTCGAACGCATGTTCGGCGAGTTGAACGACAAGCAGGACGACTACCTGAAGGACATCCACGCGTCGGGCAAGCATCTGCTGAGCCTGATCAACGACATCCTCGACCTGTCGAAGATCGAGGCCGGGCGCATGGAACTCGACGTCGAGGCTTTCGACGTGCCGGCGGCGATCGGCAGCGCGCTGGCGCTGGTGCGCGAGCGCGCGCAGCGCCACGGCATCGCGCTGGGGCTGGAAGTCGGCGCGGAAGTCGGCGAGATCCGCGCCGACGAGCGCAAGTTCAGGCAGATCCTGCTGAACCTGCTGAGCAACGCGGTCAAGTTCACGCCCGACGGCGGGCGCGTCGTCGTGCGCGCGCGGCTGGCCGACGGCGTGCTCGAGGTGGCAGTGGCCGACACCGGCATCGGCATCGCCGCGCAAGACCAGACGGCGGCGTTCGAGGAGTTTCGCCAGGTCGGCCGGCACTACACGAACAAGCAGGAGGGCACCGGCCTCGGCCTCGCGCTCGCCAGACGCTTCGTCGAGCTGCACGGCGGCACGCTCACGCTTGACAGCGCGCCCGGCCGGGGTTCGACTTTCACCTTCACGCTGCCGTCGCAACCATGAAGACCGTGCTGATCGTCGAGGACAACGAAAAGAACATGAAGCTCGCGCGCGACATCCTGCGCGCCAAGGGCTATGCGGTGCTCGAAGCCGTGAACGGCCTCGATGGCGTGCGCCTGGTGATCGCGCACTGCCCTGACCTGGTGTTGATGGACATCCAGCTGCCCGACATCAACGGCATCGAGGCCTTCACGCGCATCCGCGCCGATGCCTCCACGGCCAAGGTGCCGGTGGTGGCCTTCACCGCATCGGTGACGCCGGGCGACCGCAGCCGCATCGGCCATGCCGGCTTCGACGGCTTCCTGAGCAAGCCGATCGACCTGAAGGAGTTTCTGGCGACGGTGCGGCGCCTGGCCGGGGAGCCCTCGACGTGACCCGGCCGGCAAGGATCCTGGTCGTCGACGACACGCCGGCCAACGTCAAGCTGCTGGTCGATCTGCTCGCCGCGAAGGGCTACGCGCCGATCGCCGCGAGCAGCGGCGAAGAGGCGCTGGCGCGCATCGCCGAGCAGCCGCCCGATCTGGTGCTGCTCGACATCATGATGCCGGGGCTGTCGGGCTACGAGGTCTGCCGCCGCATCCGCGCGACCGAAGCGACCGCGTTGCTGCCGGTCGTGCTGTGCACCTCGCTCGACCCGAAGCAGGAGCGCATCCACGGCATCGAGGCCGGCGCCGACGACTTCCTGCCCAAGCCGATCAACCAGCCCGAGCTGTTCGCGCGCGTGAAGTCGCTGCTGCGCATCAAGGCGCTGCAGGACGAGGTCAAGGAGCAGGCGGCGCAGCTTGCCGAGTGGAACGGCAAGCTCGAGGACCGGGTGCGCGCGCAGCTCGCGCAGATGGAGCGCTTGAGCCGGCTGAAGAACTTCTTCTCGCCGGCGCTGGCCGAGGCGATCGTCAGCGGCGGCGCCGACGACCCGCTGAAGAGCCACCGGCGCGAGATCACCGTCGTCTTCCTCGACCTGCGCGGCTTCACCGCCTTCACCGAAACCGCCGACCCCGAGGAGGTGATGCAGGTGCTGCGCGAGTACCACGCGGCGATGGGCGCGCTGATCCTGGCGCACGAGGGCACGCTCGAGCGCTTCACCGGCGACGGCATCATGGTGTTCTTCAACGACCCGGTGCCGGTGCCCGACCCGGCGGCGCGCGCGGCGCGCATGGCGCTGCAGATGCAGCAGCGCACCGCCGATCTGGCGGCCGGCTGGCGCAAGCGCGGCTACGAGCTGCAGCTGGGCATCGGCATCGCCACCGGCTTCGCGACGATCGGCGCGATCGGCTTCGAAGGCCGCATCGACTACGGCGCGATCGGCAACGTCACCAACCTCGCGGCGCGGCTGTGCGGGCAGGCCCCGGGCGGCGAGATCCTCGCGTCGCCGCGCGTCGCGGCGGCGTTGGAGGAAGGCTTCGTTCTCGATCCCGCGGGCGAACTCGCTTTGAAAGGCCTCGCGCGGCCGGTCAAGGTGGTGCGGGTGGCGCGGGAGCGGGCGTGAACCGGATCGCCCCGACCGCGCGCCGGCGATGCCTGTTCGCGGCCGGCGCCTGGCTGGCGGCTGTCAGGTTGCCGGCGGCTGCGCCGGTGCGACGGGTCGGCTATCTGATCTCGGGCACCCCGGGCAGCGCCGAGCACCTGTCGGCGGCGCTCGTCGAAGGGCTGCGCGAGCGCGGCTGGATCGAGGGGAAGAACCTGGTCCTCGACCGGCGCTGGACCGAGAACCAGCCGCCGCGCATCCCGGCGCTGGTGCAGGAACTGCTGGCCGCAGGCCCGGACGTGATGGTCACGACCAACGACGTCTATGCTCAGGCGATCGCGCGGGCGACGAAGACGGTGCCAATCGTGTTTGCCGTCGGCTTCGACCCGGTCGGCCTCGGCGTCGTGCAATCGCTGGCCAGGCCGGGCGGCAACGTCACCGGCTTGTCGGTGCTGGCCGACGAGCTCAATGCCAAGCGGCTCGGCCTGCTGAAGAACCTGCTGCCGCAGATGCGGCGCGTCGCCGTGCTGCACCAGGCCGATGACCCCCGCGTGGAGGCCGCGCTGGCCTCGATCCGCCGCGCGGGCGAAGCTGTCGGCGTCGCGGTCGAACCCCTGCCGGCGCGGCGGCGCGAGGACCTCGCACCCGCGATCATGCTGGCTGCGCGCACGGGCGCATCGGCGTTGATGAACGTTCCGAACCCTTTGTTCTTCCACGAGCGCCGCCTGATCGCCGAGACGAGCATCGAGCACGGGCTGGCGGCGGTCTTCGGCGCGACCGAATTCGCCGATGCGGGCATGCTGTTCGCGTACTCGGCCGACTTCGCGACGATGTTCCGCCGCGCGGGCTACCTGGTCGATCGGATCCTGCGCGGCGCTGCGCCGGCCGACATTCCGGTCGAGCAGGCGAACGTGTTCGAGTTCGTGCTGAACCTGAAGACCGCCCGCGCGCTCGGCATCGCGGTGCCGGCCGCCGTGCGGCTGGAGGCGACGCGGGCGATCGAGTAGCTCAGCCCGCCTGCGCCGCCGCCTTGTGGCGCTGCACGTCGGCGAGCAGCCGGCTGACGACCAGCTTCATGAAGTAGAAGCCGAGCTTGGGGTTCTGGTAGTAGAGCTGGTAGATCTGCTCGTCGGTCATCGTGTACAGGTCGCAATCGGTCTCGCACACGACCGTCAGCGTGCGCTTCTTGTCGGGCGCGAACAGCGCGATCTCGCCGATCAGGTTGTCGGGGCCGATGGTCGTGCCCACGCCTTCCAGCCGCAGGCGGCCGCTGCCGACGTAGTAGATCTCGTCGGCCTTGTCGCCTTCGCGGAACAACACGTGGCCGGCCTTGTGCTTGTGCAGGTGCATGTGCGGCAGCAGCCACTCCGACAGCGGCGACTTCTCGGTGACCTGCTCGATCTCCTTGGTCAGCCGCAGGATCTCGACCAGCCGCTTGGCGTTCATCGGCAGCAGGATCGAATTGAGCAGGAACTCGGGCAGCACCACCAGGTCGGACCAGGTGAACTCCAGGTGGAACAGGCTGTAGACGATCAGCAGCACGTTGCTGACCAGCGACAGGATGCGCAGCGGCACCATCGCACGCATGTAGTGGCTGGCCAGGTAGAAGGCGCCGCCGGCCAGGCCGATGATGGTGATGAGGTCGAAGTGCATGGGTGTGACAGGCCCAGGGTGCGGTCGATGGGTCGTGGCCGCGGCAGTGCCGGCGGCCGCTGCGGGGAACGCGCGATTCTGGGGGATTCCGTCGTGCGCCGCGCGCTGCAGCTTCCCGCCGGCTCTGCTAGATTGCGGCGCCGACCAGACCGCCACCCCGGACACCCCGATGCCGCCATCCGCGCCGGACGCGAACCCGCGCTACACCGCCGTGGCGATGGCCTTGCACTGGCTGCTGGCGCTGGCCATCTTCGGCACCTTCGGCGTGGGCGTGTACATGGCCGACCTGCCGTTCTCGCCGCTGCGCATCAAGCTGATCAACTGGCACAAGTGGGCGGGCCTGTCGATCCTGCTGCTTTCGGCGCTGCGGCTGCTGTGGCGGCTCGCGCACCGGCCGCCGCCGCTGCCGCCGGCAGCGTTGGCGGCGATGCCGCCGTGGCAGTTGCGCGCCTTCCATGCGACGCACCACCTGATGTATGCGCTGTTCTTCGTGGTGCCGCTGCTGGGCTGGGCGTACAGCTCGGCAGCGGGCATGCCGCTGGTGTGGTTCGGCGTGCTGCCGCTGCCCGAGCTGTGGCCGGTGGAAGACAAGGATTTCGCGAAGGCCGTGCTCCTGCCGCTGCACGCGGCCGCGGCCTTCACGCTGGTCGCGCTGGCGGTGCTGCACACGGCCGCGGCGCTGAAGCATCACTTCATGGACCGCGACGGCCTGCTGGCTCGGATGGTGCCGTGGCTTCACTGGGATTCATCACGATGAACGTTCTCCGATTCCTGCGTCCGGCCGCACTCGGGCTGGCCCTCGGCTGTGCCGCCCCGGTCTGGGCGGAGCCGGCCCGGCTGCTGCCGGCCCAGAGCGAAATCGCCTTCATCAGCAAGCAGATGGGCGTGCCGGTGGACGGGCGCTTCAAGAAGTTCGACGCGGTGGTCAACTTCGACCCGCGCAAGCCCGAGACCGGCAGCGTGTCGATCACGATCGACGCCGGCAGCGCGGCGATCGGCGTGCCCGAGACCGACGCCGAGCTGCCCAAGCCGATCTGGTTCAACGTCGCCAAGTTCCCGCAGGCGAGCTTCAAGTCGACGGCGATCAAGGGCCTGGGCAACGGCCGCTTCGAGGTGGCCGGCAAGATCGACATCAAGGGCAGCACGCGCGACCTGGTGGTGCCGGTGCAGATCACCCAGGCCGGCGGCACTTCCACCGCTGCCGGCAGCTTCGTGATCAAGCGGCTGGACTTCAAGATCGGCGAGGCCGAATGGGCCGACACCACCGTCGTCGCCAACGACGTGACCGTGAAGTTCAAGCTCGCGCTCGCGGGACTGGGGCCGCTGTGAGGCGCCTGCCCTTGGGCGGCTGCGCGGGCGCCGCCGCGCTGCTGGCCTGCGCGCTGCCGTTGCGGGCGCAGGCGCCGGCAGCGGCTTCCGTGTCCGCCGCCGCCCCGGCGGCCGCCGCCGCGAGCGCACCCGCACCGAACTACGCGATCGACCCGACCCACACCTTCGTCAACTACGAGATCGGGCATTTCGGCACCACCACCAACCGCGGCCGCTTCAGCACCAAGGACGGCACGCTGTTCTTCGACCGCGCCGCGCAGGCCGGCAAGGTCGAGGTGGTGATGGACATCAGTTCGGTCAACACCGGCGTCGATTTCCTGAACCGGCAGCTGCAGGGCAAGGACTTCCTCAACGTCGCCGACTACCCGACCGGCAAGTTCGTGTCCGACGAATTCGTGTTCGCCGGCGACAAGGTGGCCGAAGTGCGCGGCCGGCTCACGCTGCTGGGCAAGACCAACCCGGTGACGCTGAAGGCGACCAACTTCAACTGCTACACCAGCCCGCTGATCAAGCGCGAAGTCTGCGGCGGCGACTTCGAGACCCGGATCAAGCGCAGCGCCTGGGGGATCCTGTGGGGCCTGACCTTCGGCTTCGAGGACGACGTGAAGCTGCTGATCCAGGTCGAGGCGATCAAGATGCAGTGAGCCGGCGCCGCCCGGCCCTGCGGGCGGTTACAGCAGCCCCTCAGGGGTGATCACCGACAGCACCTCGAGCATCGCGCGCGTCCAGATGTCGGTTTCGGGCTCCTCGACCTCGTGGTCGACGCCGCCGGGGTCGGTGGCGGTCCACACCAGGTCGCGGCCGTCGGCGGCCAGCGTCACCCGGTAGGCGCCCTGCTGGCGGATCACGTCGACCAGCTTCAGCACCTGCTGCGCGATCACCGGGCTGTCGATGAACAGGCCCATCTCGGTGTTGTGCTGGTCCGACCGCGGGTCGAAGTTCATCGAGCCGATGAACACCTTCTCCTGGTCGACGACGGCGCTCTTGGCGTGCAGCCGGCCGATCGAGCTCGAGAAGCGGCCCAGCCGCAGGCTGCGGCTGACCCGCTGCGGGCTCAGCTCGTACAGGTTGACGCCGAGCGCGAGCATCTGCGGCCGGTAGCGCCGGTAGCCGGTGTGCACCACCGGCTCGTCGGTGGCCGCCAGCGAATTGGTCACCAGCGTGTACTGCACGTGATAGGTCTCGATCGAGTGGCGCAGCGTTTCCATGCCGTTCGGCCCCGGGATCAGGTAGGGGCTGGTGATCACCGCTTCGCGGCGCGCGCGGCGCATCATCTCGACCACGTTGTAGCGCACGCTGTCGACGTCCTCGATCGGCACCGCCGCATAGGTCTGCTTCCAGCCGATGACCTTGTCGGGGTTGTCGGCATAGGCCTGCGCGTCGGCCCAGACCAGGCCGATCTTGCCGGCGTCCAGCTCGGCGCCGATCGGGCCGTAGCCGAGCACGTCGTTGGGCGGCGGCGCCTCCGGCGCCGGGGTTCCGCCGGTGCTGCCCAGCAACTCGACCGTTTCGGCGCCGCCGGCCTCGGCAGGCGGCGCGATGATGCGCACGACCGGGCGGGCCTCGGCGCTGGTCAGGCGCTCGAACTCGGCCTGCAAGGCGGCGTCGGAGGCGCCGGTCTCGACGATCTCGCGCAGCGGCCGCACGCGCGCGCTGTTCCAGTAGTCGTCGAAGATCTGCGACAGCCTCGGCAGCAGCGCGCCGATCACGAAGGTGTCGAGGTCGACGAAGTTCGCGCCGGCGCCGACCATGAAGTACTCGTCGGCGATGTTGCGGCCGCCGGCCACCGCCATCACGCCGTCGGCGATGAACAGCTTGTTGTGCATGCGCCGGTGCACGCGGTCGAAATCGCCGGCGTTGGCCGCGAAGCGCGTCAGGAAGTTCTTGCGGCCGGTGGGGAAGGGGTTGAACAGCCGCACCTCGACGTTGGGGTACGCGTCCAGGCCCAGCAGCAGCGGGTCCATCCCGGACGTGTACAGGTCGTCGATGAGCAGCCGCACGTGCACGCCGCGCAGCGACGCGTCGCGCAGCGTGCGCAGCAGGTAGCGGCCGGTGCGGTCGTTGAAGATCTGGTAGTACTGCAGGTCGAGCGTGCGCTCGGCGCGGCGCGCCAGCTCGATCCGGGCCTGCAGCGCGTATTGGCCGGTGGGCATCAGGCGAAAGCCGCTCTGCTCGGGGTCGGCCGTCGACGCCTTGGCGATGCGTGCGAGCGCGGTCTGCGGCGAGGGCGCCGGCGCGTGGCTCTCGGGCCGCGGCGCCGGCGGCGGCAGGGTGCCGCAGGCCGCCAGCAGCACGGCCAGGATGCACAGCCAGGCCGTGCGCAGCAAGGACGCGGCAGGCTTCGGTGCGGCGATCATCGCTTGCACGGGGGTGAAGCCGGCATCGTAGCGCTTCGTGTTCCGATGCGCCGGCGAGCCGCTGCCGGTCCTGGCCTCGAGCCGCAGGAAGGTGCCGGCCGAAGGCGCGCGGCGGGGCGGATCGAAAACGCCCGCCAGGGGCGGGCGGCGGTGTAGATCGAAAACGCCCGCCAGGGGCGGGCGTTCGGGCGCCGGGTGCAGGGGATCCGGGCGCCGGCGGCAGCGTTCAGGCCTTCTTGACCCAGGCGCTGCACCAGCCGTTGGAGGCCACCAGCTTGCCCGGGAACAACGAGCACGGCCCGTCGGCCGCGCCGGCCTTGCCGCTGTACAGCTGGCAGTTGGCGCAGTGCTGCGAGGCTTCGTGCTTCGGGAACTTCTTGGCGTCGGCCTTGGCGGTGTCGTCGACATAGCCGAGCGACTTGGCCTGCGGGCTGTTCGGGTCCAGCTTGGCTTGCGCGACCGCACTCGCAGTTCCGAGCGCCGATCCGCCGGCAACCAGCGTCATCATGAATATTCGACGATTCGTCATCTTGTTGCTCCTTTGGCGATGCCAATGGTTGGGACGCGGCGTGCAGCGCAGCGAGTCGATGGCCACTTGGCCGCGCAGCAGTCTAGCGCGGCGGTACCCGGCCTACAGCCGGGTGTGGTTACGGCGGTGCCGCCTGCCGCCGGCCCCAGAATCGCCGCGTTCCGGCTGCGCTTCGCAGCGGCTGCATCCACGGACCGATGATGACTCCCGACACGCTGGCCGCGCTGGCTTTCGACCTCGACGGCACGCTGCTCGACAGCGCGCCCGACATCGCGGCCGCGCTGAATGCGGCGCTGACGGCGGCGGGGCTGCCGCCGGCCGACATCGACCAGGTGCGTGCCTGGATCGGCGACGGCCCCGACCGGCTGATCGAACGTGCGCTCGCGGCGATCGGCCACGAGCCCGCTGCGCCGCGCGTGGCCGCATTGCGGGCCGGCTTCGACGCGGCGACGCTGGCGGCGCCGCTGCGTCTGGGGCGGGTGTACGACGGCATCGAGCCGCTGTTGCAGCGGCTCGCACCGCGCTGGCCGCTGGTGGTGGTCACGAACAAGCCCTCGCACCTGGCGCGGGCGGTGCTCGACGCGGCCGGGCTGCTGACGCCGTTCGCGGCGGTCTTCGGCGCCGACCGGCCCGCCTGGCGCAAGCCTGCGCCGGCGATGCTGCACGCGGCCGCACGCCAACTGGGCGTGGCGGCCCCTGCCTTGCTGATGATCGGCGACAGCGCGCCCGACCTGCAGGCCGCGCGCGCGGCCGGGTCGCCGATGCTGCTGGCGGGCTGGGGCTACGGCGACGGTTCCCGGTTGGCGCCGGCAGCCGACGCCTATGCCGAGCGCCCTGAAGCCGTGGGGCGCCTGCTGGGTGCCGCATGAAGCCGCCGCCGGATGCGGCAGCCCGGCAGATGCTGCGCCGGCGATGCGATCAGCGGCCGTGCGTGCCGTGCACGTGGCGCCGGCCGGGTGCCGCGGGCGCGGCCGCGGCGGCGTGGTCCAGCCCGCTCAGGATGCCGCATTCGGCGATCGGGTGCGGTGCGGTGCAGCGTGCGCGCAGCGCCTTCAGGTCGCGCTCGAGCGCGCGCAGTTCGCGGATGCGCTGCGCCACATGGCCGATGTGCGCGTCGAGCAGCGCGTTGATCTCACCGCAATCCTGCGCGGGCGCATCGCGCAGCGCGAGCAGCGCGCGCACCTCGTCCAGCGCCATGTCGAGGCTGCGGCACTGGCGGATGAAGGCCAGCCGCTCGGCGTGCGCCGGCTGGTACATCCGGTAGTTGTTGTCGGAGCGCCGCGGCGGCGCGATCAGCCCCTCGCGCTCGTAGAAGCGGATCGTCTCCACCGGCGTGCCGGTGGCTTCGGCCAGGTCACCGATGCGCATGTCCTTCCTCCCCTTGTGCGGCGGCCTTGACTCTATACCGGCTTCAGGGTTTGCAATGCCGGCATCGGCGCTGCCCCGACACCCGCATGAACCACTCCCACTCCCACTCCCGCAGCCGCGGCGCCGGCGCGCTCGACGCCGCCTGCTGCGCGCATGACCCGCCGCCGACCGCCGCGGTGCCGGCGCCCGAGCCTGGCGCCGGCTGGCGCCGCTTCCGGATCGCCGACATGGACTGTGCGGCCGAGGAGGCCGAGATCCGCCGCGCGGTCGACGGGATCGCGGGCATCCGCGGCCTGCACTTCCGGCTGGCGCAGCGCACGCTGGCGATCGATGCAAGCGCCGGCGGCGCGGTCGATGCCGCGCTGGCGGCGATCCGCAAGGCGGGTTTCGATCCGCGGCCGCTGGGCGCGACGGCGACGCCGGGATCTGCCGCCGCGGCTGTTGACGGCCGCGACCACGACCACGACCACGGCCACCACGACGCTGATCACGGCACCGGCGGCGACGGCCTGCGCCGGCTGGCGGTCGCGCTGGCGCTGGCCGCGGCTGCCGAGGCGATCGGCTGGTTCGCACCCGACGCGTTGCCCTGGCGCATCGCCGGCCTGGGCGTGGCCGCGGTGGCGATCGGGCTGTCGGGCTTCGACGTGTACCGCAAGGGCCTGGCCGCGCTGCGCCGTGGCCGGCTGAACATCAATGCGCTGATGACGGTGGCGGTGACCGGTGCCTTCGTGATCGGCCAGTGGCCCGAAGCGGCGATGGTCATGGCGCTGTACGCGATCGCCGAGGCCATCGAGGCGCGCGCGGTGGACCGCGCGCGCAACGCGATCCAGGGTCTGCTGGCGCTGGCGCCCGAGCAGGCCTCGGTGCGCCAGGCCGACGGCGGCTGGCTGGCTGTGCCGGTGGCGCAGGTGGCCGTGGGCGCGCGGCTGCGCGTCAAGCCCGGCGAGCGCGTGCCGCTGGACGGCGTCGTGCGCGCCGGCGCGACCAGCATCAACCAGGCGCCGGTCACCGGCGAGAGCATCCCGGTGGACAAGGCCATCGGCGACCCGGTGTTCGCCGGCACGATCAACGAGTCGGGCACTTTCGAGTTCGAGGCCTCGGCGCCGGCGTCGGACTCGACGCTGGCGCGCATCATCCATGCGGTCGAGCAGGCGCAGGCGACGCGCGCGCCGACGCAGGGCTTCGTCGACCGCTTCGCTGCGGTCTACACGCCGGCCGTGTTCGCCGTCGCGGTGGCGGTGGCGCTGGCCGGGCCGTGGCTCCTGGGCTGGAGCGCGCTGGGCGCGATCTACAAGGCGCTGGTGCTGCTGGTGATCGCCTGCCCCTGCGCGCTCGTCATCTCGACACCGGTCACGATCGTCAGCGGCCTGGCGGCGGCCGCGCGCCGCGGCGTGCTGATCAAGGGCGGCATCCACCTGGAGCTGGCGCGCAAGCTGAAGATCGTCGCGCTCGACAAGACCGGCACCGTCACCGAAGGCAAGCCGCGGCTGGTGCACTGGTCGGTGGTGGCGCCGGGCGCCGATGCCGCGGCGATCGAACACGCCGCCGCCGCGCTGGCCGGGCACTCGGACCACCCGGTGTCGCGCGCGATCGCTGCCGCCCTGCGGCCCAACCATGTGGACGCGCAGGACTTCAGCGTGATCGCCGGGCGCGGCGTGCAGGCCCGGATCGCGGGCGCCGCCTACGTGCTCGGCAACCACCGGCTGATCGAGGAGCGCGGCCAGTGCTCGCGGGCGCTCGAGGCGGTGTTGTTCGAGCACGAGCGCGCCGGCCGCACGGTCACGCTGCTGGCCTGCGATGCCGGCGTGCTGGCGCTGTTCGCGGTGGCCGACACGATCAAGCCGCACTCGTGCGAGGCGGTCGCGGCGCTGCAGGCATTGGGCATCCGGGCGGTGATGCTCAGCGGCGACAACCAGGCCACCGCCGAGGCGATCGCGCGCGAGGCCGGCATCGACGAAGCGCGCGGCAACCTGCTGCCCGAGGACAAGCTGGCTGCGATCCGCGCGCTGCAGCAGGCGCACGGCCCGACCGCGATGGCGGGCGACGGCATCAACGACGCGCCGGCGCTGGCGCAGGCCGAGATCGGCGTGGCGATGGGCGCGGCCGGCACCGACACCGCGATGGAGGCCGCCGACATCGTGGTCATGAACGACGACCTGCGCCGCATCGCCGAGACGGTGCGGCTGTCGCGCGCGACGCATGCGGTGCTGCGGCAGAACATCGTGCTGGCGCTGGGCATCAAGGCGGTGTTCCTGGTGCTTGCGCTGGCCAGCGAAGCCACCATGTGGATGGCCGTGTTCGCCGACATGGGCGCGAGCCTGCTGGTCGTGTTCAACGGGCTGCGGCTGCTGCGCCACGGGCGCGCGGCCTGAGAGCGCCCTCAGCGCCGGGCTGCACCCAGCCCGCCCCCGCCGAGGATCAAGGAAATTCGGGGCGGCCCGGCGTTTCCTCGAGAGCCGCCGCAGCCGCCGCGCCGGGCGAAGCCCGGCCGGTCAGCTGATGCCGAGGATCTTCATCGCGCCGGCCGACGTGTCGATCGACGCCTGGTGCTGGCCAGCCTGTTGCAGCGTCTGGCCCTCGGCGCGCAGCACCTCGAGTCGGTCAGGCGCGCGGCGTCGCGCGCGCGATGATCGCCGCGCAGTCCACGCCGCGCGGCAGCGTGCCGTAGTTGCGCGCGCCGCCCTCGTCCAGGCGCGACGCGCAGAAGGCATCGGCCACGGCTGCGGGCGCGTGCTGCACCAGCAGCGCGGCCTGGATCGCCAGCGCCATGCCGTCCACCACATGGCGCGCGCGGTATTCCAGGTCGGCGTGGTCGGCGAACTCGCGCTGCAGCGCCGCGGCCCGGCGGTCGAGCGCCGCGTTCGCGCCGCGCGCCTTGGCCAGTTCGGCGAAGAAGGCGCCGACCACCGCCGGCGTCTTCTCCATCGCGCGCAGCAGGTCCAGCGCCTGCACGTTGCCGCTGCCCTCCCAGATCGCGTTGACCGGCGACTCGCGGAACAGCCGCGGGAAGATGCTGTCCTCCATCACGCCGCTGCCGCCGATGCACTCCATCGCCTCGTACGCGTGGTTGGGCGTGCGCTTGCAGATCCAGTACTTGCCCACCGCGGTCAGCAGCCGCACCAGGTGATCCTCGTGCTCGACCTCGCGGTGGTCGAGCGCGCGCGCCACGCGCATCGTCAGCGCGAGCGAGCCCTCGTGCTCGAGCGCCAGGTCGGCGAGCACGTTGCGCATCAGCGGCTGCTCGTTCAGCACGCGCCCGAAGACGCGGCGGATGCCGCAGTGGTGCAGCGCCTGCGCCGCCGCCGCGCGTTGCCCGGCGGTGGAGCCGACCATGCAGTCGAAGCGCGTCATCGCGACCATCTCGATGATCGTGCGCACGCCGCGGCCCTCGGGGCCGACCATCCAGGCGAGCGCGCCGCGCAGCTCGGTCTCGCTCGACGCGTTGGACACGTTGCCCATCTTGCGCTTCAGGCGCAGCACCTGCAGCGGGTTCTTGGTGCCGTCGGGGCGCCAGCGCGGCAGCAGGAAGCAGCTCAGGCCGCCGGCGGTCTGCGCCAGCACCAGGAAGGCGTCGCACATCGGCGCCGACACGAAGTACTTGTGGCCGACCAGCTCGTAGGCCGCCCCCGGGCCCTCGGCCGTAGCGGCCGGATAGGCGCGCGTGGTGTTGGCGCGCACGTCGGAGCCGCCTTGCTTCTCGGTCATCGCCATGCCGATCGTCAGCCCGGCCTTGCGTGCATCGGGCACGTTGCGCGGGTCGTACACGCGCGCGGTGATCTTCGGCTCCCACAGCGCGGCCAGCGCCGGCGTGTGGCGCAGCGCCGGGATCGCCGCGAAGGTCATCGTGACCGGGCAGCCATGGCCGGCCTCGACCTGCGTCTGCAAGTAGGTGTGCGCGGCGCGCGCCACGTGCGCGCCGGTGCGCGGATCGGTCCACGGCGAGCTGTGCAGGCCGTGCTCGATCGCCGTCTTCATCAACTGGTGGTAGGCGGGGTGGTAGCGCACCAGGTCGACGCGGTTGCCGAAGCGGTCGTGGGTGTCGAGCTCGGGCGGGTTGCGGTTGGCCAGCACGCCGAGCTCGAGGTAGTCGGCCGAGCCGGTCAGCCGGCCGAAATCGGTGAGCGCGGCGTGGGCCCAGCCCGCACCTTCGCGCTGCACGGCATCGAGCAGCGCGGCGTCCTGCAGGTAGGCGTTGTAGTCCACCAGTTCGTGCGACACGTTGACCACCTCATGCGTGTCGGCGAGGAACAGGGCGTCGCGGGCGATGGGTTCGGGTGCGTTCATGGCGGACCTTCGGCTGGCTGCGCAGCGGGGCACTTGCGGGCAGCCGCGATTGTCGGCCTCGGCCGCAGCCCGGGGCAAGCGATGCCCGAGCGGCGCGGCTGTCTCCTGGGCGACGGCGCATGCGGCAGCCGGGCGGAATCCGCCCGCAGCCCGGCCGGCTCCTAGAATCGCCACGCGCGACCGCGCACGAGACGATGAGCAAGGCCTTCACGCGCGAAACCGATGCGGCCGACGACGACGATGGCGACGCCGGCGCTGCGCCGCCGCTGCCGGCGGGCACGCGCAACTACCTGACGCCGCAGGGCTGGGGCCGGCTGCGCGCCGAGTTGTTCGGGCTGCTCGACGACGAGCGGCCGAAGCTGGTCGAGACCGTGGCCTGGGCGGCGAAGAACGGCGACCGTTCCGAGAACGGCGACTACCTGTACGGCAAGAAGCGGCTGCGCGAGATCGACCGGCGCATCCGCTTCCTGACGCGCCGGCTGGACATCGCCGAGGTGGTGGACCCGTCGGTGCACCACGGCAGCGACCAGGTGTTCTTCGGCGCGACCGTCAGCTACGCCGACGAGCAGGGCGTGGAGCGCACCGT
The DNA here is from genome assembly GCA_018240325.1 of Pseudomonadota bacterium. Classification (GTDB taxonomy): domain Bacteria; phylum Pseudomonadota; class Gammaproteobacteria; order Burkholderiales; family Burkholderiaceae_C; genus Rubrivivax. The sequence goes on from JAFEFZ010000253.1 coordinate 17,264, forward strand.
GACGATCAAGGGCATCGACGAGGCCGACAGCCTGGCCGGCGAGGTCAGCTGGATCGCGCCGGTGGCGCGTGCGCTGCTGAAGGCGCGTGCCGGCGACGCGGTGGTGCTGCACACGCCGCTGGGCGTGCAGCGGCTCGAGGTGCTGAGCGTGCGCTACCCGCCGCCGCCGCGCACCGCCTTCAAGGCTTGATGCGCTGCACGCGCAGCACCGGCGGCGCGCGCCGCAGCGCGCGCAGCACGCCGGCCAGGTGCAGCCGGTCGCGCACGCTGATCAGCAGCCGCAGCTCCGCCGTCTCGTGCGCGCGCTCCTCGCCCATGTCGAGATGCGTGATGTCGGCCTCGGCGGCGGCGATCGCCGAGGCCACCTGCGCGAGCACGCCGGTGCCGTTGCGCACCAGCACCTGCACCGCCGCCTCGTAGGTGCGGGTCTGCTCGTCGGCCCATTCGACCTGCATGAAGCGCTCGCGGTCGCGCTCGAACAGGCGGCGGCCGGTCTGGCAATCGGCGGTGTGCACCAGCAGGCCCTCGCCGCGGCCGAGGTAGCCGACGAGCGCGTCGCCGGGGATCGGCCGGCAGCAGGGGGCGAGCTTGACCGAAGCGCCTTCGCTGCCGTCGATGAAGGCCACGCCGTTCGGGTGCCCGGCGGCGTCGCTGCCGTAGTGGCCCAGCGACAGGGTCACCGCGTCGGGCCGGATGCCGCGTTCGGCCATCAGCGCGGCCAGCCGCTTCGCGACGATGCCGGCGATCTTGCGGCCCAGCGCGATGTCCACCAGCAGCTCGCCGCGGCCGCGGTTGCCGCTCCAGCGCGTCAGCTGCTGCCACAGCGCCGCGGCGGCTTCATCGGCCGGGTTGGCGCTCGGCAGCTCCAGGCCCTCGGCGCGCAGCGCCTGCGCGAGCATCTTCTCGCCCATCGCGCGCGCCTCGTCCTGCTCCATCGTCTTCAGGTACTGGCGGATCTTGGAGCGCGCGCGCCCGGTGCGCACGATCGACAGCCACGCCGGGTTGGGCCGCGCGCCCGGGGCGGTGACGATCTCGACGACGTCGCCGCTGCGCAGCTCGGTGCGCAGCGCCGCCGGCTCGCCGTTGATCGATGCCGCGACGCAGCGGTCGCCGACGTCGGAGTGGATCGCGTAGGCGAAGTCCACCGGCGTGGCGCCGCGCGGCAGCGCCAGGATCCGGCTCTTGGGCGTGAACACGTAGACCGCGTCGGGGAACAGGTCGATGCGCACGTGCTCGAGGAACTCGGCCGAATCGTTGGTCGTGTCCTGGATTTCGATCAGCGACTGCAGCCACATCGAGCCCAGGCGCTGCGCGTCGTCGGCGCTGCCCTTGCCGCCGGTCTTGTACAGCCAGTGCGCGGCGATGCCGGTCTCGGCCACCGCGTGCATCGCGTCGGTGCGCAGCTGGAACTCCACCGAGGTGCCCAGCGGGTTGACCAGCGTGGTGTGCAGCGACTGGTAGCCGTTGACCTTGGGGATCGCGATGAAGTCCTTGAAGCGCCCCGGCACCGGCTTGTACAGCTGGTGCAGCACGCCCAGGCCCAGGTAGCACTCGGGCTGCGTCGGCACGATGATGCGAAAGCCGAACACGTCGTTGACCTGGGCGAAGCCGGCGCGCTTCTCGCGCATCTTGCGGTAGATCGAGTAGACGGTCTTCTCGCGCCCCGACACCTTGGCCTTGATCTTGGCCGCGGCGAAGGCGCGCTCGACCTCGCGGTGCACGCGCTCGACGATGTCGCGCCGGTAGCCGCGCGCGCGCTGCACCGCCTTGGCCAGCGCCGCGTAGCGCCACGGGTACAGGAACTCGAAGCACAGCTCCTGCAGTTCGCGGTAGGTCTGGTTCAGGCCCAGGCGGTGGGCGATCGGCGCGTAGATGTCGAGCGTCTCGCGCGCGATGCGCTGGCGCTTGTCGGGCGCCATCGCCGCCATCGTGCGCATGTTGTGCAGCCGGTCGGCGAGCTTGACCAGGATCACGCGCACGTCGCGCGCCATCGCCAGCAGCATCTTGCGGAACGATTCGGCCTGGCCCTCTTCGCGCGTGTTGAACTGCAGCTTGTCGAGCTTGGTCAGCCCGTCGACCAGTTCGGCGGTGGGGGCGCCGAACTGCTCGATCAGCCGCGGCTTGGTGACGCCGCGATCCTCCATGGTGTCGTGCAGCAGCGCGGCCATGATCGCCTGCACGTCGAGCTTCCAGTCGGCGCACAGCCCCGCCACCGCGATCGGGTGGGTGATGTAGGGCTCGCCGCTGGCGCGGAACTGGCCGAGATGGGCCTCGTCGGCGAAGCGGTACGCCTCGAGCACCTGCTTGTGCTCGGCGCGGCTCAGGTAGCCGAGCTTGTGGGTGAGGGCGGCGAAGGAGGCCGCCTGCACGCCCTTTTCCGGCGGCGCGGACACGTTGCGCGACCGCCCCTGCAAGGCGGCCGGCAGCAGTTCGGCGGCGAGCGAGCGGATCCCCATGGCGCCGAATCTAGCAGTATCGGCCCCGGCGCTGCGGGTCTGGGGGCGGCGGGCGCGGCCCGCCGCGGGGCTCAGCCGCTCAGACCGGCACCTTGCGCAGCATCTCCAGGCCGATCTCGCCGGCGGCGATCTCGCGCAGCGCGGTCACGCCGGGCTTGTTGCGCGTGTCGATCTTCGGCGCGTGGCCCTGGCTGAGCATGCGCGCGCGGTAGGTCGCGGCCAGCACGAGCTGGAAGCGGTTCGGGATCTTTTCCAGGCAATCTTCGACGGTGATGCGGGCCATGGCGTCTTGCAGGTCTGCGCGGGTGAGGGCAGCAGGTCAACCGATGCCGAGCGCGGCGAACACCGTGCTGCGGTTGCGGGCCTGTGCCGCGTATTTCAGCCGCTGGGAATGGACGATCGTCTTCAGGTCGAAGAGCGCCGCCTCGAAGAGGGCATTGATTATAACGAAGTCGAAATGGCGGGCCTGGGCCACCTCCAGCCGGGCATTGGCCAGGCGCTGTTCGATCATCGCTTCGCCGTCCTCGCCGCGGCGCAGCAGCCGCTGGCGCAGTTCATCCCAGCTCGGCGGCAGCACGAACACCAGCACCGCGTCGGGGAACAGGCGGCGGATCTGCAGCGCGCCCTGCCAGTCGATCTCGAGCACGATGTCCAGGCCGCCGGCCAGGCCCTGCTCGATCGCGCGGCGCGAGGTGCCGTACAGGCGGCCGTGCACCTGCGCCCACTCGACGAATTCGCCGCGTTCGACCATCGCGCGAAAGGTCGGCTCGTCGGTGAAGTGGTACTCGCGCCCCGACTGCTCCTGGCCGCGCGGCGCGCGCGTGGTGTGCGACACCGACACGCTCAGGTGCGAATCGAGCTCGAGCAGCGCCTGGACCAGGCTGGACTTGCCGGTGCCGCTGGGGGCCGACACGACGTACAGGTTGCCGGGGGAGTGCATTGCGGGATGGGCAATCGCAAGCGGCGCCGAAACGGCGCCGCGCAGGATGTCGAAGCGGGGGGCGAAAGTCTAGCAGCGCGGTGCGGGTACTTCTTCAGAGGATGGCACCGGGGCAGCGCTCGCGGCACGCGAGGCGCCATGCGTTCGGCGGCTGTTTGCGTCCCAAGGCGGCCTCCGGCCGCTTGGGGACGACATCAGACCATGGAAGGACAACCTCGCTTCATGCCGGGCGCGGCGGATCGTTCGCGAGGCCGCTGCTGCCGGCTGCAGGCCCGGGCGCCAGGCCTGCATCCTGCGGCGGCAGGTGGCGCACCACGACTTCGCGCTGCGGCCTGGGGACTTCGATTCCGGCCTCGGCCAGGCCGTTGCGGATCTTCAGCGCCAGTTCGGTGCGCACGTTCAGCCAGTCTTCGAAGTTGTGGACCCACGCGCGCACGCCGAACTGCAACTCGCCCGGCGCCAGGCCGATCATGATGCAGTCCGCGGCCGGCACTGCGGCCACGCCCTTGCACGAGCGCGCGATCTGCAGCAGCAGGTCCATCGTGCGCTGCGGGTCGGCCGCATAGTGCGTGCTGACGGTCAGCTCGAAGCGCCGGCGGGTGCCGTGCAGCGTCCAGTTCGTCATCTTGTCGGCCAGCAGCATGCCGTTGGGCACCACCACGTCGGCACCGTCGAAGGTGGTGACGACGGTCGCGCGCAGGCCGATCTCGCGCACCTGCCCCAGCACGCCGGTGACTTCGACGATGTCGCCGGGCTGCAGCGGCCGCTCGAACATCAGGATCAGCCCCGCGACGAAGCTGCGCACCACGTCCTGCAGGCCGAAGCCGATGCCCACGCCGAGCGCACCGAGGATCAGCGTCAGCTGCCCGATCTGGAAGCCCGCGGCCGCCAGCGCCGCCAGCATGCCGAGGAGCAACACGACGTAATAGGTCAGCGACGACACGCTGTTGCCCACGCCGCGCGGCAGCGACAGGCCCGGCAGCACGTCTTCGGCCAGCACCTGGCGGATCGTGCGGGCGAGCCAGAACGCGAACATCGTCGCGAGCGCGAAGGACACCAGGCTGCCCAGGCTCAGCGACAGCTCGCCGATCTGGAACTTGTGCGTCAGCACCTCCATCGCGAACGACGACAGCGGGCGATACACGCGGAAGGACCGCAGCGTGAACAGCAGCCAGGCCGCGACCAGCAGCACGCGCCCGATGGTGACCGCGGTGGATCCGAGCGACGACGAGTAGCGTTCGACGAAGCGCGCCATCGTCGCCCCGGCCAGCAGCACCTGCGCCAGCGCCACGACCACCTTGCTGGCCGCATAGATCGCCAACGCCGCGTAGCTGCTGTCCAGCGTGGCCGACACCAGCATCGCCGACAGCGACACGTTGCCCAGCAGGTTCGACAGGGCTGCCGCCGACAACGCGGCACAGGCGGCCCAGGCCACCACCTTCCACGAGCCGGAGCGGAAGCTGTGCTCGCTGGGCTCGCCGCCGCGCGCGCGCAGCAGCCGTTGTGCCAGCGTCAGCAGCATCAGCAGGGTCACGGCCAGCAGCAGCAGCCGGTACAGCAGCGCATTGCCGACGAGCAGCGACACGATCATGTTGACGAAATAGAAGACCGCGCTCAGGTAGGCCCACGGGCCCACCATGGTCAGCATGCGCCGCTGCATCAGCGCCAATACCGGCACCCAGGCCAGCAGCATCACCAGCTGTTGCCGAAGATTCGGCCCCTGCAGCCCGTAGGCCACGGCGATGGCGGCCACCAGCAGCAACCAGGCCGCCCAGGGCCGGGCCAGCGCCAGCAGCGCGGATTCACCCAGCTGGCCGGCCGCGACCAGGCGAGTCGCGCGCCGCCGGAACCAGAAGACCAGCGGCAGCAACAGCGCGCAAGCCGCGGCCAGCACCGGCAGGATGCGCGCGTTGGCGGCGTCGTAGTCGCGCGCGAACGCGGTCTCGATCTCCAGGCTGCGGCGCATGCCGGCCGTGACCGACTGCCGCACGTTGCCCTCGCGCAGTGCCTGCCACAGCGGCTGGGAATCCATCGCCGCCAGGCGCCGGTCCTGCTCGGCCACCTCGGCCACCACGGTCGTCAGGCCGCGCTGCACCTGCGCGGCGAGCGCGTTGCTCTTGCGCCCCAGGTCGAGCAGCCGGCTCAGCGGCCCGGCCAACGCGCGCTGCGCGCGGTCGACCTGTGCGGCCATCTCGTCGGCCCGCCGCACCAGCACCGGCGACAGGTGGGGCTCGGTGCTCGTGGCGAGCCAGGCCGCGCGGCGCGCCGCGAGCTCGGCCGCGTCGTCGGATGCGGCGTTGGTCAGGCGCGCGAGCTCGGCGCGGGTCTGCGCGAGCACGCGGTCCTTCAGCTGCCAGTGCCGCTCGAGGCTTTCCAGCCGCTGCACCGACAGCAGGCCCAGGTCGCCGCGCTCGGTGCGCGCTTCGAGCTCGTCCAGCCCTGCGGCCTGGCGCTTCAGATCGCGCTCGACCCGATCGACCCGGTCGGCCATCTGAATGCGACGCTGCACGCCCAGCAGGAACTTCTCGTCGGCGTCGGCGCGCGCCGGAATGTCGGCCGCCGCGATCGCCGGGCTGGCGTCGGCAGGCGGCGTCTGCTGCGCCGCGGCCGGCGCCAGCGGCGCGAGCCACAGCAGCGCGAGCCACAGCAGCATCAGCAAGGGCAGCAGCGGCAGCGCTGCCGCGCCGCCCGCACGGCGGCACCGCCGGTGGATTCCGCGCAATCCCATCGGCCGGCGGCGGCGCGCGCTACTCGCCGCAGAGCAGCCGCATGCGGCGCTCGGCGATGTCGAAGGCCTCGTCGGTCTGCGCATCCAGCACCTGCTGCTTGGCCTGCGAGCAGGCGGCGGCGGCTTCGACGTCGGCCGGCGCCGCAGGTGCCGGCGCCGGCGGGGCTGCCGGCCGCGATGCCGGCGCACAGCGCGAATCGGGCACCAGGCGGATGTTGTTGAAGCTGCCCTGCTCGATCGCGACGCAGTCGCCGACGCGCTTGCCGACCTGGTCGGAAATGAAGCGGATCGTGGTGCGGCCGTCGATCAGCACGGTGTATTCGAACACCTGCGAGCTGCCCGCGAGCGTGCCCACGCCGCGCCCCGCGGCAGCGCCGCCGGCGGTGCGCAGCGCGCGGTTGCTGCTCGAGCGGCCGCTGCCGCTGGCGAAGCCCACGGTACCGCCGACGACGGTGCCGACGTTGCGGGCGCTGTTGCTCACGTCGGTGACCACCGCGACGTTGGTGACGCGGCCGTACTGCACCTGGGCCTGCGCGCCGGCGTGCAGCGGCAGCAGCGCCAGCGCGCAAAGTGCCGCGGGGGCGGCGATCGTGCGGAATCGGTTCATGCGTACTCCTGGATCGGACAAGATGGTTGTCGGGAAGGCGGACTGGAATCGTGCGCTGCCGGCGATTGTGCCGCCGGTTCCGGGATCAAGGCCGTTGCGCCTGCCTGCCGGCACGGCCTGCCGCGTCGCGGATACTGCGCGCCGCCGGCCGGGCGGGACGATCCCGGCAGGCTGCATCCGTCAACTGCCGCCGACACCGCCATGAAGCTCGATGCCGCTCTGGGCGCCTGGGAACGAGCCTGCGTGCGCGCCGGCGCGCTGCGCTTCGTCGACCTGAACCTGCGCGCCGCGGGCCAGGTGATGTTCCAGGACAACCCGCTGAGCGGGCTGCTGTTCCTGGCGGCGATCGCCTGGGCCGCGATCGATGCCGGCACGCCCGCGATCCTGGCGGGCACGCTGCTCGGGCTGGCGGCGGCCACGCTGACGGCGATCTGGCTGCGCGCCGACGCGTCGAACCTGGCGGCCGGGCTGTACGGCTACAACGGTGCGCTGGTCGGCCTGGCGCTGCCGATCTTCCTGCAGCCGTCGCCGCTGCTGTGGGCCTGCGTGCTGCTGGGTGCGGCGGCGTCGGTCGTCGGCACCATCTGGACGGCCGCTGTCACGCGCAACTGGGGCGGTGCGGCGCTGACCTTTCCGTTCGTGGTGACGACCTGGGTGCTGCTGCTGGCCGGCCGCGCCTTCGCCGGGCTGGGGGGCCAGGCGCTGCCCCCGCCGGGGCCGACCGGCGCGGCACCCACGCTGCCGTTGGCCGCGGCCGACGTCGTCGTCGCGGTGCTGCGCAGCGTGTCGCAGGTCTTCTTCCTGGACGACACCGTGGCGGCGCTGCTGCTGCTGGCCGGGCTTGCGCTGGGCTCGTCGGCGGCTGCCGCGCTGGCACTCGCCGGTGCGCTGCTGGCGGTGCTGGCCGCGATGGCGATGGGGGCCGACGGCGGGCTGATCCGCGCCGGCCTGATGGGATTCAGCCCGGTGCTGACGGCGGTCGCGCTCGGGTCGGTGTTCTATGCGCCGTCGGCGCGGGTGCTGACGTATGCGGCCGTGGGCACGCTGTTCACGGTCGTGCTGCAGGGTGCGATGAACGCGGCGCTGGCGCCGTTGGGCATCCCGACGCTGACCGCGCCCTTCATCTTCGCCACGTGGCTGTTCCTGCTGCCGCGGCGGCACGTCGCCGGCATCGTCGAGCCCGCCGACGCGCCCTGACGGGCGCGCGCGCGAGCCGGCCGGGCTTGCGCTACTTCGGCACCGTCTCGGATTCGACCACGAGGTCGAGCACGTAGACGTAGCGCGACGCATCGGCCGGCGGCTGCGGCCGGGTGAAGCGGTTGATGCGCAGCACGTTGCGCACGCCGCTGTGATGGGTGTAGCCGTCGATGGAGCCGTGGAACACCTGCCACGGGCCGGGCGGGTCGATGCGCAGGCCCTGCGCATCGAAGCGGCGTTCGCGCACCTGCAGGCACTGCGTGCGCTGCACGCCGCTGACGCAGTCCACCGTCTGCGGCGCCACCTCGAGGAAGATGCGCGTGGGCTCGCCGTACAGGCTTTGCGGCGTGCGCTGGCCGCCGAAATACAGCGTCTGGCGTTCGGCGCTGCGCAACCGCAGCGTGGGCTCGACGCCGGGCGCGACCAACACGTCCAGCGGCTGCGCCAGCACCTTGGACAGCGCCGCGTCGGCCTGCATCAGCGCCGGCTCGCAGGCCATCATCGTGGCTGCCAGGCGGCTGACGTCGAGCCGGCCCTGCGGGCTCAGCCGCCAGCCGCCGTTCATGCTGTTGCAGCCGCCGGACACGTGCAGCCGCTCGCCTTCGAAGCGCAGCACGAAGGCGTGGCCGGGTGGCAGCAGTGCGGCGATCGGCTGGCCGCCGGCATCGGTGGCCGCCTGCAGCGTCCAGCGGTGGTCTTGCAGCGCGCGCACCAGGGCCGCGTCGGCGCCGCGGCGCGGCGGCTTCGCGGCGGGGCTGCCGCCGTCATGCGGGGGCTGGGGCGGCTGGGCCTGCAGGCTGAAGGCCGGCAATGCCAGCGCGGCGAGCAGCGCGACGCGGCGCAGGTACGTGGGCATCGGTTCTCCGATCAAGTGGTGGGCCCGGCGCGGACCCGCCGCGCGGGCAGGGCGGGTCATTTGGCCGGCTGCTGCGTCAGCACCCGGTTCGGCGTGTTCCACGGCGGCGCGCTGCCGTCGGCGTTGAGCTGCAGCAGCCGGCCTTCGCCGACGCGGAACTGCCGGCCCTGGCCGGCCGCGTCGAGCTTGATCGAGCCGTCGTCGGCGCTCCAGCTGAAGCGGCCGCGCACCGTCTGCGGCTCGGCCTGGCGCTCCAGGTACTGCGTACTCAGTTCGTAGCTGCCGTCGTGCCGCAGCGTCAGCCGCATCTTGATGCCGGGGCAGTCGGCGCAGGGCGTGATGCCTTCGTAGACGCCCGGCCAGTCGAGCGAATCGCGGCTGCTGTGTGCGGGGTCGGGATTGTCGGCAGCCGACGCCCAATCCTGTTGGCGCTGCGCGCAGCCTGCCAGTCCAACTACAAGGGCTATCGCGAGGGTGAAAGGCAGTTTCATCTCGGTTGCTCCACTGCGCTTGGTGCGACGCGCGGCAATTGAAAAGGTGAGTACTCATCGGCGGCCTGCGGCCGCTTCGGGCCGAATTCCGAACGAGCGGAAGTTCGCTTCAATTCAGCAACTCGATGCCGGTGTTGGTCACGCGCACGCGGTCGCCGATGCGCAGCGCCGGCGCGGTGGTCTGCTGCACCGTGGCGACGCTGCCGTCGTCATAACGCACGCCGATGCGCCATACGAAGGTGCGGCTGTGCTGCGCCGCCTGGCTGCCCAGGTAGGCACCGCCGGCCGCGCCGACGACGGTGGCCACCGTCTGGCCGGTGCCGCCGCCGAACAGGCTGCCGATGCCGCCGCCGATCAGCGCGCCGCCGATGCCGCCGGCGACCGGGTTCACGTTCTGCACCGAATCCTGGGTGATCGAGATCACCGTGCCGGTGCGCGCCGACGGCTCCGACACCTGGAAGGCCGGCGGCGTGCTGCACGCCGCCAGCAGCAGCGCACAGGCGGCGGTCCACAGGGCGGCGGCGCGCCGCCAGATCGAGACTCGGGTCATGGCGGGGTCCGCTCGAAGAGGTGGGTTCATTCGGGAATCGCGTTCAGCAGGTACATCATCGCCAGCAGGCCCGTCGGGCGGCCCAGCTTGCCGAGCCACTGCTCGAAGATGGCGTCGATGTCGCCGCCTACGTAGGCCTGCGTCAGCGCGCGGTTGACCTCGAGGCGCAGCGCCGAATCGTTGCGCGGCAACGCGAACGCGTAGGGCTCGAAGGAGAAATCCTCCAGCACCAGCGCCACGCGTGCCGGATCGCGCGCCTGCATGGCCAGCGCCGCGAGCTCGACCTTGTCGCCGGCGTAGGCATCGACCGTGCCGGCCTCGAGCAGCGACAGCCCGACGCCGGCTGTGTCGACCGGCACCAGCGTCGCCTGCACCTGGCGCAGGCGCAGCGCCTTCTCGAGCCGCTGCTCGGTGGTCGTGCCCTTCAGCACCGCCACGCGCTTGCCGGCCAGGTCGGCGATGCGGTTGACGGGCGCGCCGGCCTTGACGAGCAGGCCGCCGCCGTCGACGAAGATCAGGTTGGAGAAGTCCACCTGCGCCAGCCGCGTCTGCGTCTGCGTGGTGTTGGCGCATTCCAGCTCGGCGCGCCCGCCGGCCACCATCTGCAGCCGCTGCTCGACCGATCCCGGGATCCAGTTGATCTGCAGCTCGGGCTCGCCCAGCGCACGCGCGATCTGCGCGACGGCACGCTTGCACAGTTCGATCGAATATCCCTGGGGCGCTGTACCGGCGCCTGCGGCTGCCGAGAACGGCGCCGAGTCCGGCGAGAACGCGACGTTGATCGACTTGGCCGCCTTGATCCGGGCCAGGGTGGGCGATTGGCCCTGCGCCAGCGCGCTGCCGCCGCAAGTGGCGGCAGCGGCGAATGCCGCAGCCAGGACGATCTTCAGCATGGCGGGTTCCGCGGTCGAGTCGATGGGGCAGGGTGCGCAGTCTACCGCCGCCGGCCGGCGCCGCGTCCCGCAGGTGGGGCCGGACGCGGCCGGGGCAGCGCCTGCGTTGAGGCACACTCGCGGCCGTCGCCCCATTCGATGCCCCGACCCGAACCGATGGAAAAACTGCGCGCCGTGGTGCACGGCACCGTCCTGATGCTGATCATCGGCTGGCTGCTGAGCGCGGGCAAGACGATCCTCGTGCCGGCGGTGCTCGGCGCCGTCGTCGTCTACGTGATCGTCGGGCTGGCGCAGGTGCTGGGCCGCGTGCCCGGGATCGGGCCCAGTCTGCCGCTGCAGCTGCGCTACCTGTTCTCGTTCGCGGCGATCGGCCTGGCCTTCTTCCTGCTGGCCTACCTGATCGCCGCCAACAAGGACCGGGCGCTGGCGCTGGCGCCGCAGTACCAGCAGTCGCTGCTGGCGTCGATCCAGCAGGTGGCGGTGCGCCTGGGCATCGAGACCGAGCCCACCTGGGCGATGCTGCGCCAGGAACTGATGGCGCAGATCAACCTGCAGCGGCTGGTCACCTCGCTGCTGGCGTCGCTGGGCTCGATGCTCGTGACCTTCGTCGTCGTGATGCTGTATGCGACCTTCCTGCTGGTCGAGCGCCGCGCCTTCGACGCCAAGCTGGCGGCGATGTCCGACGACCCGAAGCAGGTGGCGCGCCTGCGCACGGTGATCGGCACGATCAACCGGCGCATCGGCTCGTACCTGGCGCTGAAGACGCTGCTGAGTGTGCTGCTGGGCATCGTCAGCTGGGTGGTGATGCGGCTGTACGGGCTCGAATTCGCGGCGTTGCTGGCGGTGCTGACCGGGTTCCTGAACTTCGTGCCCTACGTGGGCTCGGTGCTCGGCGTGGTGCTGCCCGCACTGGTGGCGGTGGTGCAGTATCAGGAACTGGGCTCGATCCTGACGCTGGTGCTGGCGCTGTCCGCGGTGCAGTTCGTGATCGGCAACTTCCTCGACCCCTACGTGATGGGCAGCTCGCTGAACCTGAGCCCCTTCGCGATCCTGATCAGCCTGGCGCTGTGGTCAGAGTTGTGGGGCATCCCCGGTGCCTTCCTGGCCGTGCCGATCACCGCGATCGTCACGATCGTGTTCGCCGGTTTCCCGGGCACGCGCCAGGTGGCGGTGCTGCTGTCGAAGAACGGGCAGGTCTGAAGGCGCCGGGATGGTCCGCCTGCTGCGCGAACTCGGCGCGCTGCTGCGCGACGCGGCGCTGAACTGGGTCGAGGACCATGCGCAGAGCATGGGCGCGGCGCTGGCCTTCTACACGATCTTCTCGGTCGCGCCGCTGCTGCTGATCGTGATCGCGGTGGCCGGCGCCGTCTTCGGCGAGGAGGCCGCGCGCGGCGAGATCTACGTGCAACTGCACGGCATGCTCGGCACCACCGGGGCGCGCGCCGTCCAGGGGTTGCTGGAAAGCGCGCGCCGGCCGGCCGACAACGTGCCGGCGGCCGTGTTCGGCGTGATCCTGCTGTTCGTCGCCGCGACCTCGGTGTTCGCCGAGTTGCAGGATTCGCTGAACCGCATCTGGCACGTGCCCAAGCGCGCGGCGCACAGCGGCCTGTGGGCGATCGTGCGCACGCGGCTGCTGTCCTTCGGCATGATCCTCGGGATCGGCTTCCTGCTGATCGTGTCGCTGGCCTTCAGCGCGGCGATGCGCGCGCTCAGCCGCTGGTGGGATCCGGAGTCACAGAGCTGGGCCAGCTTCAGCGGCGCCAGCGAGACGGGCCTGAGCCTGCTGCTGGTGACCGCGGTGTTCGCGATGATCTACAAGGCGATGCCGCGCGCCGACATCCACTGGCGCGACGTGTGGGTGGGCGCGGGCGTGACCTCGGTGCTGTTCGTCGCCGGCAAGTTCCTGATCGGCCTGTACATCGGCCGCAGCGGCATCACCTCGGCCTTCGGCGCGGCGGCCTCGCTGATCGTGGTGCTGCTGTGGGTGTACTACTCGGCGCAGATCTTCCTGTTCGGCGCCGAGTTCACCTGGGCCTATGCGCACCGCTTCGGCTCGCGCCGCGGCATGCCGCAGCGCTGAGCGTGTCCGGCGCAGCGGGGCGGCATCGAGCCCGCCCTTGGCTCCGCCGGCGCCGGATCAGGACAACGCCTTGGCCTTGAGCCGGTCGAACTCGGCCTGGGTGATCGTGCCGGCGTCGAGCAGCGCCTTGGCCTCGGCGATGTCGGCGGCGGGCGACTTGCCCGCGACCGTCTTGATGTAGGCGTCGGTGTCGGCCTTGGCCTTTTGCAGGCTGGCCTGCTGGCGCAGCGACATGCCGCGGCCGCGCGCGATGATGTAGATGATCGCCGTCAGCACCGGGATGAAGATCAGCCCCAGCATCCACAGCACCTTGGCGAAGCCGCCGAGTTCGTGGTCGCGGAACAGATCGACCACGATCTGGAACATGATGATCAGGTAGGCGATGAAGAAGAAGGTCGAGATCATCAACCAGACGATGTCCCAGAAATTGCTCATGATGGTTGTCCTTCGGAGGGTTCGGGTTTCGGAAGTTCGGCAGGCGGCGCTCATCGCCGTCCCCACAGAACGGCCGGGCCGCGGGAAGTTCCGCGGCTCGGTCGTGGGATCTCGCGGGTTCGGCGCCTTGCGGCGCCGGGCGGTTCAGAACGCGTAGCGCAGGATCGCGGCGAGGCTGCCGCCGCCGGGGATGTCGGCGCGGCGCAGCCCCAGCACCTTGGCGCCGGCGTTCAGCGCGCGCAGCGCGATCTGGTCGACCACGCCGCCGCCGGACGCATCGGCAGCGGCGTCGAAGCTGACGCGGCCGGCATCGTCGATGCTGCCGGGCATGACTTCGTCGATGTCGACCATCAGCGTGTCGACGGCGCCGAAGGTGGCGGCGCGCGCGGCCTGGGCGACGTCGGTGGTGGCGCGGCCTTCTTGCGCGCGCGCTGCGAACAGCGCGTGCAGCGATTCCAGCCGGGCGCGGTGCAGGTCGTCGAGGATCGCGCGCGAAGCCTGGCCCAGATCGGCGTCGCTCAACTGCTCGGGGTTGCCGGGAATGGCCTGCGCGACCAGGTGCGGATACGAGCACACCGAGCGGTAGATCGCCTCGAGCGGCTGCGCCGCCGCCAGGATCAGCGGCACTTCGCTGCCGCCCAGCACGTTGCGCACCGCCTGGTCGACCAGGCGCGCGTACTGGCGCATGCGCACCTTCTGGCCTTCGATGCCGCCGTGGCGGCCGATCTGGGTGCGGTCGCGGATCGACGCCTTGCCCACCGAGCTGGCGACGTCGTCGGGCAGGCCGCGCACGGGGACCGTGGCCGACGGCAGCTCGGCCGAGACCTCGACCAGCCGCACCCCGCCTTGCGCCAGCGCCAGCACGTAGGCCGACTGCGGCACCGTGATCGCGCGCAGCAGCGGCTTGATGAAGAAGCGCGCGCCGGCCACGGCCGCCGGCTCGAGGCGGTTGGCCAGGCGGAAGGTCAGCGTCTCGTCGGGCGTGGCCAGCACCGCCAGGCTGTGCGCCTGGAAGCGCCAGAACTCGTCGTCGTCGACCAGGTCGGCGAGCGACTCCTCGACGGCGGCCGTGCGGGCCTTGTCCACGCCCATCGCGCGCAGCCGTTCGACGGCTTCGGCCGCCAGGTTCTTCAGCGCGATGCGGTCGGCCTGCGCCGCCTGCGTCACCGGCGTGGTCGGCAGGTAGATCGACACGCAGGCGTCGGCGCGCGTGGCGCCCAGGCGCTCGATGTCGGATCGGCTCGGGATGTCAACGTACAGCATGGATCGGGATCTCCGGGGCGTGGTGGCGGGCCCGTGCCGAGCCCGCTTTCGGGGCGCGATTGTCGCAAATGCGCGGCCGGTGCTGGCGGCGCCATGCCGCGCGACGTTCAGCCGCCTGCGGCCGCGCCCTGCGGCGCCGGTTCGGGTACGGTGCCGGGCACCCCGCCGGGCGCCGCGCCGCGTTGCCCCGCCGAGACCGCCCGCAGGTGCCCGATCAGTTGCCGCGCCAACGGGCTGGGATCGTGCGACTTCAGCGACACCGCGGCCACGCGGCTGCGGCTGGTCGACAGATCGATGGCCAGGGGCACGAGGAAGTCCCGGCCCGGCGCGAAGCTGATCTGCGAGCGCATGCCGAAGCCCAGCACGCCGGCGTGCAGCACCATGCCGAACTGCACATTGATCGCGATCGCCTCGACCGAGGGCCTGGGCATCGGCAGATCGAGCTGATGCAGCGTGCGCTGCACGTGGTCGTGGAACAGGCAGTCGGGCGGCGGCAGCACCCAGCGCTGCTCGAGCAGTTCCGGCCAGCCGATCTGCGTGCGCGCGGCCAGCGGGTGGTCCCGTGCGGCGACCACGCACAGCCGCTCGTCGTACAGCGTGTCCACGCGCAGGTCGCCGGCCGGATCGACCAGCGCCAGCCGCAGGATCGCGAACTCGATGTCGCGCCGGCGCAGGCGGTCGACCAGTTCGGTTTCGCGCTCCTCGAGCACCGACACCTGCACGCCCGGCTGTTCGCCCAGCAGCCGCTCCAGCGCCACCGGCAGCAGCGGGATCGCCGGCATCGGCACCGTGCCCAGCCGCAGGCGGCCGGTGGCGCCGCTGGACACCAGCGTCAGTTCGTGCGCGGCGCGGCGCAGCTCGTCGAACACGGCGGCGATGCGCGGCGCGAAGGCGCGGCCGTGGACCGTAGGCTCGACGCCGTTGGCGATGCGGTCGAACAGGCGCACGCCGAGCGTGTCCTCCAGGCCGGCGATGGCCCGGGTCACCGCCGGTTGCGTCAGGTGCAGCACCGCGGCGGCCCTGCGGAAGCTGCGGTGCTCGAGCACGATCATGAACACGCGCAGCTCGCTCATCTTCAGATGGCGCGGCAGGCGCTGCATCAGGCGGTCGGCGGCGCTCGTCGGTGTCGGCACGATCGGCATTGCGAAACCCGCAGGCTGTAGACCGCTGCCGACGCGGCCCGCGGCGGAGGAATTATGGCGCGACGGCAACCGGTGCGCGTGCGCCGACCCCGGCGCCGCATCGCTGGCCGCGGGGCCGCTTGCGGCCCGAGCCCAGTACTGGGCCATGGCGCCGTTGGGCGCTCGCTAGAATCACGAAGTTCAGCTGCAGGAGTCTGTCCCGTGTCGAATCGATGCGCCGCCCCGCCGGCGAAGAAGGCAAGCCGTACCGGGCTCGGGCTGCTGGCGGCGCTGGCCGCTGCGGGCCTGCTGTCCGCCTGCCAGCGCGAGGTCGAGAAACCCGCACCCGAAATCCGCCCGGTACGTACCGTCACGATCGAGAAACGCGCCGCCGGCAGCACGGTGTCCATCACCGGCAACGTGCAGGCGCAGAACGAGATCAACGAATCCTTCCGCATCGACGGCCGGCTGATGGAACGCCTCGTCGACGTGGGCGACAGCGTCAAGCAGGGGCAATTGATCGCGAGCCTGGACCCGCAGAACGAGGAGAGCGGCGTGCAGGCGGCGCGCGCGCAGGTGTCCGCGGCGCAGGCGCGGCTGGTCGAGGCGCGCAGCAACTTCGAGCGCATGCGCGATCTGGTGGCTGAAGACGCGGTGTCGCGCGCGCAGTTCGAGCAGGCCGAGGCGCTGCGCAAGACGGCCGAGTCGCAGGTCGAGGCGGCGCAGTCGCAGCTGAACCTGGCGCGCAACCGGCTCGGCTACACGCGGCTGTTCGCCAGCGTCACCGGCATCGTCACCGCGCGCGGGCCCGAGCCCGGCGAGGTGGTCGGTCCCGGACGCATGGTGGTGCAGGTGGCGCGCGAAGGCGCGCGCGACGCCGTGTTCGACGTGCCGCCGGCGGTGAAGAACAGCGCGCCCAAGAACCCCGACATCCGCGTCGCGCTGGTCAACGACCCGGCCGTGAGCGCGGCCGGCAAGGTGCGCGAGATCGCGCCGCGCGCCGACCCGGTGACCGGCACCTTCCGCATCCGCGTGCGGCTGATCGACCCGCCGGCGGCGATGCGGCTGGGCACCACGGTCACCGGCCGCATGACGCTGGACGCCGCGCCGGCAATCGAGATCCCGAGCACGGCGCTGGTACGCGCCGGCGGCAAGACCGCGGTGTGGGTCGTCGACCCGGCAAGCAAGGCGGTCGCGCAGCGCGAGATCACGGTCGGCTCGGCCGGCGAAGCGTCGGTGCAGGTCAAGAGTGGCCTGGCCGACGGCGACATCGTCGTCACCGCCGGCGTGCACGCGCTGCGCCCGGGCCAGAAGGTCAGCCTGCTCGGGGCGGCCGCCAAATGATCGGCCCGAACCTTTCCGAATGGTCGCTCAAGCGGCCGTCCTTCATCGTCTTCCTGATGATCCTCGTGGTCGTCGCCGGGGTGCTGGCCTTCAAGGACCTGGGCCGCGACGAGGACCCGCCGTTCACGGTGCGCACGATGATCATCGCCGCCGCGTGGCCCGGCGCCACCGTCGAAGAAACCATCGAACAGGTGACCGAGCGGCTGGAGCGCACGCTGCAGGAGACGCAGAACTTCGACGCGATCCGCAGCTACACCACGGCCGGGCAGACGACGATCTTCGTCGACCTCGACGAAACCACCTCGACCCAGGACATCCCCGACGTCTGGTACCGCGTGCGGCGCAACATCGGCGACATCCGCCACACGCTGCCGGCCGGCGTCGTCGGCCCGTTCTTCAACGACGACTTCGGCGACACCTTCGGTTTCATCTACGGCTTCACCGCCGACGGCTACACCTTCCGCGAGCTGCGCGACCACGCCGAGGCCATCCGCTCCAAGCTGCTGCAGGTGCCCGACGTCGCCAAGGTCGAGGTGCTGGGCGCGCAGGACGAGCGCATCTACATCGAGTTCTCGCCCCAGAAGCTGGCCGGCCTGCACCTGAACCTGCAGACCATCATCGGCACGCTGCAGGCGCAGAACCTGCTGCGGCCGTCGGGCGTGATCAACACCGAGCAGGAGCGCGTCTACCTGCGCGTGTCCGGCGCGTTCGACGACGAACGCGACATCGAGAACGTCAACCTCGTGTTCGGCGACCGTGTCGTTCGCCTCGGCGACATCGCCACCGTCAAGCGCGGCTTTGCCGACCCGCCGACGCCGATGTTCCGCGTCAACGGCGTGCCGGCGATCGGCCTGGCGGTGTCGATGCGCGAACGCGCCGACATCCTGGCGCTGGGCAAGAACATCCGCACCGCGATGGACGAGATCCGCGCCGGCTTGCCGGTGGGCATCGAGCCGGTGCTGGTGGCCGACCAATCGACCATCGTCGACCACGCGATCAACGACTTCCTGACCTCGCTGTACCAGGCGATCGCCATCATCTTGCTGTGCAGCTTCGTCAGCCTGGGCGTGCGCCCGGGCGTGGTCGTCGCGCTGGCGATCCCGATCACGCTCGCGCTCGTCTTCACGGTGATGAACCAGCAGCACATCGCGCTGCAGCGCGTCTCGCTCGGCGCGCTGATCATCGCGCTCACTCTGCTGGTGGACGACGCGATGACGACGGTCGACGCGACGCAGCGGCGGCTCGCGGCCGGCGATGCGCCGGACGCCGCCGCATCCTTTGCCTACCGCACGCTCGCCGCGCCGATGCTGATCGGCACGCTGGTCACGATCGCCAGCTTCGTTCCGGTCGGCTTCGCGCCCGGCGGCGCGAGCGAGGTGCTGTCGTCGCTGTTCTGGGTGGTCGCGATCGCGCTGATCGCGTCGTGGCTGGTCGCGGTGGTGTTCGGCCCGATCATCTGCAAGGCGCTGCTCAAGCCCCCGAAGCCGACGCAGGGCGAACCCAAGCCGAGCAAGCTCAAGAACGGCTACCAGGCCTTCCTGCGCGCCGCGATCCGGCTGCGCTGGGTGACGATCGGCGTGACGGTCGCGATGTTCGCCGCGGCGATCCTCGCGCTGCCGCTGGTGCCGCGGCAGTTCTTCCCGTCGTCGGACCGGCCCGAGCTGCAGGTCGACCTGACGCTGCGCCAGAACGCGTCGATCTTCGCGAGCCAGGGCGTCGCCGAGCGCGTCGAGGCGTTGTTGAAGGACGACCCCGACGTCGCCCACTACAGCACCTATGTTGGCCGCGGCGCGATTCGCTTCTACCTGCCGCTGTCGGTGCACCTGGCCAACCCCTTCTTCTCGCAGCTGATCGTCATCGCCAAGGACATCGAGGCGCGCGACCGGCTGCAGGCCCGGCTCGAGAAGACGCTCGCGGTCGACTTCCCCGAGGTGGTCGCGCGCGTGTCGCCGCTCGAGATGGGCCCGCCGGTGGGCTGGCCACTGCAGTACCGCGTGACCGGGCCGGACAAGGACGAGCTGCGCCGCATCTCCGAAGACGTCGCCAAGCTGATGGCCGCCGACACGCGCGTGCGCAACCTCAACTACGACTGGATGGAGCCGGCGCGCCAGCTGCGCGTGCAGATCGACCAGGACGAGGCGCGGCGCCTGCGCGTCAGCACCGCGAGCATCGCTTCGGTGCTGCAAAGCGCGGTCAGCGGCACGACGATCACGCAGGTGCGCGACGACATCTACCTCGTCAACGTCGTCGCGCGCGCCGCCGACGGCGAGCGTGCGTCCTTCGACACGCTCGCGTCGCTGCAGGTGCCCACGCCCAGCGGGCGCATGGTGCCGCTGTCGCAGTTCGCGCGCTTCAGCGAGGAGCAGGAGTTCCCGCTGGTGTGGCGCCGCGACCGCGTCCCGACGCTGACAGTGCGCGCCGACGTCACGCACGGCGTGTTGCCGGAGACGGTCGTCGCGGCGATCGGCCCGAGCATCGCCGAGTACGCCGCCAAGCTGCCGCGGCCCTACAAGATCGAGACTGGCGGGCTCTACGAGTCGAGCAACGATTCGTCGGCCAACGTGTTCTCGGTGGTGCCGATGATGATCCTGCTGATGCTGCTGTTCATGATGATGCTGCTGATCAGCTTCCGCCGGCTCGCGATGGTGCTGTTCATCCTGCCGCTGGGCTTGATCGGCGTCGTCGCGTCGCTGCTGCTGTTCCAGCGTCCGCTGGGCTTCGTCGCGATCCTCGGCATCCTGGCGCTGATCGGCATGATCGCGAAGAACGCGGTGATCCTGATCGTGTCGATCGAGGAGGAGCGCGCCGCCGGCAGCAGCGTGCGCGACGCGGTGATCACCGCCGCCGGCAACCGGCTCACCCCGATCGTGCTGACGGCGATCTCGACCGTGCTGGGCCTGATCCCGATCGCGCCGACGATCTTCTGGGGCCCGATGGCGATCGCCATCATGGGCGGGCTGATGGTGGCGTCGCTGCTGACATTGATCTTGCTGCCGGTGCTGTACATCACCGTGTTCGGCGGCCAGGACAAGGCGCCGCCGCCCGCGGTGGCGGCGGCCTGAAGCGGCGATGGCGGCAGCGGCGATCGGCGGCGTGAACGGCAGCGCGAGCGGCGGCGTGCAGGAGCAGCGCGCGCAGGGGGCGGCCGTGCTCGACCTGCGCGTGTCCGAGCTCCGGCAGATCTTCGACGCGATGGACCCGGCGCCCTTTCGCGAGCGCGACCTGGATCCGAAGGCCGCCGCCTACATCGTCGGCTGGGCCGAGGAAACGCCGAAGGATCAGCCGCTGGCGCTGGTGGTGCACCTGGGCGCGCCCAGGCCCGGGCAATGGACCGGCGCGGCTGCCGTCGGCGGCGGGGAACCCGGGGGCGGCGCGCCGTTGCCCGAAGCGCAGCCGTCGGCCACGGCCGGCGATGCGGCGCTGCTGGGTGAAGCCGTGCGCGAATTCTTCCGCGGCGAGGCCGCCGGCCGGCGTCGGGATCTGGCGCAGTTGTTTCGAACCGGCCGCGTCAGCCTCGTGATCGGTCTGGCCTTCCTGGCAGGTACCGTCGCCGCGGCCGAGATCCTGGATGGCCTGATCGCCCAGTACAGCTGGGCCGGGCTGGTCAAGGAGAGCCTGGTCATCGGCGGCTGGGTGGCGCTGTGGCGGCCGATGGAGATCTTCCTGTACGACTGGTGGCCGATCCGCGCACGGGCCCGGCTGTACGACCGGCTCGGCGCGATCCAGGTCAGCCTGCGTGCGGCGGGCGCGGCGCCGGTGCAGGCGGCATGAGCCCACCGGGCCGCCCCAAGGGCGAACACCGCAGGGCGCAGCCCGAAGGTACCCCAGTGAACGCGCCGGCGCTGATTCGCGCGCTGCTGTACTTCGCGATCTGGATCGTCATCGACCAGAGCGCGAAGCCGGCGAACCTGGCGTTCGGTGTGCTGGCCACGGCCGCCGCCACCTGGGTCAGCCTGAAGCTGATGCCGCCCGAAGCCGGCCGGGTGCGCTTGGGCGCGCTGCTGACGCTGTTGCCGCGCTTCCTGTGGCAGTCGCTGGTGGCCGGCGTCGACGTGGCGCGGCGCGCGCTGTCGCCCGCGATCCCGCTGCAGCCAGGCTTCGTCGACTACCGGCCCGGCTTGCCGCGCGGCTCGGCACGGCTGGCCTTCGAGGCGATCTCCAGCCTGCTGCCGGGCTCGGTGCCCACCGCCGAGACCGAGCAGGTCATCGAGTATCACGCGCTCGACCTGGGCCAGCCGGTGGCCGAGCAACTGGCCGCCGAAGAGCAGGCCTATTCGAAGGCGCTGATCCCGGGGCAACGCCATGGCTGACTTCCTGGTGTGGGCGTCAGCCTTCGTCGTGCTCATGACGGCGCTCGGCCTGGTGCGCGTGGCGCGCGGCCCGGGTCGCGCCGAGAGGCTGATGGCGGCGCAACTGCTGGGCACCGGCGCGATCGGCGCACTGCTGCTGCTGGCGGTGGCCACCGGCGAATCGGCGGTGGTCGACGTGGCACTGACGCTGGCGCTGCTGTCGGCCTTCGCGGCGATCGCCTTCGTCAAGTCGGCGCTGCGCCAGGATGCCGAAGGCGGCGAGGGGGAGCGCTGATGCGGCTGGTGCTCGACCTTTTCAGCATGGCGGCCATCGGGCTGGGCCTGTTCTTCTACCTGGCCGGCACGGTCGGGCTGCTGCGCTTCCCCGACGCCTATACGCGCCTGCACGCGCTGACCAAGGCCGACAACCTCGGGCTGGCGCTGGTGGTGCTGGGGCTGCTGCCGCAGGTGGGCAGCGTGCTGGCCGGGCTGAAGCTGCTGCTGGTGTGGCTGCTGGTGATCCTGTCCAGTGCGGTCGTGTCGCAGCTGATCGCGCGCACCGCGCGGCAGCAGGAGCGCCACCGATGACGCCGGTCGTCAGTTTCGTCATCGCGCTGCTGCTGCTGGCGCTGGCGCTGTGGTCGGTGCTGGCGCGCGATGCCTTCGTCGCGGTGGCCGGCTTCGTCGCCTACGGCCTGCTGCTGTCGCTGGTGTGGGTGCGGCTCGCCGGCATCGACGTGGCGCTGACCGAAGCGGCGATCGGCGGCGGGCTGACCGGCGCCTTGCTGATCGGCGCGGTGGCGCGGCTGCGCGCCACCGAGGCGGCAGCGCTGCACGAGCGCAGCGGCGGCGGCGTGCGCGGGCTCGCGGCGCTGCTGTCGGCGGCGGTGGCCGCGCTGCTGGTGCTGTGCGTGCTGGTGCTGCCCGGGCCGGCGCCGACGCTGGCGCCGCAGGTGGCCGCCAACCTGCCGGCCACGCAGGTCGGCAACCCGATCACCGGCGTGCTGCTCGCCTTCCGCGCGGTCGATACGCTGCTCGAGGCGATCGTGCTGGTGATCGCGCTGCTGGGCGTGTGGTCGCTCGCGCCCGACGGGCTGTGGGGCGGGCGGCCGGGGCAGCGCCATGTCGCCGACCCCGACGGCATCTTCGCGTATCTGGCGCGGCTGCTGCCGCCGATCGGCATCGTCATCGCCATCTACATCTTCTGGGCCGGCGCCGATCACCCGGGCGGCAAGTTCCAGGCGGCGACGATCCTGGCCGCGATGTGGATGCTGGTGCAGATGGCGGGCCTGGCCGACGTGCCGCCGGTGAGCACGCGCCGGCTGCGTTGGGGCATCGCCGCCGGGCCGCTGGTTTTTGTGGCCGTCGGCGTGCTGGGCGTGCTGACGGCGGGCATCTTCCTGGCCTATCCCGAAGGCTGGGCCAAGCCGATGATCGTGGTCATCGAGATCGCGCTGCTGCCCACGCTGACGCTGGTGCTGGCGTTGCTGATGAACGGCCCGCCGGCGCGGAACCCCGAATCATGAGCGTCGACACGCTGTTCGCGCTGTGTGCCTGCGCGCTGGTGGGCATCGGCCTGTACGGCTTGATCGTGCAGCCGCACCCGCTGCGCAAGCTGGTCGCCTTCAACGTGATGGGCACGGGCGTGTTCGTGCTCTTCGGCGCATTCGCCAAGCGCGGCGCGGCCGCAGGCCTGCCGGCCGACCCGCTGCCGCAGGCGCTGCTGATCACCGCGATCGTCGTCGCCTTCGCCGCCACTGCGGTGGCGGTGGCGGTGCTGCTGCGGCTGATCGAGTCCACCGATTCAGCCTCGCTCGCCAACGAGCCGCCCCCCGGCGACTAGGAAGGCGCGCGCGTGGACATGGCCTTGTGGACGAGCACCGATGGCGGCCTGCTGCTGCCGGCGGCCGTGCTGCTGCCCTTCGCCGGCATGCTGCTCGGCCTGGGCCTAGGCGGGCGCTGGGTGCAGCGCGTGGCCTTCGTCGTGATCGCGCTCGGGATGATGCTGGCGCTGGCCATCGCGGCGTCGTGGCTCGG
>JAFEFZ010000254.1 GCA_018240325.1 Pseudomonadota bacterium
CGCTCAAATGTATGGACAAATGTCGCCTCCGTCAATAGGCTCCGCGGCAGCACCCGGCCTTCGGTCTTGATGGGGCGGCCGGGCGAGTCGGCTCCAGCAGTGCGATCTGCTCGGCCGCAAAGGCATGCGGGCGGCGGCATCGCGATCCCTGGCCTTCAAGGCGCGCCCGCGCTGAGCCAGGTCAACCACCACGTCAGTCATATTGATGCTCCCGGGTCCGGAGAAAGGTGCTGCCGGCGGACTCTGCAGACTCCGGAGCGACGTCCCCACGCAGCCAAACGAAGTCGCTGAAGAGGGGGGAGTCAGGCCGCACCACAGATGCTCGTAGCAAAGCCGAATACACCTGTGATAACGGTCAGAACCAAGAGTCCAATCCAGGTCTGCTTTGCGAGCCGAGTCCTCTTTCCTGGGCTAGTTCTCTCGGAGTACTTCTCCCACCCTTCCACTTTGGCGCCTTCAGGAAGCTGAGCGTCCTCGATCGTGCGCAGGTACCCGCTGAGTACAGCCAGGTGCGACGCAATGGCTTTCGCCTTGAGCCCGCCGTAGAGCGCAATGACACTGGGAGTGAGCCACGCAACCAATGCGACAACACCGGCGCTGGCGCCATCCTTCGCTACCCAGGCAAAGATCACAGCTATACCGCCGACGACGGCCTTCTCGAGCGCGCCCAGATCAGACATGCAACTTTCGACTTCCTTCCGCAAGGAGGCGTACTCTTCCTTCTGGAACCATTCGTCTGTCACAGCAATTTTCTCCAGGACGCGCCAGGGTTGCCATTGGATCTCTGCGTCAACTGGCCCTCATGCCGTCTTCGCCACCGCCAGCCCCAGTTCCTCGATCATCTTCTCGCGCATCACGAACTTCTGCAGCTTGCCGGTGATCGTCATCGGCATGTCGTCGACGAAGCGGATGTAGCGCGGCACCTTGTAGTGGGCGATCTGGTCGCGGCAAAAGTCGCGGATCTCCTGCTCGGTGCAGACCTCGCCCGGCTTCAGCGTGATCCACGCGCAGACTTCCTCGCCGTACCGGGCGTCGGGCACGCCGAACACCTGCACCGACTGCACCTTGGGGTGGCGGAACAGGAACTCCTCGATCTCGCGCGGGTAGATGTTCTCGCCGCCCCGGATCAGCATGTCCTTGGCGCGGCCGACGATGTTGCAGTAGCCGTCGGCGTCGATCGTCGCCAGGTCGCCGGTGTGCATCCAGCCGTCCTTGATCGCCTCGGCCGTGCGCTTCGCGTCGCCCCAGTAGCCCTGCATCACCGAGTAGCCGCGCACCAGCAGCTCGCCCTTCTCGCCCACGGGCACGACCTTGCCCGTCAGCACGTCGACCACCTTGGCCTCGATCCGCGGCTGGATCCGGCCCACGGTCGATACGCGGCGCTCGAGCGGATCGCTGGTCGAGCTCTGGAACGACACCGGCGAGGTCTCGGTCATGCCATACGCGATCGTGACCTCGCGCATGTTCATCTGCGCGACCACGCGCTTCATCGTCTCGATCGGGCAAGGCGAGCCGGCCATGATGCCGGTGCGCAGGCAGCTCAGGTCGAATTCGCCGAACTGCGGATGGTCCAGCTCGGCGATGAACATCGTCGGCACGCCGTGCAGGGCGGTGCAGCGCTCCTCGGCCACCGCTTGCAACGTGGCCAGCGGCTCGAAGGATTCGCCGGGGAAGACCATGCGCGCGCCGGTGCAGGTGCAGGCCAGCACCGCCAGCACCATGCCGAAGCAGTGGTACAGCGGCACCGGGATGCACAGCGAATCGGCTTCGGTGAAGCGCATCGCCTCGGCGATGAAGCGCGCGTTGTTGACGACGTTGTGGTGCGTCAGCGTCGCGCCCTTCGGGCTGCCGGTGGTGCCGCTGGTGAACTGGATGTTGATCGGGTCGAAGCAGTCGAGCGCCGCGCTGATCGCATCCAGCGTCGCCGGGTCGCAGGCGGCGCGCCCGCGCGCCAGCAGTTCGCCGTAGTTCAGCATGCCGGGCGTGCGCGCGTCGCCCATGCGGATCACCCATCGCAGCGCCGGCAGCTTGTCGGCCTTCAGCGCGCCGGGCTCGCTGTGCGCCAGCTCGGGCGCCAGCCGCTGCAGCATCTCGAGGTACATCGAACTCTTCAGCCGTTCGGCGCTGATGATCGCGCGGCAGCCGGAGGCGTCGAGCGCGTATTCCAGCTCCGCCAGCCGGTAGGCCGGGTTGATGTTGACCAGGATCACGCCGATGCGCGCGGTGGCGAACTGGGTGAGCACCCACTCGGGCCGGTTCGGCGCCCAGATGCCGAGCCGGTCGCCGCGCTGCAGGCCCAGCTGCAGCAGCCCGGCGGCGAGCGCGTCGACCTCGGCCGCGAACTCGCGCCAGGTCCAGCGCACGCCGGCTTCGCGGAAGCACAGCGCCGGCCGGTCGCCGAAGCGCGCGGCCGTGCGCGCCAGCAGCGCCGGGATCGTCCAGTTCCACAGTTCGACGTCGCTGGCGCCCCGCACCTGCGACAGGCCGTCGCGCGGTGCAATACCCAGTTCGTCGGCGGGTGTCGGTGCCATGGATCGTCTCCTGCTGCGCCCGGCGAGTATGAACCGGGTCGTGCGGGCGCGCAGACGGAGCTTACGCGCACGCTGCCGGCCCATTGTGCCGGGCCGGCTCCGGATCCTGCCACATGCGCGGCCCGGCCGGATCGCGGCAGCGCCTGCGGGGCCCGTCCGCGCCGCCGCCCTCGGGCCGCGGGCTTCGACCCGCGCCGAGCCTCACCCCGGGTTTTCGCCATCGGCTGGGGGTTGCGCCGGCCGAATTCCGCGGCCAGACTGGCGGCCTTCGGCAAAATGCCGGGAAACCGGTGGGCGGACGGCGCTATGCAGCAATTCGAAGACTCCACGCTCTGGCGCCTGAGCGCCTACGAGCGCATGCGGCTGGAGCGCAGTTCCACCGCCTTTGCCCAGCTGGGCGAAAACACGGTGCTGCCGACGACGCTGGTGTCCGACCTGCGCCAGCTCGACCTGCAGCGCGAGAGCCACGACGTGCTCGAGGTGCTGGCGGCCTGCCTGCGCCATCGCCAGTCGGCGCTGCTGTGCCTGCGCTACGAAGACCTGGTCTGGCCGCTCACCGTCTTCCCGCTCGAAGGCCTGTATCACTCGCCGCGCGCGTTGGCGCGCGCGAAGCCGCAGTCGCTGGCGCAGTCGGTGCTGCTGTCCTGCGACCCGCCGGGGCTGCGGCCGCCCGGGCACTGGATGCACGAGCGCATCGGCCGCACCGAGCACTACCACGAGCTCAAGCCGCTGCTGTGGAACCTGGCGCTGATCGGCCCGCGCACGACGCTGCTGCGCGAGATCGGCGGCCCGGCGGCCTACCGGGTGCTGCTGTCCAAGGATCACCGGCCGGACGCGCCCGGCGCGGTGGGTGCCGCCGCCGAGCGGCTGCGCAGCGAATCGGCGTCGCTGCGCGAGATCGCGCGCTGGCCCGGCATGACGGCCGAGCGCGCCGCGCGGCTGCTCAACGCGCTGTACATGATCGGCGGGCTGATGGTGATGCGCTCGCACCCGGCAGCGCGGCCCGAATCCGACTTCCTCGGCCGGCTGCTGCGCTTCGGCCGCGCGAAGCGCTGATCGGCCGTCACGAGACCGGCGCAGCAGCGGCTCGCCGCGCCGCCACGCCGTCGGCCGGCGCAGGGCCGGCCTACAGCAGCCGGCTCGCGTGCCCCGCCCAGTAGCGGTCGCGCAACAGGCGTTTGTAGAGCTTGCCGGTCGGGTGGCGCGGCAACTCGGCCTCGAAATCGATCGAGCGCGGGCACTTGATCGCCGCCAGGTGCTCGCGGCAGAAGGCGATCAGCTCGTGTTCCAGCGCCGGGCCGGCCTCGGCCAGGTCGCGCGGCTGCACCACGGCCTTGACCTCCTCGCCGAATTCCTCGTTGGGCACGCCGAACACGGCCACGTCGAGCACCTTCGGGTGCGTGACCAGCAGGTTCTCGGCCTCTTGCGGGTAGATGTTCACGCCGCCAGAGATGATCATGAAGGCCTTGCGGTCGCTCAGGTACAGGAAGCCTTCGGCGTCCACATAGCCGATGTCGCCGAGCGTGGCCCAGCCCTGCGCGTTGCGGCCGGCGGCCGTCTTGGCCGGGTCGTTCCAGTACTCGAAGGCCTTGCCGTCGGCGAAGTACACGCCGCCGTGCTCGCCCGGCGGCAGCTCGCGGCCTTCGTCGTCGCAGATCTTGAGCACGCCGACCACCGCGCGCCCGACCGTGCCCTTGTGCGCGAGCCAGTCGGCGGAATTCACCAGCGTCATGCCCATGCCCTCGGTGCCGGCGTAGTACTCCCACACGATCGGCCCCCACCACGCGATGATCTGCTCCTTCACCGGCACCGGGCAGGGCGCGGCCGCGTGGATCGCGCAGCGCAGGCTGGACAGGTCGTGCGCGTGCCGCTGCGCATCGGGCAGCTTGAGCATGCGCACGAACATCGTCGGCACCACCTGGGTGTGGGTGACGCGCCAGCGCGCGACCAACTCCAGGAACCACGCCGCGTCGAAGTGCTCCATCACGACCACCGTGCCGCCCAGGCGCATCACGGTCATCGCGAAGCGCAGCGGCGCCGCGTGGTACAGCGGCCCGGGCGACAGGTAGACGGTGTCCGCGCCCATGCCGAAGGGCCCGGCGCAGATCCTGACCAGCGAGTTGGCGAAGTCGATGTCGGGCGACTCCGGCGGCAGGTACACGCCCTTGGGCCGGCCGGTGGTGCCCGACGAATACAGCATGTCGCCGCCGGCGGTCTCGTCGGCGACCGGCTCGGCCGGCATCGCCGCCACCGCCGCCTCGTAGGCGTCCCAGCCGGGCAGCGTGCCGTCGAGCATCAGCCGGATGCGCAGCTTCGGCGCCAGCGGCGCGAGCTCCGCAGCCTGTGCAGCCAGCGCGGTGGAGGTCACGAAGGCTTCGGCGCCGCAGTCGTTCACGATATAGGCGGCCTCGGCAGCGGTCAGCCGGCTGCTGATCGCCGTGTAGACCAGCCCCGAGCGCTGCGCCGCCCAGCAGATCTCGAACCAGCGCGGGTGGTTCTCGAGCATCAGCGCGATCCGGTCGCCCGCGCGCAGGCCCAGGCGGCGAAACAGCTGCGCGAGCCGGTTCGATGCGTCCTCGAGTTCACCATAGGTCACGACGCGGCCGCTGCCGGCCATCCGGTAGGCTGGCTTGTCGGGCGTGCGCCGGGCATGGTGCGAAGGGTGCATGGAGGCTCCATCGTCGTGGCCCGGCCAGTGTAGGCCGGCGCGCAGCGCACCCGCCGCGTGCCCGTCGCGCAAGCTGCCCGTCGCCGGGACACGCGCCGCCGATCCCGGCCGGCGCCCCTCGCGCGCCGCCCCGAACTTGAATGCAGATTCGGGTTTGCCTATGATGCCGCCGGCCCGCGGCCGTCGCCGCGGCTGCCGGTCAGCCGGGGAGCCCCATGCCCAGAGTCACCTTCATCGAGTTCGACGGTACCGTGCACGCGGTCGACGCGCAGGCCGGCGCCTCGCTGATGCGCGCCGCCGTCGACCACGGCGTGCCCGGCATCGACGCCGACTGCGGCGGCGCCTGCGCCTGCGCGACCTGCCATGTCTATGTGGACCCGGCCTGGCTGGCGCGCACCGGCAGCCGCGGCGAGATGGAAGCCAGCATGCTCGGCTTCGCCGCGGCGGCGCAGCCCAACTCGCGGCTGGCGTGCCAGATCCCGATGACCGAGGCGCTCGACGGCATCGTGCTGCGGCTGCCCGACGGGCAGCATTGAGCGAAAGGCCTGCGATGAACCCGCCCGTTGCCCACGACGCCGAGCTGCAGGCCCTGGCCCGCGCAGAGGCCTTCTCGATGCCGATCGATGCGATCGACGTCAGCAAGCCGCGGCTGTTCGAGGAAGACACCGTCGGCCACTACTTCGAGCGGCTGCGGCGCGACGACCCGGTGCATCTGACCGAGAACCCGTTCTACGGCCGCTTCTGGTCGGTGACGAAGTACCACGACATCATGCAGGTGGACACGAGCCACGGCCTGTACTCGTCGGACTACCGCCAGGGCGGCATCGCGCTGTACGACGCGCCCACGCTCGAACAGCGGCTGCACATGTTCATCGCGATGGACCCGCCCCGGCACGACGAGCAGCGCAAGGCGGTCAGCCCGATCGTGGCACCGCGCAACCTGGCCGCGTTCGAGCCGCTGATCCGCGAGCGCACCGCGCGGGTGCTCGACGGCCTGCCGCGCGGCGAAGTCTTCGACTGGGTGCCGCGGGTCGCGACCGAGCTGACCACGCTGATGCTCGCGACGCTGTTCGACTTCCCGCTCGAGGAGCGGCATCTGCTGACCTGGTGGTCCGACGTCGCGACCTCGGTGCCCGAGGTCGACCACGTCGTCGAATCGCAGGAGGCGCGCCTGGCCGAACTGGGCAAGATGTTCGCCCGCTTCACCGCGCTGTGGAACGAGCGTGCCGGCGCGCCGCCCCGCAACGACCTGGTGTCGATGCTGGCGCACGACCCGGCCACGCGCGACCTGGGCCCGCTCGAGCGGCTGGGCAACCTGGTGCTGCTGATCGTCGGCGGCAACGACACCACCCGCAACTCGATGAGCGGCGGCGTGCTCGCGTTCCACCGCCATCCGGGCGAGTGGGCCAAGCTCAAGGCCGACCCGACGCTGCTGGACAGCGCGGTGCCGGAGATCATCCGCTGGCAGACGCCGCTGCCGATGATGCGCCGCACCGCGCTGCGCGACGCCGAGCTCGGCGGCAAGCAGATCCTGAAGGGCGACAAGGTGGTGATGTGGTACCTGTCGGGCAACCGCGACGAGCAGGTGATCGACCGCGCCGACGAGCTGGTGATCGACCGGGCGCGCGCGCGCCAGCACCTGAGCTTCGGCTTCGGCATCCACCGCTGCGTCGGCAACCGGCTGGCCGAGTTGCAGCTGCGCGTGCTGTGGGAAGAGATCCTGAAGCGCTTCGACGCGATCGAGGTGATGGGCCCGCCGCAGCGGCTGCGGTCGAACTTCGTGCGCGGGATCCGCTCGCTGCCGGTGCGCATCCCCGGCTGAGCGCCGGCCTTCAGCCCGCGATCCGCGCCGCGCAGCGGAAGGCGCCGGCCAGCTCGCGCGGCAGGCGCGGGTCGTCGAGCCGCAGCGGCCCGGGGTCGCGCAGCACCGCGTTCACGAGCACGCCATACACCAGCTGCAGCGCGATGCCGATGCGCGCGCGCGGCACCGGCGGCGCGGCCAGCGCCGCGTGCACCGCATCGGCGATGTGCTCGCCCAGGCCGTGCAGCGGCAGGCCGAAACGCGACGCCTGCGCGGCGTCGCCGAGCGCCGCGCGCATCAGCCCGCGGTGGCGGCGGTGCACCTCGACCAGCAGGCCGACCACCAGGTCCACCTGGCGCGCGGCCGGCGCGCGCGCGAAACGCGCGCCCGCCAGCAGCAGCCGGAACTCGGCGGCGACTTCGCCGCCCACCTGCTGCAGCAGCTCGGCCAGCCACGCGTCCTTGTCGGCGAAACGCGCGTAGAAGGTGCCGACCGCGACGCCGGCCTCGCGCGCGATCTGCGCGACCGACAACGCCGCCAGGTCGTGCGCGGCCAGCAGCCGCCGACCGGCCTGCAGCAGCGCCTGCTGCTTGGCGCGGCTGCGCGCCTGCTTGGCGGCGTGCACGCCGGGTGCCGGCGGCGCGCCGTCCGGCCCCGCCGGCGGCGACGCGGCCGGCGTCATCGCACCGAATCGACCCGCTCGACGCGGTAGCCGTCGGCGCGCATCGAATCGAGCAGCTGCTGCACATGCGCGTCGCCGCGCGTCTGCACCACCACGTCGATCAGCGCGCGCTCCACCGACAGCAGCGTGAACGCGCGCTGGTGCTGCACCTCGTCGATGTTGGCGCCGAGCCGGCCCAGCGCCGCCGCCACCTCGGCCAGCGCGCCGGGCACGTCGCGCACGTCGAAGCGCAGCCGCACCAGCCGGCCGGACTTGACCATGCCGCGGTGCACGATCTCGGCCAGCAGCAGCGGCTCGATGTTGCCGCCGCTCAGCACCAGGCCGACATGCCGCCCGGCGAAGCGATCGCGGTGCTGCAGCAGCGCCGCCAGCCCGGCCGCGCCGGCGCCCTCGACCACCGTCTTCTCGATCTCGAGCAGCAGCAGGATCGCGCGCTCGAGATCGTCCTCGCCGGCCAGCAGCACGTCGCGCACCCAGCGCCGGATCAGCGGCACCGTCAGCTCGCCCGGCGACTTGACGGCGATGCCGTCGGCCACGGTCGCCTGCGCGCATTCGCGCTGCCCGTCGTGCAGCGCATTCCATACCGCCGGGAAGCGCTCGGCCTGCACGCCATAGACCTCGATGTCGGGCCGCAGCGCGCGCGCCGCCACCGCGATGCCGGCGATCAGGCCGCCGCCGCCCACCGGCACCACCAGCGCCTGCAGCTGCGGCGCCTCGGCCAGCATCTCGAGCGCGATCGTGCCCTGCCCGGCCGCCACCGCCAGGTCGTCGTAGGGATGCACCACCGTCAGCCCGCGCGATTGCGCCAGCGCCAGGCCGTGCAGCCGCGCCTCATCGAAGGTGTCGCCGTGCAGCACCACCTCGACGCCGAAGCGGCGCGTGTTCTCCACCTTGACCGCGGGGGCGAAGCGGGGCATCACGATCACCGCCGGCACCCCCATGCGCTGCGCGTGGTAGGCCACGCCCTGCGCGTGGTTGCCGGCCGACACCGCGAGCACGCCGCGCGCGCGCTCGCCGGCGCTGAGCTGCGCCATCTTGTTCAGCGCGCCTCGCTCCTTGAACGACGCGGTGAACTGGTGGTTCTCGAACTTCAGGTAGACCTCGCAGCCGCACAGCGCCGACAGCGTGCGCGAGTGCAGGCAGGGCGTGCGCACCACCTGCCCGGCCAGCCGTTCGGCAGCCTGCTGCACCGCAGCCGGCGTCAGTCCATCGTCATCCATCGTGGGCTCCGAGATCATGGGGCGGATCGCTGCCGGCTGCCTGCGGCACCCTCAGGCCAGCCAGTCCTTGAACGACGCCGCCGGGTCGAGCACCGCCGCCTTGGGCACGCTGCGGCCGGACGCGAGCAGCGCCTTCGCGGTGGCGAAGGCCGCCGGGTCGTTGATCGCATCGACCGCCAGCAGCTCGTCGCCGCGCCAGTACCACACCGAGCGGCTGCGCTCGGTCTTGCCCGGCCGCAGCAGCGCATCGTCGCAGCCGAGGTGCAGCCCGGCGATCTGCAGCTTGGTGTCGTACTGGTCGGACCAGAACCACGGCAGCGCCGCGTAGGGCTTGGGATCGCCGGCCACGGTGTGCGCGGCGACGGCCGCCTGGTCGTTGGCGTTCTGCACCGACTCGAGCCGCACCCGCTGGCCGCGGTACTCGAAGCTCGTGCAGTCGCCGGCCGCGAGGATGTGCGGGTCGCTGGTGCGTGCGCAAGGGTCGACGCAGATGCCGTCGTCCACCGCGAGGCCGGCAGCGGCGGCCAGTTCGACGTTGGGCTGCACGCCGATGCCTACCAGCACCGCATCGGCGGCGAGCTCGCGCCCGTCGGCCAGCAGCACGGCGCGCACCCGATGGCCGTCGGCCAGCAGCCGCGCCGGCGCGACGCCTTCGATCAGCTCGACGCCGTGCGCGCGGTGCAGCGCGCGGAAGTGGTCGGCGGTGGCCGCCGCCGCCACGCGCTGCAGGATGCGCGGCGCCGCCTCGACCAGCGCGACCTGCAGCCCGCGCGCGGCGGCCACGGCCGCGACCTCGAGCCCGATGTAGCCGCCGCCGATCACCACCAGCCGCCGCCCCGGCTGCAGCTGCGGGGCCAGCGCGTCGGCGTCGGCCAGGTGGCGCATCTGCAGCACGCCGTCCAGATCGCCGCCGATCGCCGCCGGCAGCCGGCGCGGCTGGGCGCCGGTGGCCAGCACCAGCCGGTCGTAGGCGATGCGCCCGCCGTCGGCCAGCGCCACCGCGTGCGCCGCCCGGTCGATCGCCGCGACCTGCGTGCGCAGCCGCACCTGCACCTGCTGCTCGTCGTACCAGGCCGGCGGGCGGATCAGGATCTGTTCGACGCTCTGGCCCTCGGCCAGGTACTTCTTCGACAGCGGCGGCCGGTAGTACGGCAGCGCCGGCTCGTTGCTGACCAGCACCAGCCGGCCGGCATAGCCGGCGCGGCGCACGCTGTTGACGAAGGCGGCGGCCGCATGCCCGCCGCCCACCACGACCACCTGTGCCGGCTGCCCGTCCATCGCCTGCCCTCCTGCAGCACGCATGCGCCGCGTCGCCGCCGACTATAGCGAGTGGGTCGGGTAAGCCCGGGGCAACGCCGATGCCGGATTCGCAGCCGATCTGGTGCATGCTCGCGGCTTCGCCCGGAGCGCACGCCATGACCGCAGCTGCCTTGCCCAGAGCCTTCCCCTTCGGCTCCGCCGCCACGCTCGCCGCTGCGCTGCGCAGCGGCCGCATCGGCGCCGTCGAGTTGCTGCGCGCCTACCTCGACCGCGTCGACCGCTTCAACCCGGCGCTCAACGCGCTGGTGGTGGACGACCGCGCGGCCGCGCTGAAGCGCGCGCGCGCCGCCGACCGTGCGCGCGCCAAGGGCGAGCTGTGGGGGCCGCTGCACGGGCTGCCGATGACCGTCAAGGAATCCTTCGACCTCGGCGGGCAGCCGACCACCTGGGGCCACCCGGCGCGCAAGGATCATGCGGCCGAACAGGACGCGCTCGCGGTGCAGCGGCTGAAGGCCGCCGGCGCGGTGGTCTTCGGCAAGACCAACGTGCCGCTGAACCTGGCCGACTTCCAGTCGTACAACGCGGTCTACGGCACCAGCCGCAACCCCTGGGACCTGGCACGTGCGCCCGGCGGCTCGTCGGGCGGCAGCGCCGCGGCGGTGGCCGCGGGCCTGAGCGCGCTCGAGTTCGGCAGCGACATCGGCGGCAGCATCCGCAACCCGGCGGCCTACTGCGGCGTCTACGGCCACAAGCCTACCTGGTGCATCGTGCCCAAGCGCGGCCACAGCCTGGTGCCCGCGCCCGGCGCGGAGATGGATCTGTCGGTGGTGGGCCCGCTCGCGCGCAGCGCGGCCGACCTGGCGCTGGCGTTGAAGGTCACCGCCGGCCCCGACGCGCTCAACGCGCGCGGCGTGGTCTACGCGCTGCCGCCGCCGCCCAAGTCGCTGAAAGGGCTGCGCGTCGCGGTGTGGCTCGACGAGCCGATCGCGCCGGTCGACGACACGGTCAAGGCCCGGGTCGAAGCGGCGGCGCGCGCGCTCGCCAAGGCCGGCGCGAAGCTGGACTTCCGCGCGCGGCCGGCCTTCGACCCGGCGCAGGCCCACGCGGTCTATGGCCGGCTGCTGCAGGCCGTGATGGCGGCGCGCCGCCCCGACTACGAGCGCCTCGCCGAGGAGCGCGCCCGCCTGGCGGCCGACGACGATGGGCCCCACGCGCAGATGCTGCGCGCCGCCACCGCCAGCTTCCGCGACGTCTTCGTCGCCCAGCAGCAGCGCGAGCAGTTGCGCTGGGCCTGGCACGACTTCTTCGGCCGGCACGACCTGCTGCTGATGCCGATCACCGCGACCCCCGCCTTCGAGCACGACCACAGCGAGCCGATGCCCGCGCGCAGGCTGCGCGTCAACGGCGCCGAGCTGCCGTACTTCGACCAGCTGTTCTGGGCCGGGCTGGCGACCGCCGCCTTCCTGCCGGCGACGATCGCGCCGGGCGGCCTGTCGCCCGAAGGCCTGCCGGTGGGCGTGCAGATCGTCGGGCCGGAGATGGCCGACCGCAGCACGATCTGGCTGGCAGGCGAACTGGCCGGGCTGATCGGCGGCTTCCAGCCGCCGCCCGGGTACTGACGGGGCATCGGACATGCCGGTGACCACCGCAGTGCAGGGCCGCGTGCTCGTCGTGCGGCTCGACCGCGACGCCAAGCTCAACGCGATGGACCACGCGATGACGCTCGGGCTGGACGCCGCGATGAACCGGCTCGAGGACGACGACGCCATCTGGGTCGGCGTGCTCACCGGCGCCGGCCGCGCCTTCAGCGCCGGCAGCGACCTGGCCGACCCCGACCGCAACAGCACCGAGCGCGGCGGCCCCTATGGCCTGGTGCGGCGCGCGCGGCGCAAGCCGCTCGTCGCCGCGGTCAACGGCCTGGCCTACGGCGGCGGCTTCGAGATGGTGCTGGCCTGCGACCTGGTGGTCGCGGCGCGCAGCGCGCGCTTCGCGCTGCCCGAGGTCAAGCGCGGCCTGTTCGCGCTGTACGGCGGCGTGTTCCGCGCCGCGCACGCGCTGCCGCCGAACCTGGCGCGCGAGCTGGCGCTGACCGGCGAGCCGATCGACGCCGCGCGCGCGCACGCGCTCGGCCTGGTCAACCGCCTGTGCGACGACAACGAGGTGCTGCCCACCGCGCTGGCGCTCGCCGAGTCGATCTGCGCCAACAGCCCGGTGGCCGTGCGCGAGAGCCTGGGCGTGATCAACCGCTCGATCGACGCGGCGCAGGCGCTGGCGTGGCAGCTCAGCGCCGAGGCAGCCGCAGCGGTGCGCGCGTCCGACGACAGCCGCGAAGGCATCGCCGCCTTCCTGGGCAAGCGCGCGCCGCGCTGGAGCGGGCACTGACGATGCGATGGCCATGCAGCAGGACCCATCCCTGGCCGCATTCACCCGGCTGATCCTCGAGACCGGCGCCGATGGCCGCGCGCGCTGGCGCGAGGAGCGCGTCGCGCTCGACCAGGGCACGCCGCAGGCGCGGCTGTCGGCGTTGATGCCCAGCGGCGGGCTGCAGCTGCGCGAAAGCCCGGCAGGCTTTCGCAGCGACTTCCACTGCACCGGCGCGCCGCAGTGGGTGTTCATCCTGCAAGGCGTGATGGAGATCGGCCTGCAGGACGGCAGCAGCCGTCGCTTCGGCCCTGGCAGCCACTTCTACTCGGCCGACACGCTGCCCGCAGGCGAGAGCTTCGACCCGGCCCGGCACGGCCACTGCAGCCGCCAGGTCGGCGACGAGCCGTTGGTGACGCTGTTCGTGCGCGGCTGACGCGGGCCATCGGCGCCCGCGCTCGGCACCCGCGACCGCTTCAGCCCTGCGCGCGGCGCGCAGCGAGCTTCGCGCGCTTGGGTGCGTGCATGGGCACCGGCTGCGAATCGACGGGCAGCTGCGAAGCCGGCCCCAGCGACGCCGGCAGGCTCAAGGCAGTATCGTCGGCAACCGCCTGCGCTGCCCCGCCCGGCACCAGCAGCCGCGCCAGCAGCCAGCTGGCGACGACGAAGGAGCCGAGCGCGGCCACGACGAAAACCACCAGCATTGCGCCGTGCACCCACGGGTCGACGCTCGCGGCGAAACCCACCGCCAGCAACAGCGCAGCCAGCGCCGTGCGCCGCCGCCAGCGGCTGCCGAGCATCGCGCCCAGCGACAGCACGTAGCTACCGACGAAGGCCAGCAGCAGCAGCAACTGCATGAACGACATGCGCTCCAGACTCTGGCCCAGTTCCGACATCGCGCCCGCCCTGCCCCGTGAGGGGATGGTTATGCCACGGACCGCAGGCTCGCACACCGCCCGAAGGCCTGCAACCCCGCAGCCGCAGGGACGATACCGCGACCCGGCCGCATGCACGCCCTGCGCAGCGGCACTTTGCCGCCGGATCGTGACATCCGTGCGGCGCCGCGGCGCGCCGCTTCGGGCGCGGCGGCGGCGGCGCTACAGCAGCTGCACGCCGGTCTTGGCCTGCAGCTCGTCGCGGGTGACGCCGGGCGCCATCTCGACCACCCTCAGGCCATGCGGCGTGACATCGAGCACGGCCAGGTCGGTGATGATGCGGTCGACCACGCCGACGCCGGTCAGCGGCAGCGTGCACTTGGGCAGGATCTTCAGGTCGAAGCCGCCGTCCTTCTTCCTGGCGACATGCTCCATCAGCACGACGACGCTCTTCACGCCCCCGACCAGGT
Source organism: Pseudomonadota bacterium (assembly GCA_018240325.1). GTDB lineage: Bacteria > Pseudomonadota > Gammaproteobacteria > Burkholderiales > Burkholderiaceae_C > Rubrivivax. Next base: position 13,869 of record JAFEFZ010000254.1, read on the forward strand.
CCATTGCGCCGCCCATGCCCTTGACCATCTTGCCCGGGATCATCCAGTTGGCCAGGTCGCCGTGTTCGCTGACCTGCATCGCGCCGAGGATCGACAGGTTGATCTTGCCGCCGCGGATCATAGCGAAGCTGTCGTGGCTGCCGAAGATGCTCGAGCCCGGCAGCGTCGTCACCGTCTGCTTGCCGGCGTTGATCAGGTCGGCGTCGACTTCGCTGTCGTCGGGGAACGGGCCGATGCCGAGCATGCCGTTCTCGCTTTGCAGCCAGACCTCGATGTCCTTCGGCACGAAGTTGGCCACGAGCGTCGGGATGCCGATGCCCAGGTTCACGTAGAAGCCGTCCTGCAGTTCCTGGGCCGCACGCTCGGCCATCTGGTCTTGGGTCCAGGCCATGTCAAGCTCCCTTCGGGTTCTGCTGGGTCGTGCGCTTCTCGATGCGCTTCTCGGGCGTGGCGTTGAGCACCAGCCGGTGCACGTAGATGCCGGGCAGGTGGATCGCGTCGGGGTCCAGGCTGCCGGTGGGCACGATCTGCTCGACCTCGACCACGCTCACCTTGCCGGCCATGATCACCGCCGGGTTGAAGTTGCGCGCCGTGCGGCGGAAGATCAGGTTGCCGGACTCGTCGGCCTTCCAGGCCTTGCCCAGCGACACGTCGGGCACCAGGCTGCGTTCCATCACGTAGGTGTGGCCGTCGAAGTCGCGCGTCTCCTTGCCCTCGGCCACCAGCGTGCCCACGCCGGTGCGCGTGAAGAAGGCCGGGATGCCGGCGCCGCCGGCGCGCAGCTTCTCGGCCAGCGTGCCCTGCGGCGTGAATTCCAGCTCCAGCTCGCCGGCCAGGTACTGGCGCTCGAACTCCTTGTTCTCGCCGACGTAGCTCGAGATCATCTTCTTGATCTGGCGCGTGTCGAGCAGTTGGCCCAGGCCGAAGCCGTCGACGCCGGCGTTGTTGGAGATCACCGTCAAGCCCTTGACGCCGCTGTCGCGCAGCGCGGCGATCAGCGCCTCGGGGATGCCGCACAGCCCGAAGCCGCCCACTGCCATCAACTGGCCGTCCTTGACGATGCCCTCGAGCGCGTCGGCCGCGCTCGGATAGATCTTTCTCATGCCGCCTGCCTCCGTCGCCGCGTTCGCCGGTCATGCGGCCGCTTCGCCGCAAAGGCGCGCAGCGTACTGCCTAAGCCGCGACGCAGCCAGTACGTAGAATTCATTACCCTGCCCGCGTCGTTGGCCGAAGCCGCCGCCCGCCATGAGCGCCCGTGATCCCGGCCCGCCGTCCGCCGGCCCTGCCGCACTGCCGGCGCTGGACTACCGCACCGCTTTCGAGCAGGCGCCGATCGGGCTGATGCTGTCGCGCGAGCGCCTGGTCACCGACGCCAACGCGCTGGCGCTGGCGATCTTCGGCGCCGACCGCGCGCAACTGGTGGGCCGCAGCTTCGAGCAGCTGTACCCGAGCACCGGCGAATTCGAGCGCACCGGCGAGCGCATCGCCGTGCAGCTCGACGCGCGGGGCTGGTACGCCGATGACCGCGTGATGAAGCGCCTGGGCGGCGCGCAGGCGGGCGAGCTGTTCTGGTGCCACGTGTCGGGGCGCGCGCTCGACCCGGTGCGCCCGCACGCGGCCGGCATCTGGGCCTTCGAGGACTTGTCGTCGCACCGCCGGCTGCGGGTGGAGCTGACCCCGCGCGAACGCGAGATCGCCGCGCTGCTGATCGACGGGTTGACCAGCAAGCTGATCGGGCGGCGGCTGGCGATCAGCCCGCGCACGGTGGACGTGTACCGCGCGCGCCTGATGCGCAAGACGGGCGCCGCGACCACGCCGGAGCTGGTGCACAAGCTGCTGACGCGCTGACGCGCCCTGCGCGCGGCTGCCGCCGCTCAGGCGGCGGGTGTCAAGCCGCCGCTCAGGCGGCGGGTGCGAGGTCGCCGGCCGCGCGCCAGGCGCTGCGCAGTGCGGCCGGCCACTCGCCGCGGTCGATCAGCACATCGAAGGCGGCGCGCTCGGCCGCGCATTCCAGGCCGTTGGCGCGCAGCCAGGCATCGTCGAAGTAGCTGTGGCGGTAGCGCTGGCCGTCGTCGCACAGCAGCGTGACCACCGAACCGCCCTGCCCGCGGTCGGCCAGATCCTGCGCGCAGGCGAGCGCGGCCACCAGGTTGGTGCCGGTCGAGCCGCCCACCGGCCGGCCCAGGCGCGCACTCAGGCTGTGCATCGCCGCCAGGCTCCAGCGGTCGGGCACCTGGATCATCGCGTCGAGCACGCCGGGGATGAACGAGGCCTCGACCCGCGGCCGCCCGATGCCCTCGATGCGCGAGCCGCGATCGAGCCGCAGATCCGGATCGCGGCTGAGGTAGTGGTCGAAGAACACCGAATGCTCGGCATCGACGCCGCACACCCGCGTCGGGTGGCGGCGGTAGGCGACGAAGCGGCCGATCGTCGCCAGCGTGCCGCCGGTGCCGGCGCTGGCGACGATCCACGCCGGGCACGGGTGGCGCTCCTGGCGCATCTGCGCGTACATGCTCTCGGCGATGTTGTTGTTGGCGCGCCAGTCGGTCGCGCGTTCGGCCTGGGTGAACTGGTCCATGTAATGGCCGTTCAGCTCGGCGGCCAGCCGCTGGCTCTCGGCGTAGACCTGCATCGGATCGTCGACCAGACGGCAGCGGCCGCCGTGGAACTCGATCGCGGCGATCTTCTGCGGGCTGGTGCCGCGCGGCATCACCGCGACGAAGGGCAGCCCGAGCAGGCGCGCGAAGTAGGCTTCGCTGATCGCGGTGGAGCCGCTCGAGGCCTCGACCACGGTGCTGCCTGCGTGCAGCCAGCCGTTGCACAGCGCGTGCAGGAACAGGCTGCGCGCCAGCCGGTGCTTCAGGCTGCCGGTGGGGTGGCTGGATTCGTCCTTCAGGTACAGGTCGACGCCCGGGAAGCCGGGCAGCGGCAGCGGGATCAGGTGGGTGTCGCTCGAGCGCTGGAAGTCGGCGTCGATGCGGCGCACGGCCTCGCGCACCCAGGCGCGACGCGGCTCGGAGCCGGCATCTGTGCTCATGTGATGCGCCGGCGCAGCCAGTCGGGCATCGGCACCGTCTTGCCCTGCGGGATGTTCAGCCACACCGTCGTCGCGCCGCCGGTGGCATGGAACACGCCGGGTTCGTCGCTGCGCTCCAGCGTGACGTAGGTGTCGAAACTGCTGCGCCCCGGGTTGGCGGCATACATCCGGGCCAGCACTTCGCCGGGATAGGCGAGCTGGCGGATGAAGTTGCAGAAGGCGTTGACGATGACGAATCCTTCGCCCTGCATGTCGGGCGGGCCGCCCACGCTGTGCAGCCAGTCGATGCGGATGACTTCCATGTAGCGGAAGTACAGCGTGTTGTTGACATGGCCCATCGCGTCCATGTCGCCCCAGCGGATGGGCATCCGCATCTCGTGCACCAGCTTCTTCTGTTCGGGGATGTCGAAACGCATGTGGCGTGCTCCGCTTCAGGGCGGCTCGATGCCGAGTTCGGCGCCGACGCGCTGCGCCCACTGCTGCAGGCGCTCGAGCTGCCCGGCCAGCCGTGCCTGCTCGGCCTTCAGCGCGGCGATCTCGCCGGCCGACACGCCGGCCTCGCCTGCCGGCGCCGCGCCGGCGTCGACCGCGACCTCGCCGCACAGCAGGTGCGCCCAGCGCGCCTCGCGCGCGCCCGGCGCGCGCGGCAGCCGCAGCGCCAGCGGCGGGTCGCGCGCCGCGAGTTCGTCGAGGAAGCCCTCGACCGACGAGATGTCGGCGAACTTGTACAGCCGCTCGCTGTGCAGCCGCAGCTCGGCCGAGGTCTGCGCGCCGCGCAGCAGCAGCGTCGTCAGCAGCGCCTGCGCACCGGCGGGCACCCGATAGACGCGGCCGAGGTTGTGCTCGAAGCGCACCACGCGGCTGCCGCTGCCTTCGAACACCAGGCTCAGGCTCTTCAGGCCGTCGATGGCGGTCAGCACCTCGGCGTCGGTGGCGTTGACGACCGGGTCGCGCGCGGTTTTCTGGTTGCAGCCGGCCACCAGCGCGTTCAACGACAGCGGGTAGGTGTCGGGCACCGTCGCCTGCTTCTCGACGAGCACGCCGAGCACGCGCGCCTCCAGCGGAGTCAGGGCCCGGATCGCCACGTGCGCCGCCGTCAGAGCGCGTAGCCGTCGTCGGCGTTGACCACCGCGCCGTTGACGAAGCCGCTCTCGTTGGCGCACAGCATCAGCAGCGCCAAGTCCAGATCCTGCGGCCGGCCCACGCGCTTGCGCGGCAGCGTGGCGACAAGCTTGGCACCGGCCTCGGTCTGCCAGTGGTGGTGGTTGATCTCGGTGTCGATGTAGCCCGGGCACAGCGCGTTCACGTTGATGCCGAAGCGGCCCCACTCCAGCGCCATCGCGCGCGTCATGTGGATCACCGCCGCCTTGCTCATCGCGTACACGCCGATCTGCGACAGCACGCGCTGGCCGGCGATCGACGCGATGTTGACGATGCGCCCGCCGATGAAGGTGCCCGGCGCCGCGCCGCGGCTGCGCGCGATCATGCGCTTGCCCACCTCCTGCGCGACGAAGAAGGCGCCGCGCGTGTTGGTGTCCGTCACGAAGTCGTAGTCCTCGGGCGTGACGTCGACCAGCCGCTGCGTGGTGCTGACGCCCGAGTTGTTGACCAGGATGTCGATCGTGCCCATCTCGGTCTCGACATGCGCGACCGCCGCGCGGATGCTGTCGTGGTCGGTGACGTCGAGTTCGACCACGTGCGCATCGCCGCCGCCGGCCTCGATCTCGGCGCGCAGCGTCTTCAGCCGCTCGATGCGCCGCGCGGCCAGCGCCACCGCCGCACCGGCGCCGGCCAGCGTGCGCGCGAAATGCGCACCCAGCCCGCTGGACGCGCCGGTGATCAGCGCGACGCGGCCGGACAGGTCGATCGAATAACTCATGCAACAGTCCCTTCCTCTCGACGAAACGCCGGGCCGCCCCGAGTTTCCTCGACCCCCGCGAAGGGCGGGCTGGGCGCAGCCCGGCGCCGGGGGCGCTTTCAATGCCGCAGGCGCGGGCACGATAGCACGCGCGATCGTGCGCATTGCCGGCTGCGACGGGGTGCCGGCCCGTACGGCCCAGCAAAATAGCACGATCGTGCTTTTTCACATTCTCGCGGGCTAGAATCGTCGGGGCACCCCCACCGGAGAACGCCGATGACCCCGCAGCAGATCCTCGAGACCTACGGCCCGCGCGAATCGATGGAATACGACGTGGTCGTGGTCGGCGGCGGCCCGGCGGGGTTGGCCACCGCGATCCGCCTGAAGCAGCTGAATGCCGATGCGACGGTGGTGGTGCTCGAGAAAGGTTCGGAGCCGGGTGCGCACATCCTGTCGGGCGCGGTGATGGACCCGCGCGCGCTGACCGAGCTGCTGCCCGACTGGCAGGCGCGCGGCGCGCCGCTGAACCAGCCGGTCACCGGCGACCAGGTGCTGTTCCTGAGCGCCGACGGCGCGATGCGCACCCCCGACTGGCTGGTGCCGGGCTGCTTCCACAACGCCGGCAACTACGTGGTCGCGCTGGGCACCGTGACCAAGTGGCTGGCCGAGCAGGCCGAAGGCCTGGGCGTCGAGATCTTCCCCGGCTTCGCGGCCGCCGAGGTGCTGTACACCGACGAGGGCCGGGTGCGCGGCGTGGCCACCGGCAACTTGGGGCTAGGCAAGGACGGCGAGCCGACCGACAACTTCCAGCTCGGCATGGAGCTTACGGCCAAGTACACGGTGTTCGCCGAAGGCGCGCGCGGGCACCTGGGCAAGCAGCTGATCGCGCGCTTCGCGCTCGATGCCGGGCGCGATCCACAGAGCTACGCGATCGGCGTCAAGGAGCTGTGGGAGGTGCCCGACGCGCTCGCCAGGCCAGGGCTGGTGGTGCACACCGCCGGCTGGCCGATGGACGAGCAGACCTACGGCGGCGGCTTCCTGTACCACCTGGAAGGCAACCGCATCACGCTGGGCTTCGTCACCGGGCTGGACTACCAGAACCCGTGGCTCAGCCCCTTCGAGGAGATGCAGCGCTGGAAGACGCACCCCGCGATCCGCGCCCACATCGAAGGCGGCAAGCGCATCGGCTACGGCGCGCGCGCGATCACCGCCGGCGGCCTGCTGAGCCTGCCCAAGCTGGTGTTCCCGGGCGGTGCGCTGGTCGGCTGCGACGCCGGCACGCTGAACGCGTCGCGCATCAAGGGCAGCCACGCGGCGATCAAGACCGGCATGATGTGTGCCGAGGCGATCGTCGAGGCGCTGCAGGCCGGCCGCGCCGGCGACGAGCTCGACGCCTACCCGGCCGCGTTCGAGCGCAGCTGGCTGCACGCGGAGCTCAACGCCAGCCGCAACTTCAAGCAGTGGTTCAAGCAGGGCAACACGGTCGGCGCGCTGATGACCGGCGTCGAGCATTGGCTGCTGCCCAGGCTCGGCATCAAGAGTCCGCCGTGGACGGTCCACCGCAAGGAGCCGGACAACGTGCGCCTGCACGCCGCCGGCCAGGTTGCGCCGATCCGCTACCCCAAGCCCGACGGCACGCTGACCTTCGACCGGCTGAGTTCGGTGTTCATCAGCAACACCAACCACGAAGAGAACCAGCCGCCGCACCTGACGCTGAAGGATCCGGCGGTGCCGGTGGCCGTCAACCTCGCCAAGTACGCCGGCCCCGAGAGCCGCTACTGCCCGGCCGGCGTGTACGAGTTCGTCGACCAGGACGGCGGGCCGCAGCTGGTGATCAACGCGCAGAACTGCGTGCACTGCAAGACCTGCGACATCAAGGACCCGACCCAGAACATCGTCTGGGTCACGCCCGAAGGCGGCGGCGGGCCGAACTACGCCGGGATGTAGCCGCAGCGGCGCGGCGCGCCTGCGCGCCGCCTGCCGGCCTGCCCAGAACAGGGTGATGCGCCAGCGCCCGGGCGGCCGCACAATCGCCCCCCTTTGACTTCGGGCCGACGCCCAGGCCGCCATCGGTGAAGCCGATCGAAATGCTCCCAGGCCCCGGTGCCGGCAGCAGTGCCGATGCGCAGCCGGCGGCGGTGGCCCGGCGCGGCAACCGACGCCGCCTGCTGGTCTTCGCCGCGACCTTCGTCGCCGCACTGGTCATCGGCCAGATCTGGAACTTCAGCCGCGCGCCCGAGTACCTCGCGCAGACCCGGCTGCAGGCCACCCTGCCCGAGGTCGGCCGCGCCGGCCGCTCGGCTTCGAGCGCGTACGAGAACAAGCTGCAGTTGTTGAACAGCCGGCCGCTGCTCGCGCGGCTGGCCGACGCGCTGCTCGCACAAGGGGTACCGGCGGCCAAGCTTGGCGACGATCCGGCCGGCCGGCTGCAGGCGATGCTGCAGGTGCGGCCGGTCGCCGGCACCGAGGTGGTCGAGGTGCAGGCCACCGGCCCCGATCCGGGCCTGCTGGCCGATGCGCTGAATGCGCTGCCCGGCGTGGTGCGCCAGGAGCTCGCGAGCCGCCAGGCCGGCGAGGCCGATGCCCAGCTCCAGGCCGCGCGCCAGGAGCTGGCGCGGCTGGACCGCACCGCGGCCGAGCGCCGCGCGCGGCTCGAGAACTTCCGCCAGCATGCGGGCGTGCTCGCCGAGCGCGACGACAACGAAGCCGTCGCCCAGTTGAAGCGCGTGAACCAGGCGCTGAACGTCGCGGTCGAGAAGGAGTCCGCGGCCGAAGCGCGGCTGCGTGCGATCCGCGAAGCCGCGGCCCAGGGCAAGGTCAGCACGCAGGTGCGCGCCGATCCGACGCTGACCGTGCTCGAGACGCGCGCCAGCCAGTTGCGCGAAGAGCTCAAGGAGCTGGAGCGCGGCTGGACGCCCGACTTCCTCGCGAAGGATCCGCAGGCGCGTGCGATGCGATCGCGCCTGGCCGAGCTCGAGCGCCAGATTGCCGAGCAGCGCGTCGTCAGCCAGCAGGCCGCGCTGCAGTCGGCTCAGGAGGACTTCGACAGCGCCCGCGCGCAGGTGGAGCGCCTGCGCGAGCAGGCGCGCGCCGCGCGGCCCGAGCTGCTGAAGACGACGCAGCGCATGGGCGAAGCCAAGGTGTACGAAGAAGACCTGGCGCAGGTCGACAAGGCGCGCCGCGACCTGCTCGAACGGGTCACGCGGCTCGAGGCCGACGAGCAGCGGCGCGTGGCCGGCGTCGCCGTGATCGAAGCCGCCACGGTGCCGGGCGCGCCGGCGCGGCCCGACCGCGTGCGCGACGCCGTCATCGTGCTGGTCGCGGCCACGCTGCTGGCGCTGGCGACGACCGGCGTCGTCGAGCTGTTCAACCGGCCGCCGGCACCCGAAGTCGCACCCTCGACCACGGTGGTGCTGAGCCCCGACTGGCAGGCCGCGCGCCGCGCTCTGCCCGATGCGGCCGACCGGCCGGCACCCCTGCCGCCGCCGATCGACGCCTATGCCGCACTGCCGGCGCCGCTGCACCTGCTCGAGCAGCCCGAAGCCGCAGCGCTGCTCGCGGCTTGCGCCGGCCCGGCGCGCCTGGTGTGCGCGGCCGGGCTGATGGGCCTGTCGATACCCGAGGCACTGGCGCTGCGCACGCAGGATTTCGACTCCGACCGCCTGCAGCTGCAGATCGGCGGCGCCTGGGCGCGGCAGTTGCCGATGCCGGCCTGGCTGCCGCAGACCCTGGCGCCGGGGCTGCCGGCCGACGAGCCGATCCTGCGCGACGGCGCCGGCAACCCGTGGTCGCAGGCCGACATCGCGTCGGCGATCGTCAGCGCGGCGCTCGACGCCGGCCTGCCGCAGACGGCTGCGCTCGACTGGGAGGCGCTGCGCAATACCTGCATCGACTGGCTGGTGGCGCAGGGCGTGCGCTACTCCGAGCTGCCGCGCCTGGTCGGCCGCGTCGACACCGCGGCGCTGCACGCGCTGGCCGCACGCCATGCGCAGGCGGCCCGCGCCGACGGCGGCACGCCTGACTTCCTGATGCCGGCACTGCGCCTGCAGCCGGCGGCCTGATGCGCAGCCGCCGCACTTGCCAAACCCACCCACGAGACTGGAGCACCCGATGAGCACCATCGCCTTCCTCGGCACCGGCCTGATGGGCAGCGGCTTCGTCTGCCGCCTGCTCGACCAGGGCCACCACCTGCGGGTCTGGAACCGCAACCCTGCACGCGCGCAGGCGCTGCAGGCCAAGGGCGCCAAGGCCTTTGCCGACGCGGCGGCCGCGGTGGCCGGCGCCGAGCGCATCCACCTGTCGCTCGCCGACGATGCGTCGGTCGACGCCGTGCTCGAGCCGCTGGCCGGCTCCATCGGCGCCGCGGTGACGATCGTCGACCACACCACCACCGCGCCCACGCCGACGCGCGGGCGCACCGAGCGCTGGCGCGCGCGCGGCCGCCGCTTCGTGCACGCGCCCGTCTTCATGGCGCCGTCCAACGCACACGAAGGCACCGGGCTGATGCTGCTGTCGGGCGACCCGCAGCTGTGCGACGCCCTCGAGCCGGCGCTGCAGGCGATGACCGGCCAGGTGATCCGGCTGGGCGACGCGCCCGAGCGCGCGGCCGCCTTCAAGCTCTTCGGCAACCTCACGCTGATCGGGCTGGCCGGCGTGCTCGGCGACGTGACGCGGCTGGCGCAGGCCTGCGGCATCGCGCCGGCCGACGCGGTGGGCCTGTTCGCGCACTTCAATCCCGGCTCGGTGCTGCCGGCGCGCGCGGCGAAGATCGCCGCCGGCCCCTACGAGCCGCCGTCGTTCGAAATCTCGATGGCGCGCAAGGACGTGCGCCTGATGATCGAGGAGGCAGCAGCGCACGGCTTCCCGCTCGCGGTGATGCCGGCGGTGGCGGCGGTGTACGACGCGGCGATCGCCCGCGGCGAAGGCCACCTCGATTCGCTGGCCGCGTTTCGGCCGCGCTGACGACCGGCCCCTTCCGCACGCGGCGGGGCACCCGGCGCAAGCCGCGGCCGTCAGCGGGTGCGGCCGGCGGCCAGCAGCTCGAGCAGCAGTTCGATCCGCGCCTGCACCGGCGTCAGCTCGCCGGCCGACGGCAGCGCGTCATCGGCGGCGCCCGCCCCACCGGCCCCCACACCGTCCCCCACACCGTCCCCCACACCGTCCACCACGCCGCCGCCCGCACAGCGCGTGCTGCGCCGCACCGCCACGCCGGCCGCCAGCGCCCGCCGCAGCGCCGCTTCCAGCCGCTGGTGGATCGTGCCGTTGCCGGTGCCGGCCACGATCAGCCCGGCCACGCGCGGCGGCTGCGCCAGCAGCGCATCGACCACCGCACCGTCGGCGCCGGCGTGGCTGAGCACGATCTCGACGCGCGGCCACTGCGCCGGTGCGCGCGCAACCGCCGCCAGCCCCAGCGGCTCGGCCTCGGGCCATGGACGCCAGCGGCTCAGCCGCCCGTCGTCGATGCGGCCCAGCGGCCCGGCATCGCCGGCATCCAGCGCGTCGAGCCGCCGGCTGTGCGCCTTGCGCAGGCCCGGCGCGCTGAAGACGCGGCCCGCCATCGTCGCCAGCACGCCGCGCGCGTCGGCATGCGCGGCCAGCGCCAGCGCGTCGAGCAGGTTCTGCGGGCCGTCGGCCGACAGCGCATTGGCCGGCCGCATCGCTGCGCTCAACACCACCGGCTTGGCCGGCGCCAGCACGCGGTGCAGCAAGTAGGCGGTCTCTTCGAGCGTGTCGGTGCCGTGGGTGACGACGACGCCGCGCACTTCGGCGCGCGCCAGCTGCGCCGCCACGCGCTGCGCCAGGCGCTGCCAGAACGCGAAGTCGGCGTCCTTGCTGTCGATCTGCGCCACCTGTTCGGCCTCGACGCGCAGCCGCATCGAGGCAGGCAGCGCCGCCAGCAGCTCGGCGATGCCGACCTGGCCCGCGCGGTAGCCGGTGTTGTCGCCGGCCTTGTCGGCCAGCCCGGCGATCGTGCCGCCGGTTGCCAGCACCACGACGAGCGGATCGGGGCTTTGCATTTGTCTGCAACCTGTATGAAAATCCAACTACTGGATAAACCATCAGCCCTTGCCTGGCTGGCCGCGCAATGATCGACAGCCCCAAGCTCACCGACCGGCAGCAGCAGGTGCTCGACCTGATCGAAAGCGCGATCGAGCGCACCGGCGCGCCGCCCACCCGCGCCGAGATCGCCGCCGAACTCGGCTTCCGCTCGGCCAACGCCGCCGAAGAGCACCTGCAGGCGCTGGCGCGCAAGGGCGTGATCGAGCTGGTCGGCGGCACCTCGCGCGGCATCCGCTTGCAGTCTGACACATTGCGCGCGCTGCACGCGTCGCGCTTCAACCAGGTCGGCAGGCAGTACACCCTGCCGCTGCCCAGCCTGGCGCAGCTGAGCCTGCCGCTGGTGGGCCGGGTGGCAGCCGGCTCGCCGATCCTCGCCCAGGAGCACGTGGACCAGACCTACCTGATGGAAGCCGGCCTGTTCCAGCGCCGGCCCGACTACCTGCTCAAGGTGCGCGGCATGAGCATGCGCGACGCCGGCATCCTCGACGGCGACCTGCTCGCGGTGCAGCGCTCGCGCGAAGCCAAGAACGGCCAGATCGTGGTGGCGCGGCTGGGCGACGAAGTCACCGTCAAGCGCTTTCGCCGCACCAAGGCCGGCGTCGAACTGATCCCCGAGAACCCCGATTTCCAGACGATCGTCGTCGCGCCTGACGACGAGAGCTTCACGCTCGAAGGCATCGGCGTGGGGCTGATCCGCAACACGATGCTGATGTAGCGATGGCGCGGCTGCTGAAGTGGCCCAAGGCTGCCGGCGCGGCCGATTGCCGCGAGCTGGAGCAGTTGCCCAACATCGGGCCGGCGCTCGCCGCCGACCTGCGGCGCATTGGCATCCGGCATCCGGCCGAGCTGCAGGGCCGCGACCCGCTGGCGCTGTACCAGGCGCTGTGCAGCGCCACCGGCCGCCGCCAGGATCCCTGCGTGCTCGACACCTTCATGGCCGCGTGCGACTTCATGCGCGGCGCCGCACCGGCCCCGTGGTGGCACTACACGCCGCAGCGCAAGCGGATGTACGCCGGGATCGGCACCGGCACCGGCTCCAGCGCGAATGCCGGCGGCGCGGCGGCAAGACCGCGCTGAAGCGGTGCACTGCCTTTCGCGCCAGGCTCGGCCGGGGTCGGCCGACGCTGGCCGGACTCAGCGGCGCCCTGAGCACCCGTCGCACCGCCGCCAAGGCCGCCCCTGAACGCGATCGGGCCGCACCAGCCGTGCAATGCTGCCTGCGGCCGAACGCCTGCAAGCTGATCGGCAGGCCCTAACCGGGATCGATCTGGCAGACTGCGCGCCGCCGCCATGGACACCACGACCCTCGTCTTGCTGCTCGGGATCAACATGATCTGCTCGGGCGGGCTGTTCTATTTGATCCAGCGCAGGATGCCCGCGGGCAGCGGGCTCGGGATGTGGTCGGCAGCCGCGGTCGTGTTCGGCGGCGCGTACCTGGTGCGCCTGGCCGAAGGGCTGCACGCACCGACGCTGCTGTCGCCGGTGTGCGACCTGATGATGGTGGCCGCGGCAGCGATGTTCCTGGTCGGGTTGCGCCAGTTCCTGGGGCGCCCGTCGCGTGCCTGGCGCAGCGTGGCGGCCGGCACTGCGGCCTACACCGCGGCGCTGGCCGTCGCGCTGTGGAGCTGGGGCTTGCAGGGCCGCTACGCGCTGCTGAACTTCACCCTCGGTGCGGTCTGGCTCGCGTTCGGCGCGACGGCGCTGCGCTCGCTGCTGCGCGGCGACGACCCGGTGGTGCGCGCGCCGATGCGGGTCGCCGCGCCGTTGATCGGCACCCTCGGCGTGCTGACGCTGCTGCGCGGCGCGACGATCGTGCAGGACGGCATCGGCTCGATGTACGGCACCACGTCGGGCACGGTGTACTACCTGTACGCGACGCTGGCGGTGGTCCTGCAGTCGCTGAACCTGCTGTGGATGGTGTTCCTGCGGCTGCAGGCCCGGCTCGCCGACCTGGCCAGTCGCGACGCGCTGACGCGGCTGCTCAACCGCAACGGCCTGGACGACCGGCTCGAGCAGCATTTCGCACGGCGCCCGGTGCAGCCGGTCACGCTGCTGCAGGTCGACGTCGACCACTTCAAGCGCATCAACGACGAGCACGGGCACGGCATCGGCGACCGCGTGCTCGAGGCCGTGGCCGGCACGCTCGCGGACCACGTGCGCGCCGGCGACTTCGTCGCCCGCGTCGGCGGCGAGGAATTCGTGATCGGCTGCGTCGGCGGCGAGGCCGCCGCACATGCGCTGGCCGAACGCCTGCGCGCCGACATCGGCGCCTTGCGCATCGCGCTGCCGCAGCCGGGCGCGCAGCCGGTGCAGTGCACGGTCAGCGTCGGCCTGTCGCGCGAATTCGCGTCGCTCGACCGCTGGGAAGCCGCGTGGCGCGAAGCCGACCGCGCGCTCTACGCCGCCAAGCAGCTCGGCCGCAACTGCGTCGTCTGAGATCGTCAGGGCTGGGCATCGCCCAGCCCGCGCCCGTTCGGGCCGTGTACGGCCCTGCGCTTGCGCTGCGCAATGCCCGCGTCGCCGCTCGAGGGCCGCGCCGGCACCGAGGCACGGCATCGTGCGGCCATCGCCGGCCGAGCGCCCGTTGACCCCGACGACGGCCTGCCCCGCGGTCGAGGCCAAGGAGCGCTGAAGCGCGCGGCTGCGCTTCCCGCAACGTGGTGCAACGCCAGACGACGCGCCGCACCGGCACCGCAGCCGAAGTGCCGGGCCCGGCGCCCGTTGTTCGGGCTTTTGCACGCCGGGCAGCGCCGAACAATGGCTCAAGTTCCCACCGACGTGTCCGAAGTCACAGCCATGCCTACTTTCAGCCTGCTGCTTCGCCCCCGCTACCGCGAAACCCTGGCCTCGCGCATCGGTTGGCGCGAGGAGGTTTGCCCGCCGTCGCTGCGCCAGGCACCGCGATCGGCCTGGCAGCGGATGTGGTGCTGGCTGCTGGCGCCGGGCGCATGGCATTCGTCGCCGCCGGTGCACCGCCTGCCGCCGGTGCGGCGCGCCTTCCTCGACACGCTGGCCGACGTCGCCGACCCTGCCGCCGGCACGCTGGCCGACCGCATCGGCCATGCCCATTCGCTGCGCGACCTGTGGCACCTGCGCGCCGAGGTCTTCAACGTCGTCGCCCGCAGCCACAGCCAGTCCGAAGCCGAGCAGCGCCTGGCGCGGCTGAACTGCCACTTCCCGACACGCGCGCCGCGCTCGGGCTTCGTGCCGCTGCTGTCATGAGCGGCGCGCCGCGCCACCACCTCGAGCGCGACGTGGTCGGCCATGCGGCCGACCACCTGGCGCAGGGCCAGCTCGCGCGCCTGGCCGCGCGGCGGGCCTTCGTGAACCTGAAGCAGACCTATCTGCTGGTGCTGGAGGGCGCGTGCGGCAGCCGCGCCGACTGGCTGCGCCATCAGGTGCGCCAGGCCGCCGAGCCGGCCGACCTGTGGCTGCTGCGCGGGCTGGTGTTCGAATTGCTGCCCGACACGGCCGGCCGCGCCGAGTTGCAGCGCGGCCTGCACACGCTGTTCCCGCCGCGCAGCGCCCTCAGCGGCTTCACGCCGCTGTTCTGACGGCGGGGCTTCACGCCGCTGGTCCGAGCCCGCGGCTTCACGCCGCTCCTCTGAACCCGCAGCTTCACGCCGCCGTTGCGGGCGCGGCCGGCGGCCGCGCGCCCACGCGGCCCGTGCACCGCGCCGGGTTGGCACAATGCCCGGCAGCCATGAACATCATCATCCTCGACGACTACCAGGACGCGGTCCGCAAGCTCGAGTGCGCGCACAAGCTCGAGAAGTTGAACGCGAAGGTGTTCACCAACACGGTCAAGGGCATCGGCCAGCTGTCGGTGCGCCTGCGCGACGCCGACGTGCTGGTGCTGATCCGCGAGCGCACCCACTTCCCGCGCCAGTTGCTGGAGAAGCTGCCCAAGCTCAAGCTGATCAGCCAGACCGGCCGCGTCGGCGCGCACATCGACGTCGACACCTGCACCCGGATGGGCATCGCGGTGGCCGAAGGCATCGGCTCGCCGATCGCGCCGGCCGAGCTGACCTGGGCGCTGATCATGGCCAGCATGCGCCGGCTGCCGCAGTACATCGGCAACCTGAAGCACGGCGCCTGGCAGCAGTCCGGCCTGAAGGCGGCGTCGATGCCACCGAACTTCGGCATCGGCCAGGTGCTGCGCGGCCGCACGCTCGGCATCTGGGGCTACGGCCGCATCGGCCGGCTGGTGGCCGGCTACGGCCGCGCCTTCGGCATGCAGGTGCAGGTCTGGGGCAGCGAGGCGTCGCGCGAGCGCGCCCGTGCCGACGGCTACGACGCCGCCGAATCGTGCGAGCGCTTCTTCGCCGGCTGCGACGTGCTCAGCGTGCACCTGCGGCTGAACGAGGCCACGCGCGGCATCGTCACGCTCGACGCGCTGTCGCTGATGAAGCCCACGGCGCTGTTCGTCAACACCTCGCGCGCCGAGCTGGTGCAGGAGCACGCGCTGGTGTCGGCGCTGAACCGCGGCCGCCCGGGCCTGGCGGCGACCGACGTGTTCGAGACCGAGCCGATCCTGCAGGGCCACCCGCTGCTGCGGCTGGAGAACGCGGTGTGCACGCCGCACATCGGCTACGTCGAGCAGGATTCCTACGAGCTGTCGTTCAGCGCGGCCTTCGACAACGTGCTGAACTACATCGCCAACCAGCCGACGAACATCGTCAACCCGGCCGCGCTGAAGGTGCTGCGCTGAGCACGGCCGCCGCGCACGCGCGCTGGGCGCTGCTCGGCGGCAACTTCGCGATCGGCTGCGCGGTGATGTCGGCCGCCGGCGTGCTCAACGACATCGTCCGCTCGCTGCAGGTGTCGGTGGCGCTGGCCGGCCAGTTGATCGGCGCCGGCGCGGTGGTGATGGCGATCGCCTCGCCGCTGCTGGCCGGGCTGCTGTCGGGCGCCGACCGGCGCCGGCTGCTGGTGCTGGCGCTGCTGTGGACCGCCACCGGCCAGGCGCTGTGCGCGTTGATGCCGGATTTCACGGCGCTGCTCGCCGTGCGCTGCCTGACGCTGCTGGGCGCGGCGGCCTTCACGCCGCAGGCGGCATCGGCGATCGCCGCGCTCGCGCCGGCCGCCAGCCGCGGCGAGGCGATCACCTTCATCCTGCTGGGCTGGTCGGTCGCCTCGGTGCTCGGCCTGCCGGCGTCGGCCTGGATCGGCGAAGTGCTGGGCTGGCGCTGGGCCTTCGCCGCGGTGGCGCTGCTCGCGCTGGGCGCGGCGCTGGCGGTGGCGCGCGCGCTGCCGGCGGGCATCCGCCCGGCGCCGATGTCGATGGCCGACTGGCACGGCATCGCGCGCCAGCCGGTGCTGGTGGCGGTCGTGCTGGTCACCGCCTTCAGCAGCGCCGGCCAGTTCGTGCTGTTCAGCTATTTCACGCCCTACTTCGCACAGCAGCTGGGCTGGGGCGCCAACCGGATCGGCGCGCTGTTCCTGTGGTTCGGCGCGCTCGGCGTCGTCGGCAACGTGGTGCTGACGCACGTGATCGGCCGCAGCGGCGCGGCGCGCGCCGTGACGGTGTCGCTCGCCGGCATCGCGCTGTCGCTGCTGGCCTGGCCGGCCGCCGCCGGCCTGGGCAGCGCGATGCTCGTGATCGCGCCCTGGGCGCTGGGCTGCTTCGCGTCGAATTCGGCGCAGCAGGCGCGGCTCGCGCTGGCCGCGCCGGCGCTGGCCACCGCGCTGATCTCGCTGAACAGCTCGGCGATGTACGCCGGCCAGTTCGCCGGCGCCGGCATCGGCGGCGCGATCATCGCCGCCGCCGGCTTCGGCCCGCTGCACGCCGCGGGGCTCGCGTCGCTGCTGGCGGCAATCGGCCTGAGCCTGTGGGCCGGCCGGCGCATGCGCACGGCGGGCGTCAGCGCACCACCTTGACCTCGGACCCCACCGGCGGCGCCGCCTGGCGGCCGTAGACGCCGTTGAGCAGCCGCAGCTGCTGCTCGGGCAGTTCGATCAGCGGCGTGTTGCGCGCCAGTTGGGCGAAGCCGCCGGCCGGCAGCGGCACCAGGTCGATCCGCCACGGGCGCGCGGCCGCGATCTCGGCGCCGGCCAGCGGCCGAAAGCTCAGCTCGGCCTCGCGCAGCAGCGGCTGCGCGCGCTCCAGCGCGGCGGCGCTGCCCGCCACGCGGCCGAGCAGGAACAGTTCGCCGCGCGGGCCGCTGGCGATGGTCGCGTCCAGCGGCCGGATGTTGCCCCGGGCGTCGCGCCGGCGGCCGACGAAATGGGTGGCCTGCAGCCCGCCGCCGAGCGTGAGCCGCTCGATCCGGCCGTCGGTGGCGCCCAGCGCCTGGCGCAGCACCGCTTCGTGCGAGCCGCCAGCCTTGCGCACCACCTCGGGCGGCACCAGCCGCAGCACCAGCCCGGCGTCGCCCTTGGCGTTGATCAGCGCGACCGAATCGCTGGCGTTGACGATGCGCCAGCCCTGCGGCGCGGTGATCGCGATGCCCAGCGGCTCGTGGAAGAAGTTGCGCCCGCGCACCACGCCCTGCGCGCGGCCGTCGCCGAAGGTCATGCCGTCGATCGACTGCAGATAGCGGCCGCGGCCGTCATCGGCCCAGCCGCCGGGCTGTTGCGCCAGCAACTGCTGCGCGGTCGTGCGGATCTGCTGCAGCCGCTGGTCGCTGCTGGGGTGCGAGGCCAGCCAGCCGCCCGAGGCCGGCGGCGCGCGCCCGGCGGCCCGGGCGGCCTCGGCGGCGAAGCGCTCCTGGTCGCCCAGCAGTTGGATCACGTCGACCATGTTGCCCGGGTTGAAGTGCACGCGCGCCAGGTACTGGGCGCCCAGCTGGTCGGCCTGCAGCTCCTGCTCGCGGCTGTAGCTGGCGATCAGCCCGGCGGCGCCGACTTCGGCCAGGCCGCCCGCCGCCTGCGCCAGGCCGGGGATGCCGGTGGTGGCCTCGACGATCGCGCCCAGCAGCGTCGCGCCGACCACCGCCGCCCCCGCACCCGCCTGGCGCGTCGCGCCGGCCGCGCCGTGGCGCGCGGTGACGTGGCCGATCTCGTGCCCGAGCACGCCGGCCAGGTCGGCCTCGCTGTCGAGGTAGGCCATGATGCCGCGCGTCACGTAGACGTAGCCGCCCGGCAGCGCGAAGGCGTTGACCTCGGGGCTGTCGAGCACCGTGAAGGTCCACTTCAGGTTCGGGCGGTGCGACGCCGCGGCCAGCTTCTGGCCGACGCCGTCGACGTAGGCCTGCAGCGCCGCGTCGCCGACCACGCCGTACTCGGCGAGCACTTCGCGGTGCGCCTTGGCGCCCGCGGCGATCTCGGCGCGCTCGTCCATCACGGTGAGCTCGCGCTTGCCGCTGACCGGGTTGGTCACGCTCGCGCAGGCCGCGAGCAGCAGCGCAGCCAGCATCGGCATCAGCGACGGCCATCTCATCGTCGGTCCTCGGGTTCGGGTTCAGGCCGCAAGGGCCGTTCTGCCTGACGGCTTCATCGGGCGGCGCGGCGCCGGCCGGGCGGCGGCGGGTGCGGCTGCGGCACTCACTTCGTGCCGAAGATCTTGTCGCCGGCATCGCCCAGGCCGGGAATGATGTAGCCGTGCGCGTCCAGGCGATCGTCGATCGCCGCCGTCCAGCAGCGCACGTCGGGGTGCGCCTGCTCGAGCGCGGCGATGCCCTCGGGCGCGGCCACCAGCACCAGCGCACGGATGTCGCGGCAGCCGCGGCGCTTCAGCAGCTCGGCGGTGGCCAGCATCGAGCCGCCGGTGGCGAGCATCGGGTCAATGACGAGCGCGCAGCGCTCGTCCAGGTGGCCGACGAAGCGCTCGAAGTAGGGCTCGGGCTCGAGCGTGCGGTGGTTGCGGCTGATGCCGACCACGCTGACCTTGGCGTTGGGGATCAGGTCGAGCACGCCGTCGAGCATGCCGATGCCGGCGCGCAGGATCGGCACCACCGTGACCTTGCGCCCGGCGATGCGCTCGACTTCGGCCGGCCCGGCCCAGCCCTGCACCGTCGCGCCCTCGAGCGGGAAGTCGGCGGTGGCCTCGTAGGCCAGCAGCCGCGCCAGCTCGCCGGTGAGCTCGCGGAACTTCTTGGTCGAGATGTCATGCTCGCGCAGCAGCCCGACCTTGTGGCGCACCAGCGGGTGGCGGACTTCGATCACCGGCATGGCGGCACCGCCCGGCGCTACTGCGGCTCGATCTTCGCGTCGCGGATCGCGCGGCCCCACTTCTCGGTCTCGGCCCGGTTGCGCGCGGCCAGTTGCTCGGGGGTGCCGGGCTCGATCGCGAAGCCGATCGACTCGAACTTGTCCTGCAGATCCTTGGCCGCGGCCGCGGCGTTGACCGCCTGGTTCAGCCGGGCGACGATCTCGCTCGGCGTGCCCGCCGGCGCGAACACCGCGAAGTAGGCGATCAGCTCGTAGTCCTTCAGCCCCAGCGCCTCGTTCACGGTGGGCACCTCGGGCACCGCCTTCGAGCGCTGGGTCGAGGTCACCGCCAGCCCGCGGATCTTGCCGGCCTTGAGTTGCGGCACGGTCACGCCGAAGTCGGCGGTGAACACGTTGACCTGGCCGCCGATCAGGTCGGTCATCGCCGCCGGGCCGCTCTTGTACGGGATCATGTTGAACTTGACGCCGGCCATGCTCGCCAACATCTCCGACGACACCTGTTGCGAGGTGGTGGCGTAGGCCACGCTCACCTGCCCGGGCTTGGCGCGCGCCAGCTCGACCAGCTCCTTCAGGGTCTTCGCCGGCACGTCGTTGTTGACCGCCACCATCAGCGGCACCGAGCCGATGAAGGCCACCGGCACGAAGGCCTTGTCCTGGTCGTAGGGCAGCTTCTTCAGCAGGAACTTCAGCGCCGCGTTGGTGCTGTTGGTGCCGATCAGGATCGTGTAGCCGTCGGGCGCGGCGGCGGCCACCGCCTCGGCGCCGAGCATGCCGTTGGCACCGGGCTTGTTGTCGATCACCACCGGCTGGCCGAGCGTGGCCGCCATCTTCTCGGCAAACGCGCGGCCGATCTGGTCGGTGGCGCTGCCGGCGGCGAAGGGCACCACCGCCCGGATCGGCTTGCTCGGCCAGGCCTGCGCAGCAGCGGCGCCGGCGGCGGCCAGGCCCAGGGTCAGCAGCAGCAGCTTGCGCATGAACGACATCCTCTTCGGTTGGGGCGGCCAGTCTAGCCGCCGGTCGCAGCAGCGCAGGCCGCGCCTGCGGCCCGGCCGGCGCCGCAGCCGGTGCGCAGCGCAGGCGGGTTCACCCGCGCAGCTTGGCGAAGGCCGCCGCGATCGCGCCCTGCGGCGCGGGTTCGGCGCGGCGCGCGCGCTCGTCGCGTGCCGCCGGCCGGTGGCGCAGCTCGCCGGGCGCGCCCGCCGGCCGCGGCGGCGCGTCGAGCTTCATCGTCAGCGCGATGCGCTTGCGCGCCAGGTCGACCTCGAGCACCCGCACCTTCACCGGCTGGCCGGCGCGCACCACCTCGCGCGCGTCGGCGACGAAGCGATTGGCGAGCTGGCTCACGTGCACCAGGCCGTCCTGGTGCACGCCCAGGTCGACGAAGGCGCCGAACTGGGCGACGTTGCTGACCGTGCCGTCGAGCAGCATGCCGGGCTTCAGATCGGCGATGTCCGTCACGCCGTCGTTGAAGCGCGCCACCTGGAAGTGCGGCCGCGGGTCGCGGCCCGGCTTCTCGAGCTCGGCCAGGATGTCGCGCACCGTGATCGCGCCGAAGCGCTCGTCGGCGAAAGCCTCGGGCGCGAGTGCGCGCAGCACCTCGGCGCGGCCCATCAGCTCGCGCACCGGGCGGCCGGTGGCGGCGAGCAGCCGGTGCACCACCGGGTAGGTCTCGGGGTGCACGCCGGTCGCGTCGAGCGGATCGTCGCCGCCGGGGATGCGCAGGAAGCCGGCCGCCTGCTCGAAGGTGCGCGGCCCGAGGCCCGTCACCTCGAGCAGCTGGCGGCGCGTGCGGAAGGCGCCGTGCGCGTCGCGCCACTGCACCACGTGCGCCGCCACCGCCGGCGTCAGCCCGGCCACGCGCGCCAGCAGCGGCGCGCTGGCGGTGTTCAGGTCGACGCCGACGGCGTTCACGCAGTCCTCGACCACCGCGTCGAGCGCACGCGCCAGCCCGCGCTGGTCGACGTCGTGCTGGTACTGGCCGACGCCGATGCTCTTCGGGTCGATCTTCACCAACTCGGCCAGCGGATCCTGCAGCCGGCGCGCGATGCTGACCGCGCCGCGCAGGCTCACGTCCAGCGCCGGCAGCTCGCGGCTGGCCAACTCGCTGGCGCTGTAGACCGAAGCGCCGGCCTCGCTGACCACCATCTTGTCGATGTCGCGCTCGAGTGCGAGCTGGCGCACGCGCGCCAGCAGATCGGCGGCGAGCCGGTCGGTCTCGCGGCTCGCGGTGCCGTTGCCGATGGCCACCAGGCTCACGCCGTGCTGCGCCGCCAACCGGCCGAGCACGTGCAGCGCGCCGTCCCAGTCGTTGCGCGGCTCGTGCGGATACACGGTGGCGGTGTCGAGCACCTTGCCGGTGTCGCTGACCACCGCCACCTTCACGCCGGTGCGGATTCCCGGGTCGAGCCCCATCACCACGCGCTTGCCGGCGGGCGCGGCCAGCAGCAGGTCGCGCAGGTTGTGGCCGAAGACCTTGATCGCCTGGTCTTCGGCGCGCTCGCGCAGGCGGCCGAACAGGTCGCGCTCCAGGCTCAGCGACAGCTTGATGCGCCAGGTCCAGGCAACGGTCTTGCGGATCAGCTCGTCGCCGGGCCGGCCCTGGTGGCGCCAGCCGAGGTGCTGCGCGATCCGGCCTTCGGCGGGCGTGGGCACTGCCGTGCGCGCACGCGGCTCGCTGCCCTGTGCCGCCGGCTCCTCGACGGCCAGCTTCGCGTCCAGCCACTCGAGCGCGCGGCCGCGGAAGATCGCCAGCGCGCGGTGCGAAGGCACGCTGCGGATCGGCTCCTCGTAGTCGAAATAATCGCGGAACTTGGCGGCATCGGGATGCTGCCCCTCCTTGCCCGCCGCCAGCGTGCTGCGCAGCCGCCCTTCGGCCCACAGCCATTCGCGCAACAGGCCCACCAGCGCCGCATCCTCGGCCCAGCGCTCGGCCAGCAGGTCGCGCACGCCGTCGAGCACGGCCGCCGCGTCGGCGAAGCCGGCCTCGGCGTTGACGAAGGCCGGCGCCTGCGCGGCCGGGTCCAGCGCCGGGTCGGCGAACAGCCGGTCGGCCAGCGGCTCGAGCCCGGCCTCGCGCGCGATCATCCCCTTGGTGCGCCGCCGCGGCTTGTACGGCAGGTACAGGTCTTCCAGCTCCTGCTTGGTCGGCGCGGCGTCGATCGCGGCCTCCAGCTCCGGCGTGAGCTTGCCCTGCTCGGCGATGCTCTTGCGCACCGCGGCGCGGCGCTCCTCCAGCTCGCGCAGGTAGGCCAGCCGTGCGTCGAGCTCGCGCAGGTGCACGTCGTCGAGGCCTTCGGTGGCCTCCTTGCGGTAGCGGGCGATGAAGGGCACGGTGGCCCCGCCGTCGAGCAGCGCGACGGCGGCGGCCACCTGCTGCGGCCGCACCTTCAGCTCGGCGGCCAGTTGGGCAACGATCTTGTCCAAGGGCAAACAGGGGGTCAGCTGCGAGGCGGCGCAGTGTAGCGGCGCCGAATCCGGGCACGGGGCACGGGTGCCCGGGGCACGGGCAGCGGCGGGCCCGCACCGGCACGCGCCATCCGGCACGCGGCCGTCAGGGCCTGAGCACCACGACGCCGTTGATCGTCACGGTCACGTCGGTGCGGCCGGCCGCGGCGAAGGCGGCGCTCAGCAGCGCCGCGTCGGCACGGCCGCCCGCGGCCGATGGCGCGGCCATCGCCATTTCGCCGCCGTCGGCCATCGCCCCGGCAACGGCGGCGCGCATCACCGGCACCGGCGGCATCGCGGGCGGCAGGTCGATGCCGGCGCTCTGCAATTCGTAGCCCTTGAAGCCCAGCGCGCGGGCGCCCTGCTCGGCCTTGAGCCGGAAGGCGCGGCCGGCCTCGTCGATCAACGCCGCCTGCGTCTGCTCGGCCTGCTCGCGCGACAGGCGGAAGCGCACGTCGCTGAGCAGCAGCTTGTCGCCGAATCGGGTCGCGAGCGCCGCCAGCGGCTCGTGGCGGCGGCTGCGCAGCGTCAGCTCGCCGCGCACGCGCCAGCCGGCGGGCTTGTCCTTGACCCGCACCGGGAACGAGTGGATGCCGCTGAACTCGGCCTCGACGCCGGGCTCTGCCCGCGCCGCTGCGAGCGCGGCCGACAGCGCCTCGAGCACCGCGCGGTTCAGCGGGCCGACCGCCGGGCCCTCCTGCTCGCTGGCGAGCACGACCACCATCTCGTCGAGCGCGACCGACCGGGTGGCCTGCGCGCTCAGCCGCAGGGTCGGCGCCGCCGGTGCTGCCGCCGGCGCCGATGCCGGCTGGGCCGATGCTGCGGTGCCGAACCCGGCCAGGGCGACGAACGCGGCGAAGACGGCGATGGAAGCAAGGTGGCGCATGGCAGTCGGGCCCGCAGGCCGAATCAGAGGCGGCGATCGTAGCCGCCGCAGCGCCGGCGCCAGGCCGAGGCGCGCGCCGCAGGCCGAGCGGCCCGAGCCCCTCGATCGCCGGCGGCAGGCCCAGGCCGGCTGGGCGGAACAACGGGTGGAGCCGCTTGGCCTCGTGTTCGGCCGGCTGCTGCGCGCAGGCCGGATCGCGAAGCGCGGCTTGCAAGGTGGGCGCACGACAGGCTCGCCCCGATCCGCTGCCGGCCGTTTTCGACACGGCACTGGCGCAACCCCTGGGCAAGCGGCGATAGTCCCGCTGTCGGGCCGGCGCTGTGCAAAGGCCACTGGCCGCCGGCATCCCTCCAGCACGATCCGGGCCCACACCATGAACGACAGCACCCAACCCGCCCACACCCTTGCGCACGACATCGATCCCGAGGAGACAAAGGAGTGGCGCGACGCCTTCACGGCGCTGGTCGCGGCGCAGGGGCCGCAACGGGCGGCGCAGATCCTGGATGAACTGGCGGCGATCGCGCGCGCCCGGCAGGTCGGGTGGCAGCCGGAACTCGCGACGCCGTACGTCAACACGATCGCGGTCGGCGACCAGCCGGTGTTTCCGGGCGATCTGGCGATCGAAGAGCGCCTGGGCGCGCTGATGCGCTGGAACGCACTGGCGATGGTGGTGCGCGCCAACCAGGCCTACGGCGAGCTCGGCGGGCACATCGCCAGCTATGCCAGCGCCGCCGACCTGTTCGAGGTCGGCTTCAACCACTTCTTCCACGCACGCGACGCCGCGCACGGCGGCGACCTGGTGTTCTTCCAGCCGCACAGCTCGCCCGGCGTGTACGCCCGCGCCTTTCTCGAGGGGCGGCTCACCGAGCACGACCTGCTGCACTACCGCCAGGAGCTGGCGGCGCCGAAAGCCGGTGCGCGCGGCCTGTCGAGCTATCCGCACCCCTACCTGATGCCGGACTTCTGGCAGTTCCCGACGGGGTCGATGGGCATCGGCCCGATCAGCTCGATCTACCACGCGCGCTTCATGCGCTACCTGAGCCACCGCCGGCTGCTCGATTGCAGCGGCCGCAAGGTCTGGGGCGTGTTCGGCGACGGCGAGATGGACGAGCCCGAGTCGATGAGCGCACTGACGCTGGCCGCGCGCGAGAAGCTCGACAACCTGGTGTGGGTCGTCAACTGCAACCTGCAGCGCCTGGACGGCCCGGTGCGCGGCAACGGCCGCATCGTCGACGAGTTGGAAAAGCTGTTCGCCGGTGCCGGCTGGAAGGTCATCAAGCTGCTGTGGGGCAGCGACTGGGACGGCCTGTTCGCGCGCGACACCACCGGCGCACTCGCCCGGGCCTTCGCGCACACCGTCGACGGCCAGATGCAGACCTTCGCGGCCAAGGACGGGCGCTTCAACCGCGACACCTTCTTCGGCCAGAACGAGGCGCTGGCCCGCCTGGCGCAGGGCATGACCGACGAGCAGATCGACCGGCTCCGGCGCGGCGGCCACGACCTGGTCAAGATCCACGCCGCCTACGCGGCGGCGGTGGCGCACCGCGGCCAGCCGACGGTGATCCTGGCGCACACCAAGAAGGGCTACGGCATGGGCACGGCCGGCCAGGGGCGCATGACCACGCATTCGCACAAGAAGTTCGAAGGCTCCGACCTGATCGGCTTTCGCAACCGTTTCAACCTGCCGCTGAGCGACGAGCAGGCGACCTCGCTCGCCTTCTACAAGCCGGCCGAGGACAGCCCCGAGATGCAGTACCTGCGCGCGCACCGCGCCGCGCTCGGCGGGTCGATGCCGCGCCGCGACACGGCCTGCGAGCCCGTGCCCAAGCCCGAGCTGGCCGCCTACGCACAGTTCGCGATCGCCGCCGGCGGCAAGGAGATGAGCACGACGATGGCCTTCGTGCGCATGCTCGGCAGCCTGCTCAAGGACAAGGCGCTCGGCCCGCGCATCGTGCCCATCGTCGCCGACGAGGCGCGCACCTTCGGCATGGCCAACCTGTTCAAGCAGGTCGGCATCTACTCGAGCGTGGGGCAGCGCTACGCGCCCGAGGACATCGACAGCATCCTGTCGTACCGCGAAGCCACCGACGGCCAGATCCTGGAGGAAGGCATCAGCGAAGCCGGCGCGATCGCCAGCTGGACCGCCGCGGCGACCAGCTGCAGCGTGCACGGCCTGGCGATGCTGCCCTTCTACATCTACTACTCGATGTTCGGCTTCCAGCGCGTCGGCGACGCGATCTGGGCCGCCGCCGACCAGCGGGCGCGCGGCTTCCTGCTCGGTGCCACCTCGGGCCGCACCACGCTCGGCGGCGAAGGCCTGCAGCATCAGGACGGCACGAGCCACCTGGTGGCGGCGACGATCCCCAACTGCAAGGCCTACGACCCGGCCTTCGCCGGCGAGATGGCGGTGATCATCGACGCCGGCATCCGCGAGATGATGGTCGAGCAGCGCGACGTCTTCTACTACGTGACGCTGATGAACGAGAACTACGCGCAGCCGAGCCTGCCCGAAGGGGTTGCCGAAGACCTGCTGCGCGGCTGCTACCGCTTCGCGCGCTTCCCGGCGGATGCGCAGGCGGCGCAAGTGACGCTGCTCGGCTCGGGTGCGATCCTGACCGAGGTGATCCGCGCCGCGCAGGCGCTGGCGGGCGAAGGCATCCCGGCCCAGGTGCTCAGCGTGACCAGCTGGAGCGAGCTCGCGCGCGACGGTGCGGCCTGCGAACAGGCCGCGCTGCGCGGCGAGGCGGCGCGCGTGCCGTTCATCGCCACGCAGCTCGCACCCGCCGCGGGACCGGCGGGGCCGTTCGGGCCGGTGATCGCCGCCACCGACTACGTGCGCGCCGTGCCCGAGAGCATCCGCGCCTACCTGCCCGCGGGCTGCCGCTACCTGACGCTGGGCACCGACGGATTCGGGCGCAGCGACACGCGCACCAGGCTGCGCGAATTCTTCGGCGTGGACGCAAAGAGCATCGTGCGTGCCGCGCACGTGATGCTGGCGCGTGCCGCGGCGCCGTGACGCTGGCGGCCGCGGCGGCGGCTCCCGCCTTCGGTAGTCGGCCGCCGCGCCGGTGCACCGGAGCGGCGCTACGCGTCGAGCAGCCGCGGCAGCAGGTCGGCGGCGGTGCCGCGCAGCACCCAGTGCGCGTCGTCGTCGATGTCGCTGGCGTGCGGGTTGACGATCGCCACGCGCGCGCCGGAGCGCCGCGCGACCCCGGCCAGGCCGGCAGCCGGCCAGACCGCGCCCGAGGTGCCCACCACCAGCAGCAGCGCACAGCCGCGCGCCGCGCGTTCGGCCGCGTCGATCGCGCCGGCCGGCAGCATCTCGCCGAACCACACCACGTCGGGCCGCAGCAGGTTGCCGCAGTCGGCGCAGGCCGGCGGCTGCCCCGGCCGCGCCTGTGCGGGCGCGCAGGCGCGCCCGTGCGGGCAGGGCTCGAGCCAGCGGTCGGCCAGGATGTCGCCGTGCAGGCGGATCGTGTCGGGCCAGCCGGCGCGCTGGTGCAGGTCGTCGACGTTCTGGGTGACCACGGTCAGCACGCCGGGCCGGCGCCGCCCGAAGGCGGCGACCGCGCGGTGGCCGGCGTTGGGCTGCGCCGCGTGCAGGCCGGCGCGGCGCTCGGCGTACCAGGCCCACACGCGCGCCGGGTCGGCGCGAAAGCCTTCTTCGCTGGCCAGTTGCGCGGGGTCGAAACGGCTCCACAGCCCGGTCATCGCGTCGCGGAAGGTCGGGATGCCGCTCTCGGCGCTCATGCCGGCGCCGCTGAGCACGCACACCCGCGGCGCGCGCTGCGCGAGCGCGCGCACATCGGCCAGCACGGCAGCCTGGGCGGCGGGCAGCTCGGCCATCGCCATCACCCGCCGCGCTGGCGCAGCACCTCGTACAGGCACACGCCGGCCGCCACCGATACGTTCAGGCTCTCGACCGCACCCTTCATCGGGATGCGCACCAGCCGGTCGCAGCTGCGCCGCGTCAGCTCGCGCAGGCCGCGGCCCTCGGCACCCAGCACCAGCGCCAGCGGGCCGCGCAGGTCGGCCTCGTACAGCGATTGCGGCGCGTCGTCGGCGGTGCCGACCACCTGCAGGCCGCGCTCCTTCAGCTCGCCGAGCGCACGCGCCAGGTTGGTCAGCATCAGGTAGGGCACGGTGTCGGCCGCGCCGCTGGCCACCTTCGACACGGTGGCGCCGATGCCGACCGCGTGATCCTTCGGCGCGATCACCGCATGCACGCCGGCGCCGTCGGCCACGCGCAGGCAGGCGCCCAGGTTGTGCGGGTCGGTGATGCCGTCCAGCGCCAGCACCAGCGGCGCGCCCTGCACCGCGTCGAGCAGGTCGTCGAGCGAATGGCTCTTGGGCAGCGGCGCCACACGCGCGGCCACGCCCTGGTGGTGCGGCGATCCGGCCAACCGCGTCAGCCGCGCGTCGTCGCTGTCGATCAGCTGCGCGCCGGCTGCGCGCGCGCGCTCGACCAGGCGCTGCATGCGCGCGTCGCGGCGGCGCGCGTCGAGGTGCAGCTCCTGCACCGTCGCCGGCGCGACCTTCAGCCGCACGCCCACCGCGTGGAAGCCGTAGAGCACGCTCGTCTTCATGGTGGCGCCGATTGTCGCCCGCCGCGGCGCGCGGGCGCGCGCACGAACAGCTGCAGCGCGCTGTCGCACAGCTCGTCCAGCGACGCGCCCTGCCCCACGCGGTACCACTGCACCGACCAGTTGAGCGCGCCCAGGATCATCAGCCGCGCCAGGCGCGCGTCGCCGCCGATGCCGCCGGCCGCGTGCAGCGCTTCGATCGCGGTCTTCCACGCGTCCTCGTAGGCGCGCTGCAGGCCCGCGATCGCGCGGCGTTGCGGCAGGTCCAGCGAGCGCCATTCGTACAGCATCACCGGGACGAAGTCGCTGTCCGGGCCGAGCAGGATGTCGAAGTGCACGCGCACCAGCGCGCGCAGCCGCGCGGCGGTGTCGGCGCGCGCCGGCAGCGCGCACAGCACCTGCGCCTGGCGCTCGAGCGCCGCGTGCATGCCCTGCTCGACCACCGCGAACAGCAGCGCCGCCTTGTTCTCGAAGTGATAGAAGGGCGAGCCGGCGCGCATGCCCGCGGCCGCGGCGATGTCGCGCGTGCTCGTCGCCGCGAAGCCCTGCTGCCGGAACAGCCGCCCCGCGGCGCGCAGCAGCTCCTGCCGGCGGTTGCCCTCGTCGATGGCGTCCGGCGCCTTCTTCGGCCGGCCGCGCGGCCGCGCGTCGCCCGCGGCGCCCACCGTCAGCGCCCGGGCAGCCCGATCGAGCGGCTGATCAGCTCTTTCATGATCTCGTTGGTGCCGCCGTAGATGCGCTGCACCCGCCCGTCGGCCCACGCGCGCGCGACCGCGTACTCCCACATGTAGCCGTAGCCGCCGTGCAGCTGCACGCATTCGTCGACGACCTTGCTCTGCAGGTCGCTGCACCAGTACTTGGCCATCGACGCGGTGGCGCTGTCGAGCCGGCCGGCCAGCAGCAGCTCGATGCACTTGTCGACGAACACGCGCGCGACCTGCGCCTCGCTGTGCATCTCGGCGAGCCGGTAGCGCGTGTTCTGGTAGGCGCCGACCGGCTGGCCGAAGACCCGGCGCTCCTTGACGTAGGCGATCGTCAGGTCGATCGCCGCGCGCATCGCCGCGACCGCGCCGATCGCGATCTGCAGCCGCTCCCAGGGCAGCTGCTCCATCAGGCAGATGAAGCCGCGCCCCTCCTGCTCGGGGCCGCCGAGCAGGTTGTGCGCCGGCACCTGCACGTCGTTGAAGAACAGCTCCGAGGTGTCCTGCGCCTTCATGCCGACCTTCTTCAGCCGCTGGCCGCGCTCGAAGCCGGGCATGCCGCGCTCGACCACGATCAGGCTCGTGCCCTTGGCGCCGGCGGCCGGGTCGGTCTTGGCGACGACGATCACCAGGTCGGCGTGCCAGCCGTTGGTGATGAAGGTCTTGCTGCCGTTGACGACGTAGTGGTCGCCGCGGCGCACCGCGGTGGTCTTCACGCCCTGCAGGTCGGAGCCGGCGGCGGGCTCGCTCATCGCGATCGCGCCGACCATCTCGCCGCTGGCCAGGCGCGGCAGCCAGCGCTGCTTCTGTTCCTCGGTGCCGTAGTGCAGGATGTAGGGCGCGACGATCTCGGTGTGCAGCCCGAAGCCGATGCCGCTGTAGAAGCCGGCCGACAGCTCCTCCATCTGCACGACCGAATACAGCTTGTCGGCGCCGGCGCCGCCGTAGGCCTCGGGCATCGTCATGCACAGGAAGCCGTTGGCGCCGGCCGATCGCCAGACCTCGCGGTCGACGCAGCCCTGCTCCTCCCACGCGGCGTGGTGCGGCGCGATCTGCTTGTCGACGAAGCGGCGGAAGCTGTCGCGGAAGGCCTCGTGGTCGGCATTGAACAGGGTGCGTTCGATCATCGGGTTCTCGGGTCGGGATCGGGGGGATCGGGGCTCGAATTTCACCGAGCGTTTGCTCGGTGCGGGAGTCTAGCCGGCCGCAGCGCCACAATCGCCGCGCCGCAGCCCCGCATGCAATGCAACTCGACCTCTTCGACCACAGCCGCGACCTGATGCTGCGCAACGACGTGCTGGACGCGCTGCTGCGGCACGACGCCGCGGCGGCCCGCGCCGCGCTCGCGCTGCTGGCCGATGCCTACCCGGCCGACGCCGCGCTGCCGCTGCTCGAGCGGCTGGCGGCCGCGACCGAAGCCGCCGAGACCGACCCGTTTACCGACGCCGGCGCCGCGGCGGCCGCCGTCGCCGCGCTGGAGCACGACCTGGCCCCTGCGGCGCAGCAACTGCTCGGCGCGGCCGGCGCCGAGGCCTGGCTGCGACCGTTGTGGCAGCGGCTCGCGCAGCGCGCGGCGCGCCTGCCCTTCGATGCGCAGCAGCCCGAATTGCACGCGGCCGCGCTGCACCGGCGCGCGGGCGACTGGGCTGCAACCGCCGGCGCGGCGGCCGCCATCGAATCGTGGCGGCGCATCCCGGCGCCGCTGGGCTGGATGGCCGAAGCGCGCTGGCACCGCGACGGGCTCGACGCCGCCTGGCCGCTGCTGGCCGAAC
>JAFEFZ010000255.1 GCA_018240325.1 Pseudomonadota bacterium
CTTCGGCATTCAACTCGGCGGCGGCTTCCTCGACCGCCGGATTCATGTCCACCAGCGCCACGGCGCCCACCCGCCGCCCGGCCATCGCGGCCGCCACGGCGCGGCCGATACCGCTGGCGCCCCCCGTGATGACGGCTGTCTTACCCTCGATATGCATGGAACCTCGTTGTTTGATTGGATCAGCGCGAACGATATACCGGGCAACTGGCGGCGCACTTACGCACCGCCTGCCGACCCGGGCCGCCCGGGGGCGAACGCTCGCGCGCAGCGCAATGCTTCACGAACAGTCAGGCCGTCTCGATCAGGATCTCCTCGATCGTACGCGCGGCCCGACGGCAGTTGTCGACCACCGCCTCCTGCGCGAAATAGAAGCCGCGCAGCTTCATCGCATGCCAGGCGTCGGCGTCGCTGCCCTCGACCGCGAACAGCCGCGTCACCGCCTCGCGCAGCACCTCGCTGCTGCGCAACTCGATCGCGTCGACCTCGCGGCACAGCGGCTCCACCTCGGCCGCGCGCTTGCGCTCGGCCAGCGCCGCCACCGCGCGGCTGAGCTTCAGGCAGGCGTCGGCGCCCAGCGCCGCCATCGTGCGCGCTTCGGGCGTGGCCCGCTCGATGTGGTACGTGCGGATGCCGTTGGCCACGCTTTGCAGCGTGTCGAGCACGCGGTCCAGGTCGAGGATCAGCGTGTGCAGCTTCTCGCGGCTGATCGGCGTGGTGAACGATTCGAGCAGCATGCGGATGAACTCGTCGCGCAACGCGTCGCCGCTGGCTTCGTTGCGGTTGACCTCGTCGATCAGCGCATCGGGCCGCACATCGCCGTCGCCCAGGCCGGTGATCAGGCGCAGCGTGGCGTTCGCCCCGGCCACCACCCGGTCGGTGTGTGCCGCCAGCATCCGGAAGAACAGCGCGCGGTTCGGGGCGACATCGACGGACATGGCGGCCTCGCTGCTACAGGAAGCTGCGGCCGACCGCCCAGAACAGCGCGGCGATCAGGCCGGCGGCGGGGATGGTCAGCACCCAGGCGACCACCAGGTTGAGCGTCACCGCCCAGCGCACCGCCTTCACGTCCTGGGCGGTGCCGACGCCGACGATCGCGCCGGTGATCGTGTGCGTGGTCGACACCGGCACGCCGCCCAGCGTCGCCAGCGCCAGGCTGATCGCGCCGCCCATCGACGCGCACGATCCGCTGACCGAGTTCAGCCGGGTGATCTTGCTGCCCATCGTCTTGACGATGCGCCAGCCGCCGAGGTAGGTGCCCCAGGCGATCGCACCGTAGCAGGCGTACACCACCCACATCGGCAGCGTGTGCGCGTCGGTGGTGGCCGCGCCGGCGGTGATCATCAGCAGCCAGATGATGCCGATCGTCTTTTGCGCGTCGTTGCCGCCGTGGCCCAGGCTGTAGGCGCCGGCGGCGAACAGCTGCCCGTAGCGGAAGTAGCTGCTCGCCTGGTACGGCGTCTTGTTGCGGAACAGCCACGCGACCGCCACCATCAGCAGGCCGCCGGCGAAGAAGCCCAGCAGCGGCGAGATCACGATGAACGCCAGGATCTTGCCGAAGCCCGACCACAGGATCGGCTCGAGCCCGCCGGCCTTGGCGACTGCGGCACCCACCAGCCCGCCGACCAGCGCGTGCGACGACGACGACGGGATGCCCCAGTACCAGGTGATGATGTTCCACGCGAGCGCCCCCATCAGCGCGCCGAAGATCACCACGTGGTCGACGAAGTGCGGATCGACGGTGCCCTTGCCGATGGTCGCGGCCACCCGCAGCTCGAACACCCACAGCGCCAGGAAGTTGAAGGCCGCCGCGAACAGCACCGCCTGGCGCGGCGTCAGCGCGCCGGTGGCCACGATCGTCGAGATCGCGTTGGCGCCGTCGTGGAAGCCGTTCATGAAGTCGAAGGCCAGCGCCACCGCGATCAGCAGCGCCAGCGACCACAGGCTGATGGTGAGCGTCATCGCCGGTCGCGCTCGGTTTGCCGGGACGGGGCCATCAGGAGTTCTCGATCAGGATCTCTTCGATCGTCTTGGCCGCGTCCTCGCAGCGGTCGACCACCTCTTCCTGCAGCGCGTAGAACTCGCGCATCTTCAGCGCGTTCCACAGCGTGCCGCTGCCGTTGAACAGCGCGGTGATCGCCTTGCGCTGCACCCGGTCGGCCTGCGACTCGATCGCGTCGATCTCCTGGCACAGATCCATCGCCACCTTGCGGCGGCTCTTGTCGGGCAGCGCCAGCACCGCGCGGTTGAGCTTCAGGCAGGCATCGGCCGCCAGCGATGCCATCTCGCGCGCTTCCACCGTCGACGCCTCGATGCTGTACATGCCCACCGCGTTGGCCACGTCCTGCAGCGCGTTGAGCACCAGGTCCAGCTCGATCGTCAGCGCATGGATCTGGTCGCGGTTGATCGGCGTGGTGAACGAGCGGTGCAGCAGCGCGATCAGCCGGGCCTTGATCTTGTCGGCGCGCTGCTCGTTCAGGTTGACCTCGGCCACCAGCACCGGGATGTCTTCGGTGCCCGCGCCCAGCCCGTTGAGCAGCCGCAGCGCCGCGTTGGCACCGGCGACCACGTGCTCGGAGTGCTCGCTCAGCAATTCGAAGAACTCCTTGCGCTGCGGCATCAGGCTGCTGAACATCGAACGGGCTCCTGCGCGTCGGTTGCGGCTCAAAGGCGCGGCAGTCTAGCCGCACCGGCCGGCCGGCGCGCACGCCGGGCCGGGCGAGGCCTGCGGCGGCGCGTTCAGCCGGGGTTCATCCGCGATCGCCAAGAATCCGCCGCGAGTGCGCCGCAGCAGGTGCCCGAGGCAGCCCGACCATCATCCGAGGTACGACGTGACGCGAGCGATTCCATGCGGCAGACGCGGGCCACGGGCCGCCGCCTTCGGGTTGTTGATCCTGGCGGCGGGCACGGCGGCCGCGCAGGCGCCGGCCGATCAGCGGCGCACGCTCACGGCGCAGCAGATCGCCGCGCTGGGCATCCGCGTCGAGCCTGCCGGTGCCGATCGGGCCGCACCGCGGCTGCGCTATCCGGCCCAGGTGGTGATCCCGGTGATGCAGCAGCGGCTGGTGGCCGCGCCGCTGCCGGCGCTGGTCGAGACGCTGCAGGCCGCGGTGGGCGACCCGGTCCGGGCCGGGCAGACGCTGGCGGTGCTGCGCAGCACGTCGGCCGACGAGTGGCAGCGCGACGCCGCCCAGGCGGACAGCCAGGCCGAACTGGCGCGCCGCAGCCTGGCGCGCGACGAGGAACTGTTCGCGCAAGGGCTGATCGCGCAGTCGCGGCTGGACGCCGCACGTGCGCAGGCCCGCCAGGCCCAGGCGCAGCAGTCGCAGCGGCACCGCGCGCTCGAGCAGGCCGGCGTGGCCGGCGGCAGCGGCCGGATCGTGCTGCGCGCGCCGATCGCGGGCGTGGTGCTCGAGCAGAGTGCGGTCGTCGGCCAGCGGCTGGAGCAGGCCGCGCCGCTGTACCGGATCGCGGCGCTGAACCCGCTGTGGGTCGAGATGCAGGTGCCGGCTGCCGATGCGCCGGCGCTCGCGCTCGGCCGCGGCGTGCGCGTGGAGCCGGGGCCGGGCCGCGCGGCGGCCGGCGTGAAGCCGGTCGAAGGCCACCTGATCGCGATCGGCCGCAGCGTCGACGCGGTCACCCAGACCGTGCTCGCGCGCGCCGAGGTGCGCGCGCCCGGCGACACCCTGCGTGCCGGGCAGACGGTGGTGGCGGCGGTGGAGATGCCGGCTGGCGCAGGCACCGTGCTGCTGCCGGCCGCAGCGGTGGCCGAGGACGGCGGCACGACCGTCGTGTTCGTGCAGGAGGCGCCCGGCACCTTCCGGCGCGTGCCGGTGGAAGTGGCACGCACCGCGCAGGGCATGGCCCAGGTCAGCGGCGTGGCCGCCGGCGCGCAGATCGTCGTGGCCGGCACCGCGTCGGTCAAGGCGGTGTTCGCGGCGCCCGCGGCATCCGCGGCATCCGCGGCATCCGCGGCAACCCGATAGCGGCGCCGACGCCGCCTGCCGGCCATGTTGTCCCGCCTGATTTCGTTCGCACTGCGCCAGCGGCTGCTGATGCTGGTGCTCGCCGCCGGCCTGACCGCGGCCGGCGTGATCGCCTGGCGCGGCCTGCCGATCGACGCCTTCCCCGACGTGTCGTCGACCCAGGTCAAGATCATCCTCAAGGCGCCGGGCATGACGCCCGAGGAGGTCGAGACCCGGATCACCACGCCGATCGAGCAGGAACTGCTCGGCATACCCCGCCAGGTGATGCTGCGCTCGATCTCCAAGTACGCGCTGGCCGACATCACGCTGGACTTCGAGGACGGCACCGACGTGTACTGGGCGCGCCAGCAGGTGGGCGAGCGCCTGGCGGGCGCGTTGAAGGCGCTGCCGCCCAACGCCGACGGCGGGCTCGCGCCGATCACGACGCCGCTGGGCGAGATGTTCATGTTCACCCTGGAAGGCCCGCAGCCGCTCGACGAGAAGCGCTACGTGCTCGACTGGGTGCTGCGCCCCGCCCTGCGCACGCTGCCCGGCGTTGCCGACGTCAACAGCCTGGGCGGCAAGGTGCGCACCTTCGAGGTCGTGCCGGACCCGGTGGCGCTGCTGGCGCGCGGGGTCACGCTCGCCCAGCTGCAAGGGGCGATCGAGGCGGGCAACCGCAACGACGGCGCCGGGCGGCTGGCCAACGGCGAGGAGGCGCTGATCGTGCGCGCCGAGGGCGCGGTGCACGAGCTCGAGGACCTGCGCCAGACGGTGCTGCGTGCGTCCGACGGGCGCGTGGTGCGCGTCGGCGACGTCGCGCAGGCGCGCGCAGGCGCCCTCACCCGCTACGGCGCGGTCACCCGCGACGGCGAGGGCGAGGCGGTCCAGGGGCTCGTGCTCGGGCTGCGCGGGGCCAACGCGCGCCAGGTGGTCGCGGCGGTCAAGTCGCGGCTGGCGGAGCTGGCGCCGTCGCTGCCGCCGGGGATGACGGTGGTGCCGTTCTACGACCGCAGCGGGCTGGTCGATCGCGCGGTGGCCACGGTCGGCCGCGCGCTGCTCGAGGCGGTGGTGCTGGTGACGCTGCTGCTGCTGGCGTTCCTGGGCAACCTGCGCGCGGCGATCGTGGTCGCGATGATGCTGCCGCTGTCGGCGCTCGGCACCTTCGTGCTGATGCGCCAGTTCGGGCTGTCGGCCAACCTGATGAGCCTCGGCGGCCTGGCGATCGCGATCGGCATGCTGGTCGACGGTGCGGTCGTGGTGGTCGAGAACGTCGAGACCGCACTGGCCCGCGACCGCACGCGCCGCCAGCCGCTGCTGCATCTGGTCTACAGGGCCGGCCGCGAAGTCGCCGCGCCGGTGGCTTCGGGGATCGCGATCATCATCATCGTGTTCCTGCCGCTGCTCAGCCTGCAAGGGCTCGAGGGCAAGCTGTTCGCGCCGGTCGCGCTGACGATCGTGTTCGCGCTGGCGGTGTCGCTGCTGCTGTCGCTGACGCTGGTGCCGGTGCTGGCTTCGTGGCTGCTGCGCAGCGCGCCGGCGCACGAGCCATGGCTGGTGCGCCATCTGGCGCGCGGCTATGACCGCGTGCTCGCGTGGGCGCTGGCACACGAGCGCTGGGTCGCGGGCGTGGCGCTGGCCCTGTTCGTCGCCGCGGGCGCGGTCTTCACCCAGCTGGGCAATTCGTTCATGCCGCAGCTCGACGAGGGCGACATCATCATGCAGCTGGAGAAGCTGCCGTCGATCGGGCTGGAGGCGTCGGTGGCGCTGGACCTGCGGCTGCAGCGTGCGATCCGCGAGCGCGTGCCCGAGGTCAAGAACATCGTCGCGCGCACCGGCTCGGACGAGTTGGGGCTCGACCCGATGGGCCTGAACCAAAGCGACACCTTCCTGGTGCTGGCGCCGCGGGATCAGTGGCGCCGCCCGGACAAGGAATGGCTGATCGGCGAGCTGCGTGCGGTGGCCGCGGATTTCCCGGGCGTCGACGTCGGCTTCACGCAGCCGATCGACATGCGCATATCCGAGATGCTCACCGGCGTGCGCGGCGACCTTGCCGTCAAGATCTACGGCCCGGATCTGGCGGCGCTGAGCCGGCTGGCGGCGCAGGTCGAGGCAGTGATCGCAGCGCTGCCCGGCGCCACCGATACGCTGACGCAGCGCAACGAGGGCGTGCAGTACTTGCAGGTCGGCATCGACCGCCTGGCCGCCGGCCGCGCCGGGCTGGACGCCGAGCGCATCCAGGCCGACCTGCGGCGCTGGATCGAGGGCGAGCCGGTCGGCGTGGTGCACGCGGCGGGCCGGCGCACGCCGATCGTGATCCGCGGCAGCGAATCGCTGCGCGCCTCGCCGGCCGGATTCGAGGCGCTGCGCCTGACGACCGACGCCGGCATTTCGATTCCGCTGACGGCGGTGGCGAACCTGGAACGCGTCGACGGACCGGTGTACGTGGCGCGCGAGCAGGCGCAGCGCTTCGCCGTGGTGCAGGCCAACGTGCGCGGACGCGACCTGGTCGGCTTCGTCGACGAGGCGCGCGCCGCGGTGGCGCGCCAGGTCGAACTGCCCGCCGGCTATGCGCTCGCCTGGGGCGGGCAGTTCGAGAACCAGCAGCGCGCCGCGCGGCGGCTGGCGGTGGTGATCCCGGTGGCGCTGGCGCTGATCGCCTTCCTGCTGTTCTCCACCTTCGGCTCGCTGCGCCAGACGCTGCTGGTGCTGCTGAACATCCCGCTGGCGCTGGTCGGCGGCGTGTTCGGGCTGGCGATCGCGGGCGAGTACGTCTCGGTGCCCGCCTCGGTGGGCTTCATCGCGCTGCTCGGGATCGCGGTGCTCAACGGCGTGGTGCTGGTCAGCCACTTCAACCAGCTGCTCGCGCAGGGAATGCCGGTCGCGCAGGCGGCGGTCGCCGGCGCGAAGCGGCGGCTGCGGCCGGTGATGATGACCGCCGCCATCACCGCCGGCGGGCTGGTGCCGCTGCTGTTCGCCACCGACCCGGGTTCCGAGATCCAGCGCCCGCTGGCGATCGTGGTGATCGGCGGGTTGGTGTCGTCGACCGCGCTGACGCTGCTGCTGCTGCCGGCGATGTTCCGGCGCTTCGGTGCAGCGCCGGTGCCCCTTTCCGACGCGGAGGTCCGGACATGACTGCCCCTTCGCCCCTGGTCTGCCTGACGCTGCTGCTCCCGGCGAGCGCCGAGGACCGGGTCATTGACTGGCTGCTCGAGCAGCCCGACCGGCCTATCGAGTTCAGCGTGCATCGGGTGGCGGCGCGCGGGCCGCTGGTGCGGCTTCGGGCCGACGACGAGCAGGTACAGGGCTTCGCCGAGCGCGCGGAGGTCAAGCTGATCCTGGAGCGCGACCTGTGCCGGTCCCTGGTCAGCTCGCTTCGCGCGCTGCTCGAGGAGGTGGAAGGCGGCTGGTGGACCCTGCCTGTCGAAGCCTTCGGCACCTTCGGCCGGCTGTCGGCGCGCGAAGTGGCCGGGGAACGGTCATGAGCCCGCTGGGCCGCCCCAAGGGCGAATACCGCAGGGCGCAGCCCGAAGGTTGCCCTATGACCCCGCCGGGCCGCCCCAAGGGCGAATACCGCAGGGCGCAGCCCGGAGGTACTCCAGTGAGCCGCGCATCGCGGTTGCGCGCGGCCGCATGGGTGCTGGCTGCCCTGCTCGCGGCGCAGGCCCGGGGCGGCAGCCCTTCGGCCGACACCGAGCTGCTGCCGCCCGCGCATGAAGTGGCTGCGGCGCTGGCCGCCTCACCGCTGTGGCGCGCGGCCGACGAGGCGATCACCGCCGAGCAGGCGTCGCGCCGGCAGGTGCTGGCCGGGCCCTACGAGTGGCTCGGTACCGTGAACGTCGGTCAGCGGCACTACCGCGATACCCTGCCGCGCAACGCCATCGAGTGGGAGGCGAGCCTGGAGCGGGCGCTGCGCCTGCCCGGCAAGCGCGACGCGGCCGACCGGCTGGGCGGCGCGCGCATCGAGCTGGCGCAGGCCCAGCGCAGCCTGACCTGGCGCGAGCAGGCGCGTGCCTTGCTCGAGCGCTACGGAACGTGGCTTCGGGAACGCGAGGCCGCACGGATCTGGGCCGAGCAGGCCGCCTTGTTGCAGGCGCAGGCTGCGGTGGTGGCCGAACGTCGGCGCCTGGGCGACGCCGCCCGCCTCGAGCAGGTGCAGGCGGAGGCTGCCGTCGCGCAGGCGCAGGGGCTGGCGGCGGGGGCAGACGCGCGCGCGCGCGCCGCCGGCGATGCGCTTGCGCGACAGTTCCCGACGCTGGCCTTCCCGCAACCCGCGCGGCTGCCCGATCCGCCGGCTGCGCCGGCCGAGGACGCCGACTGGATCGACGCGCAGCTGGCCGGGGCCCCGGAGCTGGCTTCGGCGCGGCAGGCCGTGCAGATCGCCGAGGAGCTGTTGCGCATCGAGGAGCTCGAACGGCGTCCCGATCCGACGGTCGGCTTGCGTGTGGGGCAGGCGCGCGACGCGAACGAGCAGTTCGTCGGCGTGGTGCTCAAGATCCCCTTCGCCGGCGAACACCGCGCGGCGGCCGTCAGCGTGGCCGCATCGCGCACCGCCGCGGCTGCGCTGCTCCACGACGCGGCCCAGCGGCGTGCGGCGATCGACGCCAGGCTGCGGCTGGACGAAGCCCGGATCGCCTATGGCGGCTGGGAGCACGCGCAACTCGCGCTGGACAAGCTCGACCAGGCCGCGCAGGGGCTGGCACGCGGGTACCGGCTCGGCGAAGGCTCGCTGGCCGAGGTGCTGGCGGCCAGGCGGCTGGCCAATGAGCAGCGCGCCGCGGCCGCTGCTGCCGCCGCCGACGCCTGGGGCGCGCGTTGGCGGCTGATGCTCGAAGCGGGCCGGCTGTGGGCCTGCCCGGATCCGTGCCCGCGTCCTTGACGCATCGCCGGGCGCCGACGGCGCAAGGCACAGCGCCGATCGGCTTGCCGCACACCCGCCGCCCGGCTCCGGAAGCGTTCAGAAGCTGCGCGCGCCCCAGCCGAAATCGAGCACCTGCGCGATGTTGCTGTAGTCGTCGGTCCAGGTGCGCCCGCGCGGCGGCGGCAGCGGCCGTGCGGCCTCGGCGATCGGCGCCCGGTCGAGCACGCGGCGGTCGCGCGCCAGCAGGATCCAGTCCGACGCCGCACGGCTCGGGTCGTCCTCGCCGCCGCCGGGGTCGTCGATCCACGCGGCCTGCAGCGCGAGCTCGGCGGCGATGCCGGCGACCACGCCGCGCAGGTCGAGGTGGCTGTTGCTGACGTGCAGCGCGATCACGCCGCCGGGCGCCAGCCGCGCCAGGTACAGCTGCACCGCCTCGCGGGTGAGCAGGTGCACCGGGATCGCATCGCCCGAGAAGGCATCGACCGCGAGCACGTCGAAGCGCGCGCCGGCCTCGCGCTGCAGCAGCAGCCGGCCGTCGCCGACCGCGACCTCGACCGCCGCCGCCGAGTCGCCCAGGAAGCTGAACCAGCGGCGCGCCAGCGCGGGCACCGCCGGGTCGATCTCGTAGAAGCGCAGGCGGTCGCCCGGCTTGCCGTAGGCGGCGATCGTGCCCGCGCCCAGCCCGATCGCCCCGACCGCCACCGGCCGGTCGGCGAGCGCGCGCAGCAGCCGGCCGATGCCCGAGCCCTCGGCGTAGTAGCTGGTCGGCCGGCGGCGCCGGTCCTCGGCCAGGAACTGCTGGCCGTGCAGCACCCGGCCGTGCACCAGCACGCGCTCCAGCGCCTCGGGGTCGCCGGCGCCGTACTCGCGCACGCGCAGCACGCCGTAGAAGTTGCGCTCGATCGCCACCACCTCGCGCAGCGCGTCGTCCGCGCGCCAGGCGGCGGTCGCGGCGCAGCCCGCGAGCACCGCGGCCGCGGCCGTGCGCCAGCCCGGGCCCGCCGGCCAGCCGCGCCACAGCAGCGCGGCCGCGGCCAGCACCAGCCCGATCTCGAGCTCGAAATAGCCGCGCAGCAGCACCGGCGCCGCCAGCGCGACCACCGCGCCGCCGGCCGCGCCGCCGGCCGACACCGCGAGGTAGAAGCGCGTCAACCGCTGCGCCGCCGGCCGGCTGCGCGCCAGCTCGCCGTGGCAGAACATGCACAGCACGAACAGCGCCGCGAGGAACACGCCGATCGGCCAGGCGGTGGCCTTGATCCGGCGCTCGAGCAGCAGCATCGCGCACAGCACCGCCAGCGCCGCCAGCGCCGCCGCACGCCAGGCGCGCGGCGCATACCAGCGGTCGGCGTCGAAGGCCAGCGTGAAGCTCAGCAGGTAGATCACCAGCGGCAGCACCCACATCATCGGGAACGACGGGATGTTCTGCGTCAGGTGGTTGGTGACGGCCAGCAGCAGCGCGCTGCCCAGCGCCGACAACGCGAACCAGGCCGGCAGGCGCCGCCCGGCGCCGCTGCTGCCCCCTGCCGGGCCCGCCGCGCCCGGCGCGCGCACCGCGGCCGGCGGCGGCAGCCGCCGCCAGGCGACCTGCGCGAGCAGCAGCACGTACAGCGCGTAGCCCGCCGACCACAGCCAGGCCTGCAGCCGCGTGGGCACCCACGGCTCGATCAGCCACGGGTAGGCGAGCAGCGCCGCCAGCGACGCGGCGTTGGACAGCGCGAACAGCCGGTACGGGTTGCGCGCCGCCGGATCGCGCGCGATCCAGGCCTGCAGCAGCGGGCTGGTGGCGGCCAGCAGCGTGAACGGCAGGCCGACGGTGGCCACCAGCAGCAGCAGGATCTGCGCCGCCGGCGGCAGCGCCGAAGGCGCGGCCGCCGTGCGCGGCACGATCGGCAGCAGCGCCAGGCTGGCCAGCAGCAGCGCCGCGTGGCCCAGCCGCGCCGCGCGGCGGCCGTCGGCGCGCGCGAGCCCGTGTGCCAGCCCGTAGCCGAGCAGCAGCGCCGCCTGGAAGAACACCAGGCAGGTGGCCCAGACCGCGACGCTGCCGCCGAAGCCGGGCAGGATCAGCTTGGCGACGATCGGCTGGACCAGGAACAGCAGGAAGGCGCCGAGAAAGACGACCGCCGCGTTCAGCGCCATCCGGG
This sequence comes from Pseudomonadota bacterium, assembly GCA_018240325.1. Classification (GTDB taxonomy): domain Bacteria; phylum Pseudomonadota; class Gammaproteobacteria; order Burkholderiales; family Burkholderiaceae_C; genus Rubrivivax. The sequence continues at coordinate 10,965 of JAFEFZ010000255.1, forward strand.
CCCCACAGCAGGCATTGCCGCGGGCAGCGCGGCTGCGGCCGTCATGCGTCGGCCGTGTCGGCCTCCTCGGGCGGCGGCGGTGTGCGCACGACCATCACCGGCACCGGCGCGGCGTGCAGCACCTCGTGCGACACCGAGCCGAGCATCGCGCTGCGCAGCCGGCCCATGCCGCGCGCGCCCATCACCACCAGATCGCAGCCGAAGTTCTCGACGATGTCGATCAGCGTGTGCGCCGGGTCGCCGCGCGCGACCTCGATCTCGTGCTCGACGCCGGCGGCGCGCACCAGCGCACGCGCCGGCTCGAGCAGCTCCAGCCCGGCCTCGGCGGCGATCTGCTCGATCACCTCGGGGTCGTGCGCGAGCAGCAGCTCGTACAGCGTCGCCGGCTCCTGCACGTTGGCCAGCACCAGGCTGGCGCGCAGGCCTGCGCCGACCAGCCGCAGTGCCTCGCGCACCGCCTCCATCGCCGCCGCCGAGCCGTCCACCGCCACCAGGACCTTCATCGTCCGCCTCCGATCTGCCGCACCGGCCGCGAGTGTGACACCCCGCGCGGCCGGCTTTGGCCTCATCATCGCATCCCGGCGCCGGCCTGTGGCGCCGCCCGACGCACGGTCCGGCACGCCGCCCTGCACACCACCCCACGCGCCACCCTGCACGCCGCCCGATGAGCACCCGCAACCTCGACCCGATGCTCGCCCCTGCCTCGGTCGCGGTCGTCGGCGCATCGCCGAACCCCGAGCGCCTGGGTGCGCTGGTCTGGCGCGCGCTGCGCGCCGCCGGCTTCGGCGGGCCGCTGTATCCGGTCAACCCGCACCACGGCCGGCTCGACGAGCACAGCGTGTACGCGTCGATCGACGCGCTGCCGCAGGCACCGGACCTGGCGCTGGTGTGCACGCCGCCCGAGACGGTGCCCGGCCTGGTCGCGCGGCTGGGCGCGCGCGGCACGCGCGCGGTGGTCGTGTTCGGCGGCGGCTTCTCGGCCGACCAGCGCCAGGCGATGCTCGACGCGGCGCGGCCGCACCTGTTGCGCGTGCTCGGGCCCGAATCGGCCGGGCTGCTCGCGCCGCACCTGGGGCTGAACGCGAGCCTGCTGCCGGGCGGGGTCGAAGCGGGCGAACTCGCCTTCGTGTCGCAGTCCAACGCGCTCGCCGGCGTGATGCTCGACTGGGCGCGCGCGCGCGGCATCGGCTTCTCGCAGGTGGTGACGCTGGGCGAGCACGCCGACGTCGATGCCGGCGACCTGCTCGACCTGCTCGCCAGCGATGCGCGCACGCGCTCGATCCTGCTGTACCTGGAGACGGTGGTGTCGCCGCGCAAGTTCCTGTCGGCCGCGCGGGCCGCGGCGCGCAACAAGCCGGTGATCGTGGTGCGCGCCGGCGCGGCGGCCGACCCTGCGGCCGACCGCGTCTACGGCGCCGCCTTCGCGCGCGCCGGCATGCTGCGGGTCGACAGCCTGCAGCAGATGTTCATCGCCGCCGAGACGCTGGCGCGCTTCGGCGCGAACCGCAGCGACACGCTGGCCGTGCTGTGCAACAGCGCCGGCGGCGCCGCGCTGGCCGACGACGCGGCCGCGCGCGCCGGCGTGCCGCTGGCGGCGCTGGCCGACCCGACGCTGGCGGCGCTGCGGCCGCTGCTGGCGCTGGCGCCGCAGCCCGGCGCCGCGCTGGTGCTCGACGACCGCGCACCCGCCGATGTCCAGGTGCAGGCGCTGCGGCTGCTGGCGGACGACCCGGCGCGCGCGGCGCTGCTGCTGATCCACGGGCCGCATCCGGCGGTGTCGAGCGCGCAGCTGGCGCGCGCGCTGCTGCCGCTGGCCACGCAGCCGCAGCCGCGGCTGCTGAGCTGCTGGCTCGGCGACGCCACGGTCGGCGAAGCCCGGCGCGTGTGCCGCGAGGCGGGCGTCGCGCACTACGCCAGCCCCGAGGAGGCCGTCGGCGCCTTCGGCATGCTGCTGGACTACCGGCGCAACCAGGCCCAGCTGCTGCAGGTGCCGCCCAACCGCAGCCCCGATGTGCCGGCCGACGCGGCCGTGGCGCGCGCGCTGGTGCAACAGGTGCTCGGCAGCGGCCGCAGCGTGCTCGACCCGATCGAGGCGCGCACGCTGCTGGCACCCTACGGCATCAAGGTCGCGGCCCACCTGCAGGTCGGGCTCGAGCCCTATGCCGCGGCCGCCGCCGCCGAGCGCGTCGGATTCCCGGTCGCGCTGCGGCTGCTGGTGCCCGACGGCGAAGCGGCAGGGCCCGACACGCTGCGCTTCGACCTGCGCAGCGCGGTGCAGGTGCGCGATGCGGCGCGGCAGATGCTGCTGCGCCGGCAGCGCCGGCATCCGCAGCAGGCGCCGCTGGACTTCGTGGTGCAGCACCTGCCGCCGCAGCTGCACACGCGCGCGCTGCTGGTGGGCACGCGCATCGACCCGGTGTTCGGGCCGGTGATCCTGCTGGGCCACGGCGGCAAGTCGCTGGAGGGCGCCACGTCGCTGGCAGCGGCGCTGCCGCCGCTGAACGTGCCGCTGGCGCGCGTGCTGCTGCGCCGCAGCGGCGCGGCCGCGCTGCTCGCCGCGCAGGGCGAGGTGCCGGCGGCCGACGAGGCCGCGCTGCTGCACGTGCTGGTGGCGGTGTCGCAGCTGCTGATCGACGTGTCGGCACTGGAGGCGCTCGATCTGCATCCGCTGCACGTCGGCCCGGGCGGCGCGGTAGTGTTGCAGGCGACGCTGCGGCTGAGCGTGAGCGCGCCGGCCGGCGCGCTGAACTTCGCGATCAAGCCCTATCCGGCGCACCTGGTCGAGACGCTGCAGTGGCAGGGCCACACCGTGACGGTGCGGCCGATCCGGCCCGAGGACGAGGAGCAGCACATGGCCTTCCTGGCCGCGCTGTCGCCCGAGGACATCCGCATGCGCGTGTTCTACACGCGCCGCGGCATCGAGCGCAGCGAGCTGGTGCGGCTGACGCAGATCGACTACGCGCGCGAGATCGCGCTGGTCGCGGTGGAAGGCGACGGCGCGGGCGGCGAGCGCACGCTCGGCGTGGTGCGCGCGATCGCCGCGCCCGACCAGGCCAGCGCCGAGTTCGGCATCGTCGTGCGCTCCGACCTGAAGGGCCGGCGCCTAGGCGAACTGCTGATGCGCCACCTGATCGACGCGCAGCGCCGGCAGGGCACGGCGATGCTGGTGGCCACCGTGCTGGCCGAGAACCGGCGCATGCTCGATCTGGCGCAGCGCCTGGGCTTCAGCGATCGCGCCCATCCCGACGGCGACGGCACGCGGCTGCTCGAGCTGCCGCTGCAGGAGCGCCGGGCGCCCGACAGCACCGCGCCGCCGCCGGCCGCCGGATGAGCCGGGCGGCTGCGGCCCGTCAATAGCGGCCGGTGATGCCGGCCACGCGCAGGTACAGGTTCGCGCACCAGGCGACGAAGCCGCGCGACAGCCAGCGGCGCCAGCCGCGCCGCAGCGGCGGCGCCTTGACTTCGTGCGACGCGGCCAGGGCCGCGTCGAAGCGCTGCGCCAGCTTGTCGGCAAAGGCGGCGTCGCGCACCACGGCGTTGGCCTCGAGGTTCAGCAGCAGCGACAGCGGGTCGATGTTCGAGCTGCCGACGGTCGCCCAGTCGGCATCGACCACCGCGACCTTGGCGTGCAGGAAGGCCGGCGTGTACTCGAAGATGCGCACGCCCCCGCCCAGCAGTTCGCCGTAGAGCACGCGCGCGGCCAGCGCCGCGACGCGGTAGTCCACCTTGCCTTGCAGCAGCAGCCGCACCGCCAGGCCGCGCCGTGCGGCGCCGAGCAGCGCGCGGCGGAAGTCGCGCCCCGGGTAGAAGTACGGGCAGGCGATGTCCACGCGCGCCTGCGCCGCGGCGATCGCCGCGATGTAGCTGCGCTCGATCGCGCGCCGCTGGCGCAGGTTGTCGCGCACCACGAAGGCCACCTGCACCGGCAGCAGCGGCGCCCCCGGCGCCGGCAAGCGCTCGGACAGCCGCAGCTCGCGCAGCAGCGCCTGGGCGCGCTGAAACGGCCGATCCTCCTGCGCCAGGCCGCGCAGCTCGAAGCGCCAGTCGTGCACCAGGTGCGCGCGCAGGCTGAGCGCGCGCGCCACGTGCTGCACGCGTGCGACCACCGGGCCGCGCAACTCGACCGCGAAATCCAGCCGCGGCTCGTCGGTGCGGCCGTGGTTCAGGTCGAGGCGGTCGTCGATGATGTTGATGCCGCCGACGTAGGCGACCTCGGCATCGACGACGCACAGCTTGTGGTGCAGCCGGCGCAGCTGGGCCGGCTGCAGCCAGGCGGTCCAGCGGTCCAGCGGCCGGAACACGTCGAACTCCAGGTTCGGCGCGTCGAGCCAGCGGCGCAGCGTGGACATCGCCGCCTTCGAGCCGAAGCCGTCGACCAGCACGTGCACGTGCACGCCGCGCGCCGCCGCATCGAGCAGCGCGTCGGCGACCGCACGGCCGGCATCGTCGTCGTGGAACAGGTAGGTGGCCAGCCACAGCTGCGCGTGCGCCTGCGCGATCGCGTCGCGCATCGCCGGGAACAGCTCGTCGCCGCCCTGCAGCAGCCGCACGCGGTTGCCGCCGCTGAACACGGGCGCCGGCGGCAGCGGGCCGGCACCGTTGGCGGCTCCCTCTGCGGGAAGCCCCACCATCGTCAGGCGAGCGCCAGCTCTGCCATCAGCGGCAGATGATCCGACATGCGCGACCAGGCGCTGCCGCGCGGCACCGCGGTGGCGCGGCAGCTCAGGCCGCGCGTGTAGATGCGGTCGAGCGCGAACACCGGCACGCGCGACGGAAAGGTCAGCCGCTGCGACGGCCTGCCGGCCGGGGCATTGGCGCGGTGCAGGCCCAGCGCGTGCATCGGGCCGTCGAGGCGCTCGCTCCAGTCGTTGAAGTCGCCGGCGACGATCACCCGGTCGCCGGGCGGCACCTCGGCGGCGAGGAATTCGGCCAGCCGCTGCACCTGGCGCAACCGGCTGCGGTGCGCGAGCCCGAAGTGCACGACGATCGCGTGCACCGTGCTGCCGTTCCAGCGCACCGGCACGTGCAGCAGGCCGCGCTGCTCGAAGCGGTGGTCGCTGACGTCCTGATGGCCGACGTCGCCGATCGGCCAGCGCGACAGCAGCGCGTTGCCGTGCTCGCCGTGGCGCGTGACCGCATTGGTGCGGTAGGCGACGCCGTAGCCTTCGGGCGCGAGGAAGTCGGCCTGGCCGCCTTCGGGCCAGCCCAGCCAGGTCTGGTCGAAGTAGCGCGCTTCGCGCGTATGGCGCAGCCGCACCTCCTGCAGGAACACCAGGTCGGCGCCCAGCGTCTTGATGCCCAACCCGAGGTTGTGGATCTCGAGCCGCCGCGCCGGGCCGAGCCCGCGCACGCCCTTGTGGATGTTGTAGGTGGCCACCAGCAGCGTGTCGGCGCGGTGCTCGGGCGTCGTGCCGAAGCCCGGCGAGGCGCGGCGGTTCACGATGCGGCTCCTGCCTCGAAGCGCGGCAGCTGCAGGATCGCCTCGGCGTTGCTCGGCGAGAAGCAGCGGTCGGCCGCTTCGCGCCACGGCCACCAGCCGAAGCGCAGGTGCTCGCGCGGATTCAGCCGCACCGGCGTGCCCGCCGGCACGCTGAGCCCGTACACGTGCTCGGTGTTGTGCGTGACCCCGGGAGCGTAGCGGTGGCGCCAGACCGGATAGATCTCGTAGACGTTGCGCAGCCCCCAGTCCACGAGCGCCGTGCGCGGCACCGCGCCGCTGCCGATGACGATGCCGGTTTCCTCGGCGACTTCGCGCACGCAGGTGTCGGCCAGCGCCTCGCCGGCGCCGTTCTTCGATCCGGTGACGCTCTGCCAGAAGCCGGGGTGGTCGGCGCGCTCGATCAGCAGCACATCGAGCGCGGGCGTGTGCACGACCACGAGCACCGACTCGGGGATCTTCGGGGGGCGCGGCGGGGTCTGCGACATGGTGCCAGCATAGCGCGGCGCCTCAGCCGCCGCCGGCGAGCACCGCGGTGCGCCGGCCGATCGCGTGGTACTCGATGCCCTCGGCCTCGGGGATGGCCGGCGCGAACAGGTTGCGCCCGTCGAACACCACCGGCTGGCGCAGCGCGCTGCGGATGCGGCCGAAATCGGGGCTGCGGAACTCCTTCCACTCGGTCACGATCACCAGCGCATCGGCGCCTTCGAGCGCGTCGGCCGCGCGCTCGACCAGCGTGATGCGCGGCTCGCCGGCATAGAGCCGCCGCGCCTCGGGCAGCGCCACCGGGTCGAAGGCGCGCACGCTCGCGCCGCGCCGCAGCAGGCCGTCGATGACGGCGCGGCTCGGCGCCTCGCGCATGTCGTCGGTGTTGGGCTTGAAGGCCAGCCCCCACAGCGCGAAGCTGCGGCCGGACAGGTCGGCGCCGAAGCGCGCGACGATCTTGTCGACCAGCAGCTCCTTCTGGCGCTCGTTGGCCGCCTCGACCGCGCGCAGCACCTGCAGCTCGCTGCCCTTCTGCCCTGCGCTGTGGATCAGCGCCTTCACGTCCTTCGGGAAGCACGAGCCGCCGTAGCCGCAGCCGGCGTACAGGAAGCCGAAGCCGATGCGCGGGTCGCTGCCGATGCCCTGGCGCACCAGTTCGATGTCGGCGCCCAGCCGCTCGGCCAGCCGCGCCAGCTCGTTCATGAACGAGATCCGGGTGGCGAGCATCGCGTTGGCCGCGTACTTGCTGAGCTCGGCCGAGCGCACGTCCATCACCAGCAGCTTGTCGTGCTGGCGCTGGAACGGCGCATAGAGCCGGCGCATCAGCTCGATCGCGCGCGGGTCGTCGGCGCCGACGATGATCCGGTCGGGGCGCATGAAGTCCTCGACCGCGGCGCCCTCCTTCAGGAATTCGGGGTTCGACACCACCGCGAACTCGATCGCCGCGCCGCGCCGCGCCAGTTCCTCGGCCAGCACCGCGCGCACGCGGTCGGCGGTGCCCACCGGTACCGTGCTCTTGTCGACCACGACCTTCCAGCCGTCCATGCGCCGGCCGATCGCGCGCGCCGCGTCGAGCACGTGCTGCAGGTCGGCCGAGCCGTCCTCGTCGGGCGGCGTGCCCACCGCGATGAACTGCAGCTCCCCGTGCGCGACCGCCTCGTCCACGTCGGTGGTGAAGGCCAGCCGCCCGGCGGCGACGTTGCGCTGCACCACGGCGTCCAGCCCGGGCTCGTGGATCGGGATGCCGCCCGAACGCAGCGTGTCGATCTTGGCCTGGTCCACGTCCAGGCACAGCACCTCGTTGCCCATGTCGGCCAGGCAGGCGCCGGTGACCAGCCCCACGTAGCCGGTGCCGATGACCGTCACTTTCATTGCGTGAACTCCTGTGGCTTGTTGCGGCCGCCCGGCGCCTGCACCGGCCCGCCGCTGCGCTCATCGCAGCTGCGGCCTGCGGCAGCGGCCTTCAACTGCGGCCGTAGTGATCGTCGTAGCGCACGATGTCGTCCTCGCCCAGATAGCTGCCGGACTGCACCTCGATGATCTCCAGCGGCACCTTGCCCGGGTTGGCCAGGCGGTGCACCTGGCCCAGCGGGATGTAGGTGCTCTGATTCTCGGTGAGCAGGATCACCTGCTCGCCGTTGGTCACCTCGGCGGTGCCCGACACCACGATCCAGTGCTCGGCGCGGTGGTGGTGCTTCTGCAGGCTCAGCGACGCGCCCGGCTTGACCAGGATGCGCTTGACCTGGAAGCGCGGCCCCTGGTCGATGCTGTCGTACCAGCCCCAGGGCCGGTGCACGCGCCGGTGCAGCGCGTGCTCGCTGCGGCCGCTCTTGTGCAGCGCCTCGACGATCTGCTTGACTTCCTGGCTGCGGCCGCGCTCGGCCACGAGCACGGCGTCGGGCGTCTCGACCACGACCACGCCCTGCAGCCCGATCGCGCCGACCAGCCGGCTGGTCGCGTGCACCAGCGTGTCGCGGCTGCCGTGCAGCAGCACGTCGCCGACCGCGGCGTTGCCGTCGGCATCCTTCGGGCTGACCTGCCACACCGCATCCCAGGCGCCCAGGTCGGACCAGCCCGCGGCCAGCGGCACCATGCGCACGTCGAAGCGGCCCGACTGCGGGCAGCGTTCGAGCACCGCATAGTCCACCGACTCGGCCGGCACCGCCTCGAAGCGCTCGCGCTCGGGCCGCACGAAGCAGCCGTCGGTGCTGCGCGCGTCCCAGGCCGGCTGCACCGCCGCGGCGATGTCGGGGCGGAACTGCGCCAGCGCCTGCAGCCACACCGACGCGCGCACCACGAACATGCCGCTGTTCCAGTAGTAGCCGCCCTCCTCGACGTAGCGGCGCGCGGTGGCCGCGTCGGGCTTCTCGACGAAGCGCTCGACCGGCAGCGCGTCGCCGGCCGCCGCGCGGCAGCGCACGTAGCCGTAGCCGGTCTCGGGCCGGTCGGGCAGCACGCCCAGGATCGCGAAGGCGCCGCCGGCCGCCGCCGCCGCCGCGCGGTGCAGCGCCGCGGTGAAGGCGGCCTCGTCGCCGATGCTCTGGTCGGCCGGCGTGACCACCAGCACCGGGTCGCGGCCGTCGCGCTGCGCGGCGAGCGCCGCCAGCGTCATCGCCGGCGCGGTGTTGCGGCCCGCAGGCTCGAGCAGCAGGCTCGCGTCGGGCATGGCGGCCGCGGCGAGCTGGTCGAGCATCAGGAAGCGGTGCTCCTCGTTGCCGACCACGCACACCGGCGCGACGTTGCACCCCGGGCCGGCGAGCGCCTGAAGCCGCAGCGCGGCCTGCTGGAACAGGCTGCGCGGCCCGTGCAGCGCCAGGAACTGCTTCGGGTACTGCGCGCGCGACAGCGGCCACAGGCGCGTGCCGCTGCCGCCGGCGATGATCACCGGCTGGATGTCGAGCGTGGGTTCGGATGCAGGCATGTCGGATGGCGGGGATTCAGGGTTCGGCGGCGCTCAGGCGTAGCCGTCGGGGTTCAGGCGCTGCCAGCGCCAGCTGTCTTCGCACATGCGGTCCAGGCCGTGCTGCGCACGCCAGCCCAGCAGCGCTTGCGCGCGCGCCGGGTCGGCCCAGCAGGCGGCTACGTCGCCGTCGCGCCGCGGCGCGATGCGGTACGCGATCGTACGGCCGCTGGCGCGCTCGTAGGCGCGCACCAGCTCGAGCACGCTGTGGCCGCGGCCGGTGCCGAGGTTGACGATGAACGAGCCGTCGCCGTCGAATAGCCGCCGCAGCGCCGCCACGTGGCCCTCGGCCAGGTCGCACACGTGGATGTAGTCGCGCACGCCGGTGCCGTCGGGCGTGGGGTAGTCGTTGCCGAAGACTTCGAGCCGGGGCCGGCGGCCGACGGCCACCTGCGCCACGTAGGGCATCAGGTTGTTGGGCGTGTCGCGCGGGTCTTCGCCGATCAGCCCGCTGGCGTGCGCGCCGACCGGGTTGAAGTAGCGCAGCACCGCGATGCGCCAGCGCGCGTCGCTGCGCGCCAGGTCGTCGAGGATCGTCTCGCCCATCAGCTTGGTGCGGCCGTAGGGGTTGACGGCCGACAGCGGCGCATCCTCCAGCAGCGGCAACTGGCGCGCGTCGCCGTAGACGGTGGCGCTCGAGCTGTAGACGACCCGCGGGCTCGCGGCCATCGCCGCGCACAGCGCGATCAGGCTGCCCAGGTTGTTGCGGTAGTACTCGAGCGGGCGGCGCACCGAATCGCCGACCGCCTTGTGCGCGGCGAAGTGCACCGCGGCCTGCGGCCGGTGGCGCTGCACCACCGCGGCGATCGCGGCCGGGTCGCTGACGTCGCAGCGTTCGAAGCACGGCGGCGCGCCGCTCAGGCGCTCGAGCCGCTCCAGCACCCGCGGCGAGCTGTTCGAGAAGTCGTCGACCCCGACCACGCGAAAGCCCGCCGCCAGCAGGGCCAGCCAGGTGTGCGAGCCGATGTAGCCGGCAGCGCCCGTCAGCAGGATGGTTCGCGCTTGATCTTGCATGGGAGCCGGGGGTTCTGGGCAGACTGCCGCCGGCCAAGGGCCGGCAGCGCAGCCCGCGATTGTCGCGGGGCGCGGCTGCCGGCCCCGGCGGCGGCCGGGGGGCGCGCCGGAGTCGCTCCCTACAATCCGGCAATGCTGCACAGTCTGAACGCACTGCTGGCGCCGGCCGTCATGGAACGGCTGGTGCTGGTCATCAACCACGTGCTCGGCGCCGAGCCGGCGGCCACCGACCGCCTGCGGCCGCATGCGGGCCGGGTGCTGGCGCTGCAGCTGCAGGACTGGCCGCGGCTGCTGCCGGCGCCGCCGGCGCTGGCCTTTCGCGTCACGCCGGCCGGGCTGCTGGAGTGGTGCGGGCTCGAGCCGCCGACCGACCCGCAACTGCAGGTGCGCGTGGATGCGTCCAACCCGCTGCTGCTGACGGCGCGCGCGCTGGGCGGCGAGCCGCCGCCGGTGCACATCGACGGCGACGCGCAGCTGGCCGCCGAGGTCAACTGGCTGCTGCAGAACCTGCGCTGGGACGTGGCCGGCGACCTGGAGCGGCTGCTGGGCCCGGCGATCGCGATGCCGCTGCAGCGGCTCGGGTCGGCGCTGGCGCGCGCGCTGCGCGCCGGGCTGCAGCGCGCATCGTCCTTCGGACCGCGCGACGGCTCGCCCTGGCCATGAGGCGCGTGCTGCGGCTGGTGTACATCGGGTACACCGTGCTGCGCTTCGGCCTCGACGAGCTGGCGCTCGCGGGCTTTCGCCAGCCCTGGGTGCGCGCGCTGTCGTGGACGGTCACGCTCGGCCGCCGCTTCGACGAGCCGCCGGGGGTGCGGCTGCGGCTGGCGCTGGAAGAGCTCGGGCCGATCTTCGTCAAGTTCGGCCAGGTGCTGTCGACGCGGCGCGACCTGCTGCCGCTGGAGCTGGCCGACGAGCTGGCGAAGCTGCAGGACCGGGTGCCGCCGTTCCCCGCGGCGCAGGCGGCCGCGCTGGTGGAGCGCGCCTTCGGCAAGCCGGTGGACGAGTTGTTCGCCACCTTCGAGTCCGAGCCGGTGGCCAGCGCGTCGATCGCGCAGGTGCACTTCGCGACGCTGCAGAGCGGGCGCGAGGTCGCCGTCAAGGTGCTGCGCCCGGGGATGCTGGCGGTGATCGACAGCGACCTCGAGCTGCTGCACACGCTGGCGCGCTGGGTCGAGCGCCTGAGCAGCGACGGCAAGCGGCTGCGGCCGCGCGAGGTGGTCGCCGAGTTCGACACCTACCTGCACGACGAGCTCGACCTGGTGCGCGAAGCCGCCAACGCCGCGCAGCTGCGCCGCAACATGCAGGGGCTGAACCTGGTGATGGTGCCCGAGATGCTGTGGGAGCTGTGCACGCCCACGGTGCTGGTGATGGAGCGGATGTACGGCATCCCGATCAGCCAGACGCAGCGGCTGATCGATGCCGGCGTCGACCTGAAGAAGCTCGCCCGCGACGGCGTCACGATCTTCTTCACGCAGGTATTCCGCGACGGCTTCTTCCACGCCGACATGCACCCGGGCAACATCCAGGTCAGCACCGATGCGGCCACCTTCGGCCGCTACGTCGCGCTCGATTTCGGGATCATCGGCACGCTCACCGAGTGGGACAAGGAATACCTGGCGCAGAACTTCATCGCCTTCTTCCGGCGCGACTACAAGCGCGTGGCCGAGCTGCACGTCGAATCGGGCTGGGTGCCGGCGGCGACCCGCGTCGATGCGCTGGAGAACGCGATCCGCGCGGTCTGCGAGCCGCACTTCGACCGGCCGCTGAAGGACATCTCGCTCGGCCAGGTGCTGCTGCGGCTGTTCCAGACCTCGCGCCGCTTCAACGTGCAGATCCAGCCGCAGCTGGTGCTGCTGCAAAAGACGCTGCTCAACATCGAGGGCCTGGGCCGCCAGCTCGACCCCGAGCTGGACCTGTGGAGCACGGCCAAGCCCTTCCTCGAGCGCTGGATGAACCAGCAGGTCGGCTGGCAGGGGCTGGTCGAGCGGCTGCAGCGCGAGGCGCCGCGCTACGCGCAGCTGCTGCCCGAGCTGCCGCGGCTGCTGCACCAGGCGCTGCAAGGGCCGGGCCAGGCAGCGGCGCAGGCCGCGGCCCTGCAGGCGCTGGTGGCCGAACAGCGCCACACCAACCGGCTGCTGCAGTCGCTGCTGTTCGGCGCGATCGGCTTCGTCGGCGGCGTGCTGGCGGTGGTCTGGCTGGCCTGGCGGCACTGAAGCCGGCGCGGCCGATACGGATCGCGGCGCCGGCGGCGCCCCGATAATCCGCGCCGCCCACGCCCGCCCGCCCCATCATGCTGCTGACCCTCGTCTTCTTCTACCTGCTGGTCACGATCGCCATCGGCCTGTGGGCGGCCAAGCGGGTGAAGAACACCGCCGACTTCGCGATCGCCGGGCGCCACCTGCCGCTGGTGATGATCGTGACGACCACCTTCGCCACCTGGTTCGGCTCCGAGACGGTGCTGGGCATCCCGGCCAAGTTCATCGGCGGCGGGCTGAACGGCATCGTCGAAGACCCCTTCGGCGCCGGCACCTGCCTGATCCTGGTCGGCCTGTTCTTCGCGGCCAAGCTGTACAAGATGACGCTGCTGACGATCAGCGACTACTACCGCGAGCGCTACGGCCGCACCGTGGAAGTGGTGTGCTCGCTGATCATCATCCTGAGCTACCTGGGCTGGGTGTCGGCGCAGGTGACCGCGCTCGGGCTGGTGTTCAACCTGCTGTCGGCCGGCGCGATCTCGATACCCGCCGGCATGCTGCTGGGCACGGCGTCGATCCTGGCCTACACGCTGTTCGGCGGCATGTGGTCGGTGGCGGTGACCGACTTCGTGCAGATGATCATCCTGGTCATCGGGCTGCTGGTGCTGGCGGTGTTCGCCGGCGAGCAGGCCGGCGGCGCCGACAAGGTGATCGCGCTGGCGTCGAGCAAGGAGCTGTTCCGCTTCTGGCCCGAGCCCAGCTTCCAGGAGATCGTGTTCTTCATCGCCGCGGCGATCACGATGATGCTGGGCTCGATCCCGCAGCAGGACGTGTTCCAGCGCGTGATGTCCGCCCGCGACGTGAAGGCCGCCACCCGCGGCCCGGTGATCGGCGGGGCCTGCTACATCCTGTTCGCCTTCGTGCCGATGTTCCTGGTGACCAGCGCGCTGATCATCATGCCGGAGAAGGCGGCCGCGCTGCTGCAGGACGACCCGCAGAAGGTGCTGCCCACGCTGGTGCTCGAGCGCATGCCCTTCGTGATGCAGGTGCTGTTCTTCGGCGCGCTGCTGTCGGCGATCAAGTCCACCGCGTCGGCCACGCTGCTCGCGCCGTCGGTCACCTTCGTCGAGAACATCTGGCGCCAGTTCTTCCCGCGGCGCAGCGACCGCCAGGAGCTGCGCACGATGCGCATCACGGTGCTGATCTTCAGCGCCTGCGTGTGCGTCTACGCGATCGGGCTGGAGGGCAAGCCGATCTACGAGATGGTCTCCGGCGCCTACCAGGTCACGCTGGTCGGCGCGATCGTGCCGCTGGCCGCCGGGCTGTACTGGCGCCGGGCCACGACGCAGGGCGCCGTGTTCTCGATCGTGCTGGGCATCCTGGCGTGGCTGATCTTCCTCGCCACGCCCGCCGGCGACAGCTTCCCGGCGCAGCTCGCGGGCGTGCTGATGGCCGTGGTCGGCATGGTCATGGGTTCGCTCGGCCCGCAGGCGGTGCGCAACCGCCACGGCACGCACCACCACGTGGTCGGCGTAGGCCCGAACTAGCCCCCACCGGCGGCGCAGACGCCGAAAACTATAATTTCGGGTTTCGCCTCGCCCGCCCCGGGGGCTGCCCATGCCGATCTACGCCTACAAGTGCGCTGCCTGCGGTCACCAGCAGGATGTGCTGCAAAAGCTCGCCGATCCCGCGCTGACCCGGTGTCCCGCCTGCGGCGCCGAGGCCTATGCCAAGCAGCTGACCGCCGCCGGCTTCCAGCTCAAGGGATCGGGCTGGTACGTCACCGACTTCCGCGACGGCGGCAAGGGCGCCGGGGCCGGCAAGCCCGCGGCGGCCGAAGGCGCCGGCACCGACGGCGCCGCCGCCGACGCGGCCAAGCCCGCGGCCGAACCGGCCGCCCCCGCTGCTGCGGCGGCGCCGTCCGCCCCCGCGGCCAAGCCGGGCCCCGCCACGGACCCGTCGTGATCAAGAAGTACCTGCTCACCGGGCTGCTGGTGTGGATGCCGCTGGCGGTGACGGTGTGGGTGCTGGGCTGGCTGCTCGGCCTGATGGACGGCGTGTTCTCGTGGCTGCTGTCGGGGCCGCAGGCGGTGCTGCCGCAGTCGGCACACGCGACGATCGAGCGCCTGCGCCGCATCCCCGGACTGGGCGTGCTCACGCTCGGAGTCTGGCTGTTCCTGACCGGCCTGTTCGTGACCAACATCTTCGGCCAGTGGTGGCTGCGCCAGTGGCACCGCGTGATGCAGAGGATCCCGATCGTGCGGTCGGTGTACAGCTCGGTCAAGCAGGTGTCGGACACGCTGTTCTCGAGCAGCGGCAACGCGTTCCGCGAGGCGGTGCTGGTGCAGTACCCGCGCCAAGGGTCGTGGACCATCGCCTTCGTCACCGGCAAGCCGAGCGGCGAAGTGGCGCAGCACCTGCCGGGCGCGTGGGTCAGCGTATACGTGCCGACCACGCCCAACCCGACCTCGGGCTTCTTCCTGATGATGCCGCGCGCCGACGTGGTGGCGCTGGCGATGAGCGTCGACGAGGCGCTGAAGTACATCATCTCGATGGGCGTGGTCGCACCGGCGGCGCGCCCGCTGCCGGCCGGGGCGGCGGCGCCGCTGCCCGACGCCCCCGCCGGCTGAACCCCATACGACCGGCCTGCGCGGCGGGCCGCCCACTCTCGCAGGCGCGCACGCGCGGCCACCCCGATCGATTCATGGAGTCCCAGGCATGAGAACCAGCTACGGCGGCAGCGTCAGCGACGCGCTGCTCGGCCAGACCGTCACGCTGATGGGCTGGGCGCACCGCCGCCGCGACCACGGCGGCGTCATCTTCATCGACCTGCGCGACCGCGAGGGCCTGGTGCAGATCGTCTGCGACCCCGACCGGCCGCAGATGTTCGCCGCCGCCGAGCAGGTGCGCAACGAGTACTGCCTGAAGGTGACCGGCCTGGTGCGTGCGCGGCCCGCGGGCACCGACAACCCCAACCTGACCAGCGGCAAGGTCGAGGTGCTGTGCCACGAGATCGAGGTGCTGAACCCGAGCGTCGCGCCGCCGTTCCAGATGGACGACGAGAACCTGTCGGAGACCACGCGCCTGACGCACCGCGTGCTCGACCTGCGCCGCCCGAGCATGCAGCGCAACCTGATGCTGCGCTACCGCGTCGCGATGGAGGTGCGCCGCTTCCTCGACCGCAACGGCTTCATCGACATCGAGACGCCGATGCTGACCAAGAGCACGCCCGAGGGCGCGCGCGACTACCTGGTCCCGAGCCGCGTGCACGACGGCCAGTTCTTCGCGCTGCCGCAGTCGCCCCAGCTGTTCAAGCAGCTGCTGATGGTGGCCGGCTTCGACCGCTACTACCAGATCGTCAAGTGCTTCCGCGACGAGGACCTGCGCGCCGACCGCCAGCCCGAGTTCACCCAGATCGACATCGAGACCTCGTTCCTCGGCGAGACCGAGATCCGCACGATGTTCGAGGGCATGATCCGCAGCGTGTTCCAGCACGCGATCGGCGTCGAGCTGCCGGCCTTCCCGGTGATGCCCTACGCCGAGGCGATGGCGCGCTACGGCTCCGACAAGCCCGACCTGCGCGTGCAGCTCGAGCTGACCGAGCTGACCGAGCTGATGCGCGACGTCGACTTCAAGGTCTTCGCCGCGCCGGCGGCGATGGCCGACGGCCGCGTGGCCGCGCTGCGCGTGCCCGGCGGCGCCGCGATCAGCCGCGGCGAGATCGACGCCTACACCGAGTTCGTCAAGATCTACGGCGCCAAGGGCCTGGCCTGGATCAAGGTCAACGAGATCGGCGACGGCACGAACCCGGCCGAGCTGCGCGCCGCTCTGCAGTCGCCGATCGTCAAGAACCTGCACGACCGCGCGCTGGCCGAGATCGTGCGCCGCACCGGCGCGGCCGCCGGCGACCTGCTGCTCTTCGGCGCCGACCGCGCCAAGATCGTCAACGATGCGATCGGCGCGCTGCGCGTGAAGATCGGCCACAGCGAATTCGGCAAGGCGCACGGCCTGGTCCAGGGCGAGTGGGCGCCGCTGTGGGTGGTCGACTTCCCGATGTTCGAGCGCGACGGCGAGGCCGATCGCTGGAACGCGGTGCACCACCCGTTCACCAGCCCGAAGGACGGCCACGAGAACTGGCTCGAGACCGACCCCGGCCGCTGCCTGGCCAAGGCCTACGACGTGGTGCTCAACGGCGTCGAGCTCGGCGGCGGCTCGGTGCGGATCCACCGCGCCGAGGTGCAGAGCAAGGTGTTCCGCGCGCTCAAGATCGGCGCCGAGGAAGCGCAGCTGAAGTTCGGCTTCCTGCTCGACGCGCTGCAGTACGGCGCGCCGCCGCACGGCGGCATCGCGATCGGGCTGGACCGCTTCGTGATGCTGATGACCGGCGCCGACTCGCTGCGCGACGTGATCGCGTTCCCGAAGACGCAGCGCGCGCAGTGCCTGCTGACGGGCGCGCCCGGGCACGTGGACGAGGCGCAATTGCGCGAGCTGCACATCCGGCTGCGCAACGTGCAGCCGGCCTGAGCCCGCCGGGCCGCCCCAAGGGCGAACACCGCAGGGCGCAGCCCGAAGGTAGCCCAGTGAACGCGCGCCGGGCTCGGCCCGGCCGCCGTCGGGCCGAGCCTGCGGCCGCTACAGCCGCCAGACGCGGCAGCCGGCTGCGCCGATCGCCGCCGGATCGAAGCTGCTCTTCACGTCGGCGAACAGGCCGCCCGGCACCAGCTTCTGCGCGATGCCGGCGGCGCCGCGCTCCAGGTAGTCGCGGTGCGCGACCGCCGCCACCACGGCCGCCGCGCGCGGCAGCTGCTCCCAGGGCGTCAGCGCGACGCCGTATTCGTGCTCGCACTCGGCCGAATCGGCGATCGGGTCGTGCACCGACACGCGCACGCCGAAGCTGCGCAGCTCGCGCACCACGTCGATCACCTTGCTGTTGCGCAGGTCGGGGCAGTTCTCCTTGAAGGTCATGCCCAGCACGATCACGTCGGCGCCCTTGACCGGCAGGTCGGCGGCGATCATGTGCTTGACCGTCTGTTCGGCCACGTACTTGCCCATGCCGTCGTTGATGCGCCGCCCGGCCAGGATCACCTGCGGCGTGTAGCCGAGCTTCTCGGCCTTGTGCGTCAGGTAGTACGGGTCGACGCCGATGCAGTGCCCGCCCACCAGCCCCGGGCGGAAGGGCAGGAAGTTCCACTTGGTGCCGGCCGCCTTCAGCACCTCGACCGTGTCGATGCCGATGCGCTGGAAGATCACCGCCAGCTCGTTCATCAGCGCGATGTTCAGGTCGCGCTGGGTGTTCTCGATCACCTTGGCCGCTTCGGCGACCTTGATGCTGCCGGCCTTGTAGACGCCCGCGCCGATCACCCGGCCGTAGACCTCGGCCACCTTGTCCAGCGTCGCCGGCGTGTCGCCCGACACCACCTTGGTGATCTTGGTGACGGTGCGCTCCTTGTCGCCCGGGTTGATGCGCTCGGGGCTGTAGCCGACGAAGAAGTCCTGCTTCCACTTCATCCCGGAAGCCTTCTCGAGGATCGGGATGCACACCTCCTCGGTCGCGCCCGGATACACGGTCGATTCGTAGACCACGATCGCGCCGCGCTTCAGGTGGCGCCCGACCGTCTCGGAGGACTTCACCAGCGGCGTCAGGTCGGGCTGGTGCGCGTCATCGACGGGCGTGGGCACGGCCACGACCAGGAAGTCGGCCTCCTGCAACACGCCCGGGTCGGTGCTGCAGTGCAGCTGCGCCGCGGCCTTCAGGTCTTCGGTGGAGACTTCGCCGGTCGGGTCGACGTGGCGCCGGTAGGCCTCCACCTTTTCATGCGACAGGTCGAAGCCGAGCGTGCGGAACTGCTTGCCGAACTCGACGGCCAGGGGTAGGCCGACGTAGCCCAGGCCGATCACTGCAATCGTGGTCATGCGGATGCTCTTGTCGTAACGGTAGTGCGGCGCCTCAGACGCCGTGATAGTCGCGATACCAGGCGACGAAGCGGGCGACGCCTTCGCGCACCGGCGTGCCCGGCTTGAAGCCGGTCCACGCGGCGAGTTCGGACACGTCGGCGAAGGTGGCCGGCACGTCGCCGTCCTGCAGCGGCAGGAACTCCTTGTCCGCCTGGCGGCCGAGCGCGTGCTCGATCGCCTCGATGAAGGCCATCAGCTCCACCGGCTCGTTGTTGCCGATGTTGAACACGCGGTACGGCGCGTTGCTGCGCGCCGGGTCGGGCCGGGCCGGATCGAAACCCGCGTCGGCGCTCGCCGCGCGGTCGAGCACGTGCACCACGCCCGCGGCGATGTCGTCGATGTAGGTGAAGTCGCGCACCATCCGGCCGTGGTTGAACACCTGGATCGGCCGGCCCTCGAGCATCGCGCGCGTGAACAGGAACAGCGCCATGTCGGGGCGGCCCCAGGGCCCGTACACCGTGAAGAAGCGCAGGCCCGTGGTCGGCAGCCGGTACAGGTGGCTGTAGGTATGGGCCATCAACTCGTTGGCCTTCTTGGTCGCCGCGTACAGGCTGACCGGATGGTCGATGTTGTGGTGCTCGGAAAAGGGCATCGCGGTGTTGCCGCCGTACACGCTCGAGCTCGACGCATAGGCCAGGTGCTGCACCCGGTTGTGGCGGCAGCCTTCGAGCACGTTCATGAAGCCCACGACGTTGCTGTCGATGTAGGCATGCGGGTTCTGCAGCGAATAGCGCACGCCGGCCTGCGCGGCCAGGTGGACGACGCGGTCGAAGCCCGACTCGGCGAACAGCCGCTCCATCGCCGGCCGGTCGGCGACGTCGAGCTTCTCGAACGCGAAACCGGCGTGCCCGCGCAGCCGCTCGAGCCGCGCCTGCTTCAGCCGCGGGTCGTAGTAGTCGTTCAGGTTGTCGATGCCGACCACCTGGTCGCCGCGCGCGAGCAGCAGTTGCGAGACGTGCATGCCGATGAAGCCGGCGGCACCCGTGACCAAGACCTTCACGTCAATGAACCCTTCTGTCGAAAATGCGCGGCAGGCACCGCGCCACGCGCCGCCCCCCGGCCCGCGGCCGCCCGTCTGGCCGGCCGACGGTCACTTGGAACCCGACGCCGCCGCACTGGCGGGCGCCGCGGCTGCGCCGGCGAACGCACCGAGGTACTCGATCTTCGCCGCGTCGCGCAGCCCCTTCAGGTCCTTGGCGACGAGTTCGCGCCGGCGCTCGTTCAGCAGGAACTGCTCGATCGCCGGCGTGGCCTGCTCCAGCGTCACCGGCTGCATCCGCGATCCGGCCAGCACCACGACCAGCGCGCCGTTCGCGGTCGGGCTGAGCACCGCCTGGCCGTCCTTCATCGCCGCCAGCGCGCCCAGGCTGGCCAGCGGCAACTGCTCGGCCGCGCGCACCGCCTGGTTGCCGCTGAAGCGGAAGTCGCCGGCCTTCAGGTGCTCGACGAAATCGGCGACGCTCTTCGAAGCCTGCAGCTGCGCGCGCAGCGCGTCGAGCTGCTCGGGCCGGGCCTCGATCGCGATCTCCTGCAGGCTGTAGATGCGCCGCTCCTTGAACAGCGCCGGATGGGCGTCGAAATACTGCGCCACGTCGTCGGCGCTCGGCTTGGCGGCGGCCTCGCCGGCCTTGTCGGCATAGGCGCGGGCGATGATCTCGCGCCGCGCGGCGTCGATCTGCTGCTGCACCTTCGGCTCGGCGTCGAGCTTCAGCTGCACCGCCTTCTGCACCGCCAGCTCCTGGTCGATCAGCCGCTCCAGCACCTGCTTCGACGCCGCCTGCATCTGCTCGGGCTTCAGGCCCTTTTGCTGCTGCAGCACGAAGTCCAGCTCCTGCACCGTGACCTCGCCCTGGTTGACCTTGGCGGCCGCCTGCTGCGCCGGCCGGTCCTTCTTCGGCTCGCAGGCGGCGAGCAGCGCGGTCAGCGCCAGCGCAACCGCCAGTGCCGCGCTGCCGCGCGCGAGGCGGGATTCGGGAGTGATCGGCATGATCGTCGGGCCTTCGGGGATGGATGCTGCGCCGCCGCCCACAGGCTCGGGCCAAAGCCGGCCGCGCTCGCGCAACGGGTGGAAAGGGCACCAAATGGGCACCAAACGGGCGCTGAAAGGGCGCTTGAAGGGCGCGCAGTGTAAGCGCCGTCCGGCCGCGCGGCGGCAGCTCAGCGCAGGCCGGCGCTCAGCACTTCACGCCCACGTGCAGCGCGACCACGCCGGCCGTGAGGTTGTGCACATCGACATGGCCGAAACCGGCGCGCTGCATCATCGCCTTCAGCTCGGCCTGCGACGGATGCACGCGGATCGACTCGGCCAGGTAGCGGTAGCTCGCGGCGTCGCCGGCGACCAGCTGCCCCAGGCGCGGCAGCACCTTGAACGAGTACCAGTCGTAGGGCTTGGCCAGCGGCTCGGCCACCTTGGAGAACTCCAGCACCAGCAGCCGGCCGCCGGGGCGCAGCACTCGGCACATCTCGGCCAGCGCGCGCTCCTTGTCGGTCATGTTGCGCAGGCCGAAGGCCACGCTCACCAGGTCGAAGCCGCCGTCGGCGAAGGGCAGCCGCTCGGCGTCGCAGGCGATGGTGGGCAGCACCAGGCCCTCGTCGAGCAGCCGGTCGCGGCCGGTGCGCAGCATCGCCTCGTTGATGTCGGTGTGCACCACCAGGCCGGTGGCGCCGACCTTGCGCGCGAAGGCGCGCGTCAGGTCGCCGGTGCCGGCGGCCAGGTCGAGCACGCGGTCGCCCGCGCGCACGCCGGCGACGCCGATCGCGTAGGCCTTCCACACGCGGTGCAGGCCCAGCGACATCAGGTCGTTCATCAGGTCGTACTTGGGCGCGACCGAATCGAACACGCCGCGCACCTGCCGCGCCTTGTCGGCAGCGTCGACCGTGCTGAAGCCGAAATGCGTCTTGGCCATCGCCGCGCTCCCCGGTCAGGGCTTGACCTTGTGGACGTGGGTACCGGCCTTCTTCGCGGACGGCGCATCGCGGTCCATTCCGGCCGCGGCCAGGCGGCTTTCGTAACGGCGCCACAGCTCGTCCTGCTCGGCCCCGAGCCGGTACAGGTACTCCCAGGTGAAGATGCCGCTGTCGTGGCCGTCGCTGAAGCGCGGCTGCACCGCGTAGTGCCCCACCGGCTCGATCGACTCGATCACCACATGGCGCTTGCCGGTCTGCAGCACTTCCTGGCCCGGGCCGTGGCCCATCACCTCGGCCGACGGCGAATACACGCGCATCAGCTCGAAGGGCAGGCGCCAGACGCGGCCGTCGTCGAAGCCGATCTCGAGCACGCGCGAGCTCTGGTGCACGGTCAGGTGGGTCGGCTTCGGGCCGCCGGGCGGGGAGCTGTCCATCGGTTCGGTTCGAGGTAGGCGGCAGATCGGGAGCCAGTGTAGACCCTAGACCAGCACCCGCTCGATGCCGCCGGCGTTGGCCCGCGCGACGTAGGCCTGCAGCCAGTCCTCGCCGAGGATGTGCCGGGCCATCTCGATCACGATGTAGTCGGCCTGCAGCAGGCCGTGGTCCAGGTCTTCGCCGTAGCGGCTCAGGCCCTGCAGGCAGCTCGGGCAGGAAGTCAGGATCTTCACGTCGTCGCGAGCGCCCACCGCACCGGCGTCGCGCAGCGCCTGCACGTCGCGCTTCAGCTCCTCGGTCTTGCGGAAGCGCACCTGGGTCGAGATGTCGGGGCGGCTGACGCCGAGCGTGCCGCTCTCGCCGCAGCAGCGCTTGTTCTCGCGCACGCCCGGGCCGAGCAGCGCGCCGACCGTCTCCATCGGCGCGCGCTGCTTCAGCGGGCTGTGGCAGGGGTCGTGGTACAGGTAGGTGCCGGCGCCTTCCAGCCGGATGCCCTTCTCCAGCAGGTATTCGTGGATGTCGATCATCCGGCTGCCCGGGAAGATGTCCTCGAAGCGGTAGCCCTGCAGCTGGTCGTAGCAGGTGCCGCAGGACACGACCACCGTCTTGATGTCCAGGTAGTTCAGCGTGGTGGCCACGCGGTGGAACAGCACGCGGTTGTCGGTGATCATCTGCTCGGCGCGGTCGAACTGGCCGGCGCCGCGCTGCGGGTAGCCGCAGCACAGGTAGCCGGGCGGCAGCACCGTCTGCACGCCGGCGTGCCACAGCATCGCCTGCGTGGCCAGCCCCACCTGGCTGAACAGCCGCTCCGAGCCGCAGCCGGGAAAGTAGAACACCGCCTCGGTCTCGGCGGTGGTGCGCGCCGGGTCGCGGATGATCGGCACGAAGGCCTTGTCCTCGATGTCGAGCAGCGCGCGCGCCGTCTTGGTGGGCAGGCCGCCGGGCAGCTTCTTGTTGACGAAGTGGATCAGCTGCTCGCGGATCGGCGCGGTGCCCACCGTCGCCGGCGGCGCGGCCGTCTGGCGGCGCGCCGGCAGCTTCAGCAGCTCGCTGGCCAGGCGCTGCGCCTTGAAGCCGGCGCCGACCATGGCCGCGCGCGCCAGCTTGATCGTGCCCGGATTGGTGGCGTTGAGCATCCACATCGCCGCCGCGCTGCCGGGGCGAAAGCTCTTCTGCCCCATCTTGCGCAGCAGGTTGCGCATGTTCATCGACACGTCGCCGAAGTCGATGTTGACCGGGCAGGGCTGAAGGCACTTGTGGCACACGGTGCAGTGCTCGGCCACGTCCTCGAATTCCTGCCAGTGGCGGATGCTGACGCCGCGGCGCGTCTGCTGCTCGTACAGGAAGGCCTCGATCAGCAGGCTGGTGGCGAGGATCTTGTTGCGCGGGCTGTACAGCAGGTTGGCGCGCGGCACGTGGGTCGCGCACACCGGCTTGCACTTGCCGCAACGCAGGCAGTCCTTGATGCTGTCGCTGATCGCGCCGATGTCGCTGCGCTGCATGATCAGCGATTCGTGCCCCATCAGCCCGAAGCTGGGGGTGTAGGCGTGGCGCAGGTCGGCTGCGCGCACGTCGTCGGCCGTGCCGCGCCGCTGGGCGCCGGGCCGCCCCGAGGCCGGCGAGCCCCCTTGGGGGGCAGGCATCGCCTGCGATGCCGCGGGGGCCCGAAGCAGCTTGCCCTTGTTGAAGCGGCCCTCGGGGTCGATGCGCGCCTTGTAGTCCTTGAACCCGCGCAGCTCGTCGTCGCTCAGGTACTCGAGCTTGGTGATGCCGATGCCGTGCTCGCCCGAGATCACGCCGCCCAGGCTGCGCGCCAGCGCCATGATCCGGTCGACCGCCGCGTGCGCGGTCTGCAGCATCGCGTAGTCGTCGCTGTTGACCGGGATGTTGGTGTGCACGTTGCCGTCGCCGGCGTGCATGTGCAGCGCCACCCACACGCGGCCGTGCAGCACCTCGCCGTGGATGCGCCGGCACTCGTCGACGATCGGCGCGAAGGCGGCGCCGGCGAACAGCACGCGCAGCGGCTCGAGCACCTGCGCCTTCCACGACGCGCGCAGGCTGGCGTCCTGGATGCGCGCGAACAGCGTGCGCGCGCCGTCCGTCGGCACCGCGTCGAGCCCGGCGAGCCAGCCCTGCCACAGCGCGCGCACCTCGCGCAGCAGCGCCAGTGCCTGCTGCACGCGGTCTTCGAGCAGCTCGGCGCTGGGGATCGCCGCGGCATCGTCGGCCTTGCCCAGCGGCAGCCGGCCGGCGCTGAAGAAGGCTTCGAGCCGGTCGAGCAGCTCGAGCTTGTTGCGCAGGCTCAGCTCGATGTTCAGGTGCTCGACGCCGTCGGTGTAGGCCGCCATGCGCTCGAGCGGGATCACCACGTCCTCGTTGATCTTGAAGGCGTTGGTGTGGCGGCTGATCGCCGCGGTGCGCTTGCGGTCGAGCCAGAACTTGCGGCGCGCATCGGCGCCGACGGCGACGAAACCCTCGCCCGAGCGGCTGTTGGCGATGCGCACCACTTCGCTGGCCGCGCGCGCCACCGCGTCGGCGTCGTCGCCGACGATGTCGCCGAACAGCGCCATCTTCGGCAGGCCGCCGCGCTTGCTCTTGGTGGCGTAGCCCACCGCCTTCAGGTAGCGGTCGTCCAGGTGCTCGAGCCCGGCCAGCACGGCGCCGCCGCGGCGGCTCTCGGCGAACATGAAGTCGCGGATCTCGACGATCGACGGCACCGCGTCGCGCGCCGCGCCGAAGAACTCCAGGCACACGGTGCGGGTGTGCGCCGGCATGCGGTGCACCACCCAGCGCGCCGAGGTGATCAGGCCGTCGCAGCCCTCTTTCTGCACCCCCGGCAGGCCGGCGAGGAACTTGTCGGTCACGTCCTTGCCCAGGCCTTCGCGGCGGAAGGTGCTGCCCGGGATCTCGAGGATCTCGGTCTTCTCCAGCTTCGCGCCGCCCGCGTCGAACCAGCGCAGCTCGAAGCGCGCCGCCGGCACGTCGTGGATCTTGCCGAGGTTGTGGTCCAGCCGGTGCACCTCGAGCCACCGGGCATCGGGCGTGACCATGCGCCAGCTCGCCAGGTTGTCCAGCGCCGTGCCCCACAGCACCGCCTTTTTGCCGCCGGCGTTCATCGCGATGTTGCCGCCGACGCAGCTGGCTTCGGCGCTGGTCGGGTCGACCGCGAACACGTGGCCGGCGCGCTCGGCGGCGTCGGCCACGCGCTGGGTGACGACGCCGGCCTCGGTCCACACCGTCGGCACCGGCTGCCCGACGCCGGGCAGCGCCACGAACTCGACTTCGCCCATCGCCTCGAGCTTCTCGGTGTTGATCACCGCGCTGCGCCAGGTCAGCGGGATCGCGCCGCCGGTGTAGCCGGTGCCGCCGCCGCGCGGCACGATCGTCAACCCCAGCTCGATGCAGCCGCGCACCAGGCCGGCCATCTCGGCCTCGGTGTCGGGCGTGAGCACGACGAACGGGAACTCGACCCGCCAGTCGGTCGCGTCGGTCACGTGCGACACCCGCGACAGGCCGTCGAACTTCAGGTTGTCCTTGGCGGTCAGGCGCCCGAGCACGCGGCGCGCGCGCTGGCGCAGATCCCACACCTCGCCGAACTGCGCGGCAAAGCGCTGCACCGCCGCGTCGGCCAGCGCCAGCAGCTCGCCCACCAGCGCGTCGCGCGCGGCCGCGTCGGCGTCGCCCGGCGGCCGCTCGCGCCGGCGCCCGACTTCGCGCAGCCGGTGCTGCAGCGCCTCGACCAGCAGCGCGCGCCGCTTCGGGTTGTGCAGCAGGTCGTCTTCGAGGTAGGGGTTGCGCTGCACGACCCAGATGTCGCCCAGCACCTCGTACAGCATGCGCGCCGAGCGGCCGGTGCGGCGCTCGCTGCGCAGCGCGTCCAGCAGCTGCCAGGCGCGCTCGCCCAGCAGGCGGATCACGATCTCGCGGTCGGAGAACGAGGTGTAGTTGTAGGGGATCTCGCGCAGGCGCCGCGCCGCGCCTTCGTCGGCAGCGGCATCCGGCGCTGCCAGGGGTGCGAGCGGCAGCGGTGCATTCATCGGGGCGATGGGCCCGGCGGCGCCTCGGGCAGGCTCGCGGCGGCCCGTGGGGCGCTTGGGCGCTCATCCTACCGCAGCGCAGCATGGCGGGCGCCGCGCTGCGCGGCCCGGCCTGGCGGCGGCGGCGGGTATTCCCCGCTTGCCGGTCACGCCGCTATCGGGGAAAACCGCCGCTGTTCCCGGCTGCGGGCGGCGCCGCCACCGAATGGAACGCGGTGATGGCCACCGCGATGCTGGCGATGATCCCGCCGGCGCTGGTGGTGATCCTGATGCAGCGCTGGTTCGTCAAGGGCCTGGTGGACAGCGAGAAATAGATGGCGGCGATCAGCCTGCGCAAGGTCGAGAAGACCTACGCCCCCGGCACGCGCGCGGCGGTCAAGGTGATCCACGGCGTGGACGCCGAGATCGGCGACGGCGAGTTCATCGTGATCGTCGGCCCCAGCGGCTGCGGCAAGAGCACGCTGCTGCGCATGGTGGCCGGGCTGGAAGAGATCACGGCCGGCGAGATCGCGATCGGCGGCCGCGTGGTCAACCGGCTCGAGCCGAGCGAACGCGACATCGCGATGGTGTTCCAGAACTACGCGCTCTACCCGCACATGAGCGTGTTCGACAACATGGCCTACGGGCTGAAGATCGCCAAGGTGCCGGCCGAGCAGATCCGCGCGCGCGTGGCCAAGGCCGCGCAGATCCTCGAGCTGTCGGCGCTGCTCGAGCGCAAGCCGCGGCAGCTGTCGGGCGGCCAGCGCCAGCGCGTGGCGATGGGCCGCGCGATCGTGCGCCAGCCCGCGGTGTTCCTGTTCGACGAGCCGCTGTCCAACCTCGACGCCAAGCTGCGCGCGCAGACCCGGCTCGAGATCCAGAAGCTGCACGGCGAACTGGGCATCACCTCGCTGTTCGTCACCCACGACCAGGTCGAGGCGATGACGCTGGCGCAGCGCATGATCGTGATGAACGCCGGCCGCATGGAGCAGTTCGGCACGCCCGACGAGGTGTACCGGCAGCCCGCCACCACCTTCGTCGCCGGCTTCATCGGCAGCCCGCCGATGAACCTGCTGCGCGGCCGCGCCGAAGGGGCGAGCTTCGTGGCCGGCACACAGGCGCTGCCGCTGCCGGCGCCGGCCCCGCGCGCGGGCGAGCTGATCCTCGGCCTGCGCCCCGAGCACGCGCAATGGGGTGCGGGCGCGTGGGAGCTGCGGGTCGAGGTGGTCGAATCGCTGGGCGCCGAGCGGCTGGTCTACTGCAGGCTCGGCGGCGATCTGTTCATCGTGCGCATCGACGGCACCCTGCCCGCGCCCCGGCCGGGTGAGCGCGTGCCGCTGGGCGCGGATGCGCAGCGGCTGCACTGGTTCGATCCGGCCACTGGGCATCGCGTGGGCTGAACATGGCGCCCTGGCCGTACCCGCTGTGGATCGCGCACCGCGGCGCCGGCCGGCTGGCGCCGGAGAACACGCTCGCGGCGTTCCGCCGGGGTGCGCGGCACGGCTACCGCGCCTTCGAATGCGACGTCAAACTCAGCGCCGACGGCGTGCCCTTCCTGTTGCACGACGCCACGCTGGAGCGCACCACCGACGGCCAGGGAATCGCCGGCGAGCACCGCTGGGCCGAGCTGTCGCGACGCGATGCCGGCAGCTGGCACAGCCCGCGCTACGCCGGCGAGCCGCTGCCCACGCTGCAAGCCGTGGCCCGATGGCTGCTGGCCAACGGATTCGCGCTCGACCTGGAGATCAAGCCGACGCCGGGCACCGAGGCGCACACGGGCGCCGTGGTCGCCGCCGAAGTGCTGAAGCTGTGGCAGGGCCGGGCTACGCCGCCGCTGCTCAGTTCATTCCAGCCGGAGGCGCTGCGCGCTGCGGGCGCAGCGGCGCCGCAGCTGCCGCGCGCGCTGCTGCTCGACCGGCTGCCCGACGATCCGCTGGCACAGGCGCTCGAGCTGCAATGCGCGGCGCTGATCACCGACCACCGGCTGATGGATGCGGCGCTGGCGGCGGCGCTGCACGCGGCGGGCCTGCGCGCGCTGGTCTACACCGTCAACGACGCGGCGCGCGCGCAGGAACTGCTCGCATTCGGCGTGGACGGCATCGTGACCGACGCCGTCGACCGCCTTGGCCCGGGGGCACGCGTCTCGCCCGACGGCGGCGCCGGCTAGCGCCGTCCGCGCGACAAGAGCGCCCGCCGAATGCCGGAGTTCGCCCGGGCTGCGGCATCAAGGAGCAGACCGAACAGCGATCGGCGCCGCGCCTCGCCCTTCGTAGGCCATGTGTATCAGCGGCTTCGCTGCGTCCAGGTCTGTCTGTGAGACCAAGGCCAGTTCCAGGTCACCGGTGCCCCAATGCCCCTGCCCGCTGACATCCCGGCCGTTGGCCGGCAGCGGCACCACCTGGGCGGGGTCGATGTGCAGATACAGCAGCAGGCGGTTCTTCTGCGGCACGACCGTGGCGAAGTTCTTCAGCCGCTTGAAGGCGGCATACAGCTTCAGCTCCTTGCGCTGCACATCGTCGCCCAGCGACAGCACGTGCCCGTCGAGCGACGCGAGCAGTTCGCCCAGATGCGGCGGCAGCAGCGGCAACCAATCCGCGAACGATCGATCGCCCTTGCCCGGTTTGGCGACGACAGCTTCGGTACGCTGCGCTTTCGGTGTCTTGGCCGCCTTCGCGGTCGGCGAGCGCCCGGCGTTGGCGCTGGTCGCGTTGGCCAGCTCCAACAACAGCAGGTCTTCGCCGAAGCGGCGGTAGCGGATCAGCTCGATGTTGCGATTGATCTGCTGCACCGCATGGCCGTCGTACTTGGTGAAGTCCGCCGCGATGCACACCAGCCGCGGTGCGCCCCAGTCGATGGCATCGGCCGCCGGCTTGCCCAGTTGGTCCATCACCAGCAGCTTGAACTCGGCCTGGTGGTCCATCAGCCAGTCCAGATAGAACAAGCCCTGGTTGATGACGTTCTCGCCGACCGACCGCTTGTATTCCAGGATCACCGGGCAGTTGTTCTCGTCCATGCCCAGCGAGTCGATGCGGCCGGCGTGCGTCTTGCCCGTGGAGTACTCGGTGGCCAGGAAGCGGATGCCGAGCAGCGCCTCGAGGTTGGCTTCGATCAGCGTCTGCAGCGGCCTCTCCAGGTCGGAGGCGTCGCCCTGCATCTCGGTGGCCTTGCCTGCAGTCAGGCGGAAGAGTTTGATGTCGCTCATGGCCGGTCCGGGTCAGCTGCGCGTTGCATCGGGGCGCTTCGCAACACCGTCAGCGGCAGGATCACCTTGCGGTGTTCGTGGCGCTTGCAGGGCCCGCGCAGCAGACCGCAGATGCTCCAGATGTCGTTGGCGATCTGGCGGTGGGTGTCGGTGCTCATCGCGCTCTATCGACTTCCGCGAAGGTCTGCTTCGGGGTGGACGCGCTGCTCGGCGTGGCCCTGTGGGCCGGTCATGGGCCATCTGCAAAGGCTTGCGGCGACAGCACGCGCGACCGCATCGCGGCGTCGCGCTGAAGCGCCTTGTCACCGGTGACGAGCAACAAGTCCGGCTTGGCGGCGAGCAGGTCCCACAGAAGTTGATCGCCAGCGTCCGGCGCCGGCGATCCAGCGCCCGGCGCCGGAACGATCGCGTGCTGCGCGATGTCGGTCAGCAGCGTCTCGACCTCCGTCACCGTCAGCCCATGCAGCTTGCGCAGGCCGGGGCGCACCAGCACCGTCCGGTACTCGGCCAGCAGCACTTCGGATACGACGAACGGGAAGGCGGCTGCCAGCATGCCGTCGAGGATGCGCGCGACAGGGGACGCGGCGTTGCCGGTCAGCAGCCCGGCAACCACCACGTTGGTGTCGACGATGACGGCCTGACGGCTCACGACTTGCGCCGCACCGCCTGCACATGCTCCTGCGCCACTGCAAGCGCCTGGTCGTCGGGGAGCTTGCCGTGGGCACGCGCGCGACGCACCAGATCACGCGCGTCGGCGCGCGACTTGATGCCGTAGAAGTCCAGGCTTTCGTCGATCAGTTGCCCGATCGTCTTGTCGCGCTGCACGGCGGCTTCCTTCAGCGCCTTGTAGCGAGCCTCGGACAGGGTGATGGTCAGGCGGCTCATCAGGGCCTCGCATTGATGCTTTGACACCAATATGCTAACCCGCCAACTCGTGCAGGCCGAATCGGGCCCGGCCCCGTCTGCAGGGGCGGCTTGGGCCGCTTCAGGAGATCCGGCAAGGCTGACCCGCGCCTTGGCATCTGACCCACGGCCATCACGTGTCCGACCGGGCCGGGGTTGAGCCGACGCAACCGCATCGGCCGAACAGCGGGCCGCGGAGAAGGTCTGGACAACGACCGCAGCCGCTGCACTGCGGCCGACCGCCGCGGAGAATTGGCGACAGCAACGGCCGCGACGACCGCTCAGCTGCGGTAGTCGGCGTTGATGCGCACGTAGTCGTACGACAGGTCGCAGGTCCAGACCGACGCGCTCGCCGCGCCGCGGTGCAGATCGACGCGCACCGTGATCTCGGGCTGCTTCATCACGCGCTGGCCCTGCTCTTCGGCATAGGCCGGGTGGCGGCCGCCGCGCGTGGCCACGTGCACGTCGTCGAGGAACAGGTCGATCAGCGTTTGGTCCAGATCGGCGATGCCGGCGTAGCCGACCGCCGCCAGGATGCGGCCGAGGTTCGGGTCGCTGGCGAAGAAGGCCGTCTTGACCAGCGGCGAGTGCGCGATCGCGTAGGCGACCTGGCGGCATTCGGCGGCGTCGCGGCCGCCGTCGACCTGCACCGTGATGAACTTGGTGGCGCCCTCGCCGTCGCGCACGATCGCCTGCGCCAGTTGCTGCGCGACTTCGGTCAGCGCGGCGCGCAGCGCAGCGCCTTCGCCGCCGGCCAGTTGCGTGACCGGCGCGTTGCCCGCCTGGTGGGTGGCGATCAGCACGAAGGAGTCGTTGGTCGAGGTGTCGCCGTCGATCGTGATGCGGTTGAACGACGCGTCGGCCAACTCGCGCACCAGCGGCTGCAGCAGTTCCGGCGCGATCGCCGCGTCGGTGGCGACGAAGCCCAGCATCGTCGCCATGTTCGGCCGGATCATGCCGGCGCCCTTGGCGACGCCGGTGACGGTGACGGTGCGCCCGCCGATCGCGAGCCGCCGCGACGCCGCCTTGGGCACCGTGTCGGTGGTCATGATCGCTTCGGCGGCCAGCGCCCAGCCGTCGGCGCGCGCGTCGGCCAGCGCTGCCGGCAGCGCCGCCTCGATGCGCTCGTGCGGCAGCGTCTCCATGATCACGCCGGTGGAAAAGGGCAGCACCTGCCACGGCGCGATGCCCAGCCGCGCAGCCAGCGCCACGCAGGTCGCGCGCGCACGCGCGAGGCCGTCCTCGCCGGTGCCGGCGTTGGCGTTGCCGGTGTTGACCAGCAGCGCGCGGATGCCCTGGCCCGCGCCCAGGTGCTCGCGGCACAGCAGCACCGGCGCCGCGCAGAAGCGGTTGGCGGTGAACACGCCGGCGACGCTCGCGCCTTCGGCCAGCCGCAGCACCGCCAGGTCGCGGCGGCCGGCCTTGCGGATGCCGGCCATCGCGGTGCCGATCTCGACGCCGGCCACCGGGTGCAGCGCGGCCGGGTCCGGCGCAGTCAGGTTCACAGGCATGGGGGCTCCCGCTTCAGCTCAGCTTGCCATGGCAGTTCTTGTACTTCTTGCCGCTGCCGCAGGGGCAGGGTTCGTTGCGGCCGACCTTGGGCACCGCCCCCACCGCTGCCGCCACCGCCGTGGCGACATCGGCTTCCTGCGACACGCTGCCGTCCTCGTTGGGGTGGGTGTAGGTCACGTTGACGACCTGGCCGGCGCGCGCCTCGATCGCCTCGGCGGCCTCGGTCACCTGTTCCTGCGTCTGGATGCGCACCGTCATCAGCAGCCGCGTGACTTCCATCTTGACCACGTCGAGCAGCCGTGCGAACAGTTCGAAGGCCTCGCGCTTGTATTCCTGCTTCGGGTTCTGCTGCGCATAGCCGCGCAGGTGGATGCCCTGGCGCAGGTAGTCGAGCGCGGCCAGGTGCTCGCGCCAATGGTTGTCGATCGACTGCAGCAGCACCATGCGCATGAAGGGCGTGAACTGCTCGTGGCCGACGAGCTGCAGCTTGCCGTCGAACTGCGCATCGGCCGCGGCCACGACCTTGTCGACGATGTCGTCGTCGGTGATCGACTCGCTGCGCTCGACCAGGCCGCGCAGGTCCAGCTCGAGCTGCCACTCGTCCTTCAGCGCCGCCTCCAGCGCCGGCAGGTCCCACTGCTCCTCGAGGCTGTCGGCGGGAACGCAGCCGCGCACCACCTCGGTCATGGCCGCGCGCCGCAGGTTGGCGATCTGCGCGTCCAGCGACTGCGCCTCGAGGATCTCGTTGCGCTGCTGGTAGATGACCTTGCGCTGGTCGCTGGCGACGTCGTCGTACTCGAGCAGCTGCTTGCGCACGTCGAAGTTGCGCGCCTCGACCTTGCGCTGCGCGCCCTCGATGCTGCGCGTGACGATGCCGGCCTCGATCGCCTCGCCCTCGGGCATCTTCAGCCGGTCCATGATCGCGCGCACCCGGTCGCCGGCGAAGATGCGCATCAGCGGGTCGTCCAGGCTCAGGTAGAAGCGCGACGATCCCGGGTCGCCCTGGCGGCCCGAGCGGCCGCGCAGCTGGTTGTCGATGCGCCGGCTCTCGTGGCGCTCGGTCGCGATGATGCGCAGGCCGCCCTCGGCCTTGACCTTGTCGTGCAGGCCCTGCCATTCGCCCTCGAGCTGGCGGATGCGGCGCGCCTGCTCGTCGGCCGGCAGTTCCTCGTCGACCTCGATGAACTGCACCTGCTTCTCGACGTTGCCGCCGAGCACGATGTCGGTGCCGCGGCCGGCCATGTTGGTGGCGATCGTGATCATGCCCGGCCGGCCGGCCTGCGCGACGATCGCCGCCTCCTTCGCGTGCTGCTTGGCGTTGAGCACCTGGTGCGCCAGCCCCGCCTTGCTCAGCAGATCCGAGATCAGCTCGGAGTTCTCGATCGAGGTGGTGCCCACCAGCACCGGCTGGCCGCGCTGGTGGCATTCGCGGATGTCGGCGATGACGGCGTCGTACTTCTCCTTCGCCGTCTTGTAGATCAGGTCGTTCTCGTCCTTGCGGATCGTCGGCTTGTTCGGCGGGATCACCACCGTCTCGAGGCCGTAGATCTCCTGGAACTCGTAGGCCTCGGTGTCGGCGGTGCCGGTCATGCCGGCGAGCTTGCCGTACAGCCGGAAGTAGTTCTGGAAGGTCACCGACGCGAGCGTCTGGTTCTCGTTCTGGATGCGCACGCGCTCC
The DNA here is from genome assembly GCA_018240325.1 of Pseudomonadota bacterium. Taxonomy (GTDB): domain Bacteria; phylum Pseudomonadota; class Gammaproteobacteria; order Burkholderiales; family Burkholderiaceae_C; genus Rubrivivax. The sequence goes on from JAFEFZ010000255.1 coordinate 43,664, forward strand.
TTGGCCTCGACCGCCTGGTGCAGGCCGTCGCTCCAGCGCCGCCCGGTCATCAGCCGGCCGGTGAACTCGTCGACGATCACCACCTCGCCGTTCTGCACCACGTAATGCTGGTCGCGGTGGTACAGGTGGCGCGCGCGCAGCGCCGCGTACACGTGGTGCATCAGCGTGATGTTGGCCGGGTCGTACAGGCTCGCACCCGGCGCCAGCAGCCCGGCCTCGGCCAGGATCGTCTCGGCGTTCTCGTGGCCGGCCTCGGTCAGGAAGACCTGGTGGGTCTTCTCGTCGACGGTGAAGTCGCCGGGCTCGATCACGCCCTCGCCGGTGCGCGGATCGGCCTCGCCGATCTGCTTCTTCAACTTCGGCACCACCGCATCGATGCGCACGTACAGCTCGGTGTGGTCCTCGGCCTGGCCGCTGATGATCAGCGGCGTGCGCGCCTCGTCGATCAGGATCGAGTCGACCTCGTCGACGATCGCGTACGCGAGCCCGCGCGCCACCCGGTCGGCGACTTCGTAGACCATGTTGTCGCGCAGATAGTCGAAGCCGAATTCGTTGTTGGTGCCGTAGGTCACGTCGGCGGCGAAGGCGGCCTGCTTCTCGTGGCGCTCCATGCCGGGCACGTTGACGCCGACGCTCAAGCCCAGGAAGCCGTAGACGCGGCCCATCCATTCGGCGTCGCGGCGCGCCAGGTAGTCGTTGACGGTGACCACGTGCACGCCCTTGCCGGCGAGCGCATTCAGGTACACCGGCAGCGTGGCCGTCAGCGTCTTGCCCTCGCCGGTGCGCATCTCGGCGATCTTGCCCTGGTGCAGCGCGATGCCGCCGATCAGCTGCACGTCGAAGGGGCGCATCTTCAGCACCCGCTTGCTCGCCTCGCGCACGGCGGCGAAGGCCTCGGGCAGCAACTGGTCGAGCGTCTCGCCCTTGCCCAGCCGCTCGCGGAATTCCTCGGTCTTGGCCCGCAGCGCCGCGTCGTCGAGCGCCTCGAAGGCGGGCTCGAGCGCATTGATCTGCTGCGCGGTGCGGCGGTAGCTCTTCAACAGCCGATCGTTTCGGCTGCCGAAGATCTGGGTCAGGAGCTTGGGCAACATGGGTCGTCCGGGTCGGTGGGGCGGCGGCGCTCGTCAGGTGTGCCCGGGAAGGGCAGCTTCGGCTTGTGTGCCGACGCGCAGTGCCGCCGCAGGCCAGCCGCAGCCCGGCTGGGGGCTGCCGCGCCCCGTCGATTCGCGAGGATCGGCGAGTTTAGCATCCGCCCCCGGCCCGCCCGGGGCGCGGGCAGGCACCGGTACGGCGCCGCGCTAGACTGCGCCGATGGCCGAAACCCGAGGCGTGACTCCCGGCGGCGTGCTGCGCATGGACGGCGCGCTCGGCAGCAGCGCGCCCCTGGCGCGGCTGCTGCAGCGGCTGGAAGAATCCCGCGCGCGGCTGGCGGCGATCCGCGATCAACTGCCGCAGCCGCTGCGCGCGCAGGTGCGCGCGGGCCCTCTGGACGACGACGGCTGGACGCTGCTCGTGCCCAGCGGCGCCGCGGCGGCCAAGCTGCGCCAGTTGCAGCCGCTGCTGCTGCAGGCGCTGCGCACGCAGGGAATGCTCACGACAGCGTTGCGGGTGCGGGTGCAGCAGCCGCCGCTGGGCCCGAAGAGTCCGTAGCCGATGGTGCCGGCTGTCAGAGTCGAACTGACGACCTTCCGCTTACAAGGCGGGTGCTCTACCAACTGAGCTAAGCCGGCTCTGAGGCGGGAATTCTAGGCGGCGCTACTTGACGCGCTTGAGCGCCGGCCGCGCACCGGCCGCGCCTGCAGCCCCGGGCGGCGGATCTTCCGGCTCCGGCGGCTCCTGCGGTTCGCCGCCCCGGTCGTCAGCCGGCGCCTCCGAACTCGCCAGGCGCAGGCCCGCCGGCGCAGCGGCGGATTCGTCGCCGTCGTCGGGGGCGGACGCGGCCTCGGGCATCGGCACCGGAAAGGCCATGCCCTGGCCGTTCTCGCGTGCGTAGATCGCGACTACGTGGTCCACCGGCACGACGATGTCGCGCGCGACCCCGCCGAAGCGCGCCTTGAACTCGATGAACTCGTTGCCCAGCTTCAGCGCGGTGGTCGCCTCGAAGCCGACGTTGAGCACGATCTCGTGGTTCTTCACGTAGGCGAGCGGCACCTGCACGCTCGCGTCCACGTACACCGCGATGTACGGCGTGAAGCCGTTGTCGGTGCACCAGTCGTGCAGCGCGCGGATCAGGTACGGGCGCGTCGAACTGCCCTGTCCGTCGGGGGCGGCGGGCTTGGTCATCGGATGCGGCCGGCAGCAGCGGGCGACGCCCTATTTGCGCATCACCTTTTCGGAGGGCGTCAGCGCTTCGATGTAGGCGGGGCGCGAGAAGATGCGCTCGGCGTACTTCAGCAGCGGCAGCGCGTTCTTCGACAGGTCGATGCCGTAGTAGTCGAGCCGCCACAGCAGCGGTGCGATCGCCACGTCGAGCATGCTGAAGTCGTCGCCGAGCATGTACTTGTTCTTCGTGAAGATCGGCGCGAGCATCGTCAGCCGGTCGCGGATCTGCTCGCGCGCCTTCTCGATCTGGCGCTCGGTGGCCTTCACGCCGCGGCCCTCGAGCAGGTTGACCTGCGAGAACAGCTCCTTCTCGAAGTTGTGCAGGAACAGCCGCACCCGTGCGCGCGCCACCGGGTCGCCGGGCATCAGCTGCGGGTGGGGGAAGCGCTCGTCGATGTACTCGTTGATGATGTGCGACTCGTACAGGATCAGGTCGCGCTCGACCAGGATCGGCACCTCGTTGTACGGGTTCATCACCGCGATGTCCTCGGGCTTCGCGAACAGGTCGACGTCGCGGATCTCGAAGTCCATGCCCTTCTCGAACAGGACGAAGCGGCAGCGGTGCGAGTACGGGTCGGTGGTTCCGGAATACAGCACCATCATCGGCGGGGCTCCTGGGCAGCGGCGCAGGCCGCCGCCGTGCTGGGGGTCGGGAAGCGGCGGGCCGGGGCGCCGAAGAACGGGCCCGGCTGCGCGGCGCGGCGGGCGCCGCGCACCGTGGGGAAGACGACTACTTGATGACCTTCCAGTACGCCTTGTTCAGGCGCCAGGCGATCACCGTGAACACGGCCAGGAACAGCATCACGAACACGCCGATGCGCACGCGCGTGGCGCGGTTCGGCTCGGCCATCCACTGCATGAAGGCGACCAGATCGGCCGTCGCCTCGTTGTACTGCGCCGGCGTCATCGTGCCCGGAGTCTGCAGCTCCAACCCCTTGAACACGCGCACCGTCTTCGCCGGGTCGTGCGGATCCTTCTCCTCGGCGAACACGGCCCGCTGCTGGCCCTGCAGCTCCCACATCGCGTGCGGCATCGCCACGCTCGGGAACACGGTGTTGTTCCAGCCGGTACCGGTCGAGTCGTCGCGGTAGAACCCGCGCATGTAGGTGTAGAGGTAGTCGGCACCGCTGCCGGCGCCGCTGGCGCGCGAGCGGGCGACCACGGTCAGGTCGGGCGGCACCACGCCGAACCAGGCCTTGGCCTGCACCGGGTTCATCGTCACCGTCATCAGGTCGCCGACCTTCTTGTTCCCGAAAATCAGGTTGTCGCGGATCTGGTCGTCGCTCAGGCCGATGTCGCGCATGCGGTTGAAGCGCATGTAGCCGGCCGCATGGCAGTTCAGGCAGTAGTTGACGAACAGCTTGGCGCCGTTCTGCAGCGCGGGCAGGCTCTTCGCACGGTCGGCCGGGAAGCGGTCGAGCACCAGTTCCCCACCGGAGGCGAACGACGAGGTGGCGGCACCGACGGCCAGCAGCAGCGCGAGCAGGATCTTCTTCGTCATGAGGGGTCTCCGTCGCCTGCGTTCAGTGGGGGCGGAAAGTCACGCGGTCGGGCACCGGCTTGAAGCTGCCGATCCGGCTCCACCACGGCATCAACAGGAAGAAGCCGAAGTAGAACAGCGTGCCGATCTGCGACACCAGCGTGCCCACCGGCGACGGCGGGTTGATGCCCAGGTAGCCCAGCACCAGGAAATTGACGATGAACAAGCCGTACAGCCACTTGTTCCAGCCCGGCCGGTAGCGGATCGACTTGACGGGGCTGCGGTCGAGCCAGGGCAGCGGGAACAGGATCATCACCGCCAGGCCCATCACCACCACGCCCCAGAACTTGGCGTCGAAGACCTTCAGCAGCGCCGCCGCGACCAGCGCCGCCACGAGCGGCGCCCATTTCCAGATGCCCTTGAAGCCGCCGAACAGCGTACCGACCACGCCGCCGATCGCGACGATCGCCACCAGCACCGTGACCATGTCGTCGGTGACGGCCCGCAGCATCGAGTAGTACGGCGTGAAGTACCACACCGGTGCGATGTGCGCCGGCGTCTGCAGCGGATCGGCCGGGATGAAGTTGTTGTATTCGAGGAAGTAGCCGCCCATCTCCGGCGCGAAGAACACGACGGCGAAGAACAGGATCAGGAACACGGCCACACCGACGATGTCGTGCACCGTGTAGTACGGGTGGAACGGGATGCCGTCGAGCGGGATGCCGGTGGCCGGATCCTTCTTGGCCTTGATTTCGACGCCGTCGGGGTTGTTGGAGCCGACGTCGTGCAGCGCCAGCAGGTGCGCGACCACCAGCCCGATCAGCACCAGCGGCACCGCGATCACGTGGAACGCGAAGAAGCGGTTCAGCGTCGCGTCGCCGACCACGTAGTCGCCGCGGATCAGGATCGACAGGTCCGGCCCGATGAAGGGGATCGCCGAGAACAGGTTGATGATCACCTGCGCGCCCCAGAACGACATCTGGCCCCAGGGCAGCAGGTAGCCCATGAAGGCTTCGCCCATCAGCGCCAGGAAGATCGCGCAGCCGAAGATCCAGACCAGTTCGCGCGGCGCGCGGTAGCTGCCGTAGATCAGACCGCGCCACATGTGCAGGTAGACGACGATGAAGAACGCGCTCGCCCCGGTGGAGTGCATGTAGCGGATCAGCCAGCCGTAGGGCACGTCGCGCATGATGTACTCGACCGATGCGAACGCCAGGTTCGCGTCGGGCTTGTAGTGCATCGTCAGGAAGATGCCGGTGATGATCTGGATCGCCAGCACCAGGATCGCCAGCGAGCCGAAGAAGTACCAGGCGTTGAAGTTCTTCGGAGCGTAGTACTCCGACATGTGCTTCTTGTACTCTTCGAACAGCGTCGGGAACCGGTTCTCGAGCCAGACGGTCGAGCGCGTCAGTGCCGATGCGCCCTCGGGCGCCTCCTTGAGTTCAGCCATGGCTCATTGTTCCTGGATGACGAGTCGCGCCGGACTCAGGCCTTCTTGTCTTCGCCGATCAGCACCACGGTGTCCGACAAGTACATGTACGGCGGCACCTCGAGGTTGTCGGGCGCGGGCTTGTTCTTGAACACCCGCCCGGCCATGTCGAAGGTCGAGCCGTGGCACGGGCACAGGAAGCCGCCCGGCCAGTCGTCGGGCAGCGACGGCTGCGGGCCCGGCGTGAAGCGGTCCACCGGCGAGCAGCCCAGGTGCGAGCAGATGCCCACGCAGACCAGGTACTCCGGCTTGATCGACCGCCACTCGTTGCGCGCGTACTCGGGCGTCAGCTCCGACGGGTTGCGCTTGGAGAAGGGATCGGCCAGCTGCGAGTCGAGCTTGGGCAGCGTCGCCAGCTCGGCCTCGGTGCGCCGCACCACCCACACCGGCTTGCCGCGCCACTCGACGGTCATCTTCTCGCCGGGTTTCAGGCCGCTGATGTCGACCTGCACCGGGGCACCCGCCGCCCTGGCGCGCTCCGACGGGGCGAAGCTGGCCACGAAGGGCACCGCGAGGGCTGCGCCGCCGACGGCCCCCGCTCCACACGTAATGGCGATCCAGGTACGGCGTTCCTGGTCGATGCTGGCGTCACTCATGCTTTCCTCGGGCAAACGGCAGGGCTCATCGCGCGACCGGCTCCGGTTCGGCCGGGGCCGCCCGGACCCGCGGCCCGCAGGCTGCTGGCAGCCCGCCGGCCATCGGAACGTGCAATTTCAGCGGTCGATTCTAGCCGAGCCCGCCGCCGCTCCAAGCCGCGCGGGCCGGTGCGCACGGTGCGCGATACTGGCGTTGCGATTCGGCAACCCCATTTTCGTGATCAAGGGATCCCACACATGAGCTTCGCGTCGGAATTCAAGGAGTTTGCCCTCAAGGGCAACGTCGTCGACCTGGCGGTCGGCGTGATCATCGGCGGCGCATTCGGCAAGATCGTCGATTCGCTGGTCGGCGACGTGATCATGCCGGTGATCGGCCGGATCCTCGGCGGGCTGGACTTCAGCAACCACTTCATCCCGCTGGCCGGCCAGAAGGCGGCGACTCTGGCCGAAGCCCGCCAGGGCGGCGCCGTGCTCGCCTACGGCAGCTTCATCACCGTGGCGCTGAACTTCGTGATCCTGGCCTTCGTGATCTTCGTGATGGTCAAGCAGATCAACCGGCTGCGCCGCGCCGATACGGCGGCGGCGCAGCCCCCAGCCGAGCCGCCGCCCGCGCCCGAGGATGTGTTGCTGCTGCGCGAGATTCGTGACGCATTGAAGAAATAGCCGCCGGCGGCGGACCGGCGGGCTCCATTCGGCTGCGGCGCGGCCGATGAGAGCCGCATCCCGGTCCGCCTCATGAATCCCGCACCCGTCCAGACTCTTCCCGCAGCGCTGCGCAACGCCGTGCAGCGGCTGAAGACGGCCGCGCGCGAAGCGGCGGAACGCACCGTCGCCAGCCTGGGCGTGTCGGCGCTGGCTTCGGCCAACGTGTTCCAGCGCGACGCGCTGCTCGGGGCCCAGTTCGAGCTGAACCGCAAGCTCGCGCTGTTCTGCGACATCTTCGACGAGGACCTGGACCAGCGGCTGCGGCGCGAGCTGCAGCCGCGCGGCGGGCCGAACGCCGCGTCCAGCTGGGACGACCTGAGCCTGGTGGACAACCACGAAGTCGAACAGCAGGTCTCGGCCGACCGGTTCGGCGCGCAGCTCGCACAGGACTGCGAAGCCGAGCAGCGCGAATTCGACGCGCTGGTCGGCGCGCTGCTGCAGCCGCTGGGCAGCGACGTGCCGCGCAACCCGCTGCGGACCGAAGTGATCGGCAATGCGGTGCTGCGCGGCGTCGACGAAGTCACCGACCGCCCCGAACAGCGCAAGGCGCTGGCTGCCGAGCTGGCGCGCTCGCTCGCTGCGGCGATGCCGCAGACCTACGCGCGCATCGTCGGCGAGTTGCGCGCGGCGGGCATCCGGCCGGCGGCGCCGAGCTTCCGCATCTCGGAGCGCGGCGCCCTGACCCGCTCGGGCACGGCGGGCAGCAGCCGCCCGGGTGCCCTGGATGCCCCGCCGGCCTCGGGGCCCGGGGGCCTGCCCGGCGCGGCCCAGGCCGGCCCGCCGGCGGGCAGCGCGGCCGGCTGGGCCGGCAGCGGCCACGGGCGCCTCGGCGGGCCCGGCCCGGCCCGCGGCCGCACGGACGCCTGGCAGGGCGCGGGCGCCCGCGCGGGCGGCACGCCCTTCGGCCAGGTCGACGCCGGGCTGATGACCTTGATCCGCCAGCTCGCGTTCACCGACCTCGGCCCGGAGCTGTCGGCTGCGGGCGCCTCGCAGGCCGGCGCCTTCGACGACGACGCCAGCCCGGGGCCGCAGGCCGGCCAGCCGGTTGCACCGAACCTGATCCGCACCCATCGCGACGCACTGCGCCAGGCTTCGACCGGCGCGCTCGATCACATGGTGATCGACGTGATCGGCAGCCTGTTCGACCAGATCCTGTCGGATCCGAAGGTGCCGCCGCAGATGGCGCGCCAGATCGCGCGGCTGCAGCTGCCGGTGCTGCGCGCCGCGCTCGGCGACCCGAGCTTCTTCTCGTCGCGCAAGCACCCGGTGCGCCGGCTGGTCAACCGGATCGCGTCGCTCGGCAGCGCCTTCGAGAACCTGGACTCCGGAGCCGGCCGGCGCTTCGTCGCGCTGGTGCGCGAGCTGGTGCAGGAGATCGTCGAGGGCGACTTCGACCAGATCGAGGTCTACGAGCACAAGCTCGGCAGGCTCGAGGCCTTCATCGTCGAGCAGGCACGCACCGAACTGCAGGCCCAGGACGGCGCGGCCGCGATGCTCGAGGAGCGCGAGACCGACCTGCGGCTGCAGCAGCGCTACGCGCAGCAGCTGCTGGCGCTGCTCAAGCCGGTCCCGGTGCCGGACTTCGTGCGCGACTTCGTCGCCCAGGTCTGGAGCCAGGCGATGATGCGCGCCGACCGGCTCGACGGGCCCGACAGCGCGCGTGCCCAGCGGCTGCGCCACGCCGCGCGCGAACTGGTGATGAGCGTGCAGCCCAAGGGCTCGCCGGAGCAGCGCAAGGCCTTCCTGATGACCTTGCCCGTGCTGATGAAGGAGCTCAACGAGGGCATGGACCTGATCGGCTGGGACGACGCCGCGCGCAAGGCGTTCTTCGGCCGGCTGCTGCCGGCGCACGCCGAATCGCTGAAGGGCCAGGCGTTGCGCACCCTCGACTACAACCTGCTGGTGCGCCAGGTTGACGCGGCGATCGGCGAGGCCAAGCCCGCGGTCCACGAATTGCCGCCGCCGCCCCCCGATGCGCCCGCGGTGCGCGACGACATCGCGGCGCCGGCATTCTCGGCCGAGGAAAGGCAGCGCATCGGCCTGGTCGACGAGGCCGCCGTCGACTGGGACGGCAAGGTCGACATCGACCTGGGCGAACCCGAGGTGCGCGAGGTCGACCTCGACCTGGCCGGCCTCGGCCTGCCCAAGGCCGAGGCGCCCGAGCCGGCCAGCGGCCGGTCGCTGGCCGACCACGTGCAGATCGGCTTCGCCTACCGCATGCACCTCGACGGCCAGTGGCACAAGGTCAGGCTCGCGCACGTCAGCCCGGGGCGCAGCTTCTTCGTGTTCAACCGCGGCAGCCGCCACCAGCAGACGATCTCGCTGACCCACCGCATGCTGGTGCGGCTGTGCGAGGCGGGCCGGCTGCGCGCCTTCGAGAACGGCTACCTGATCGAGCGCGCGACCGCACGCGTGCGCCGCCAGCTCGCCGCGCTCGGCGGCAGCGGCGCGCGCGCCTGAGAGGCTCAGCCGCTGCTCAGCCGCTGCACAGCCGCCGCGCCCAGGCGATCGCCGCGCGCAGGCTGGACGCATCGGCGCAGCCGCGGCCGGCGATGTCGAAGGCGGTGCCGTGGTCGGGGCTGGTGCGCACGAAGGGCAGGCCCAGCGTCACGTTGACGCCCTGCTCGACGCCCAGGTACTTGACCGGAATCAGCCCGTGGTCGTGCGTCATCGCCACCACCAGGTCGAATTCGCCCGGGTGGCCGGGCGCGTTGCGCGCGCGCATGAACACCGTGTCGGGCGCGAACGGGCCCTGCGCGTCGATGCCCGCGGCGCGCGCCGCGGCGACGGCCGGCGCGATCTGCAGCCGCTCTTCGTCGCCGAACAGCCCGCCTTCGCCGGCATGCGGGTTCAGCCCGGCCACCGCGATGCGCGGCCGCGCCAGCCCCCAGCGCCGCGCCGCCGCGTGCGCGATGTGCAGCGTCTCGAGCACCGCGGCGGTCGTGACCTGCTCGATCGCGCGCCGCAGCGCGACGTGGATCGTCACCAGCACCACGCGCAGCTCGTCGTTGGCCAGCATCATGCGCACCGGCGGCGGCGCGCCGTCAGGCGCCGCGGCCAGCGCCTGCAGCATCTCGGTATGGCCGGGCCAGCCGATGCCGGCCGCGGCCAGCGCCTCCTTGTGCAGCGGCGCGGTCACCAGCGCGCTGCCTTCGCCGCGCTGCAGCCGGCGCACCGCGGCTTCGATGCAGGCGGCGGCCGCCGCGCCGCAGCGTGCATCGATCCGGCCCCAGGGCAGCGCATCGAGCCCGCCGGGCAGCCCCGGCGGCACCCACACCGCCAGGCAGCCGGGCGGCAGTTGCGCAATCGCCGCCGGCGTCTCCAGCTCGGCCACCGGCAGGCCCGCGCCGAGCAGCGCCGCCGCGCGCCGCATCACGCCCACGTCGCCGACGACCACGCAGCCGGCGGCCGCCCCCTCGAGGTGGGCACGCACGATGATCTCCGGGCCGATGCCAGCGGCATCGCCCATCGTCAGCAGCAGCGGTGCGGCGGGCATCGCCCATTTTGACGCCTTGCCGCGTTGGCGCCGGGCGGTCTTGCCGTCCGGCCGCCCCGGCACCGGCGCGGCCTCGCGATCCGTGCTGCCGGCCGATAATCGGGGCCGCCCGCGTGGTCCGTGCCCGGCACGCGCAACGCAACGACACCCCTGATGCTGCGCAGACTGTGGCTGCTGTTCGCCCAGGCGACGACGGTCGCACTGGCGGTCTGGTTCGTCGTCGCCGCAATGAGGCCCCGGCAGGCGCCCGTCCCGCCCGCCGTGCTGCCGGCGGCGCCGGCGGCACCTGCCGCAGCGGCGGCCGCCGCGCCGGCAGCACCCGCCGCGGCGGCGCCCGGCAGCTATGCGCACGCAGCGCAGCGGGCCGCGCCGGCAGTGGTCAGCGTCGTCGCCAGCAAGGCGGCACGGGCGCGCGGCGGCAGCGACGACCCGTGGCAGCGCTACTTCTTCGGCGGCCGCAGCCGCCAGCCGCAGGTCGGCCTGGGGTCGGGCGTGATCGTGTCGCCCGACGGCTATCTGCTGACCAACTTCCACGTGATCGACGGCGCCGACGAGATCGAGGTGCAGCTCGCCGACGGCCGCCAGGCGCGCGCGCGCCTGGTCGGCACCGACGCCGAAACCGATCTGGCGCTGCTGCAGGTGCGGCTCGAACGGCTGCCGGTGGTCGAGCTCGGCGACTTGCGTGCGTTGCAGGTCGGCGACGTGGTGCTGGCGATCGGCAATCCTTTCAACGTCGGCCAGACGGTGACCTCGGGGATCGTCAGCGCGCTCGGCCGCAACCGGCTCGGGCTGTCGACCTTCGAGAACTACATCCAGACCGACGCCGCGATCAACCCGGGCAACTCGGGCGGCGCGCTCGTCGATGCCGAGGGCCGGCTCGTGGGCATCAACACCGCGATCTACAGCCGCAGCGGCGGCAGCTTGGGCATCGGCTTCGCGATCCCGGCGGACGCCGCGCGCGCGGTGATGGAGGCGCTGGTGCGCGACGGCCACGTCACGCGCGGCTGGATCGGCGTGGAGCCGCGCGACCTGACGCCCGAGATCGCCGCCGAGCTGCGCCTGCCGTCGGCCAGCGGCGTGCTGATCGCCGGCGTGCTGCAGGACGGGCCGGCCGCCCGGGCCGGCATCCAGCCGGGCGACGTGCTCACCCGCATCGGCGGGCACGAAGTCGCCAGCACCGCGCAGCTGCTGGCCGCGGTGGCGGCGCTGAAGCCGCACAGCCGCACGCAGATCGCGGTGCAGCGCGGCGCGCAGGCGCTGCAACTGACGCTCACCGTCGCCCAGCGGCCGCCGCCGCGGCGGCGCGAAGGCGACTGAGCGCAGCGCGGCGCCGCGCACCTCAGGCGGGGCGGTCGGGTTTGGTGTCGACGCCGGCGCCGGCATCGGCGTCGGGCGTCTGGGTGTGCTTGATGAACAGCTTCGCGCTCCAGATGCCGAACTCGTACAGCAGGCACATCGGGATCGCCAGCGCCAGCTGCGACACGACGTCGGGCGGCGTGATGATCGCCGCGACGATGAAGGCACCGACCACGAAGTAGCCGCGCCACGCCTTCAGCTGCTCGATGCTGACCACGCCCAGCCGCGCCAGCAGCACCACCGCCACCGGCACCTCGAAGGCCGCACCGAAGGCGATGAACATCGTCATCACGAAGCTCAGGTAGGCCTCGATGTCGGGCGCGGCGGTGATGCTCTTCGGCGCGAAGCTCTGGATGAAGCGGAACACCTTGCCGAACACGAAGAAGTAGCTGAAGGCCACGCCCAGGAAGAACAGCACCGTGCTCGACACCACCAGCGGCAGCACCATGCGCTTCTCGTGGCGATACAGGCCCGGCGCGACGAAGGCCCAGACCTGGTACAGCACCACCGGCAGCGCGAGCAGGAAGGCCGCCAGCAGCGTGATCTTCAGCGGCACCAGGAAGGGCGAGATCACGTTGGTCGCGATCAGCGTGGCGCCCTGCGGCAGGTTGGCCACCAGCGGCGCCGCCAGCCAGTCGTACAAGGCACCCGGGCCCGGCCACAACATCAGCACGCCGAAGGCGATGCCGACCCCGATCAGCGCGCGCAGCAGGCGGTCGCGCAGCTCGACCAGGTGCGAGACGAACGGCGCCTCGGTGCCGGCGAGTTCGTCTTCGGGGTCCGGCGGGGCGGCCATCGGTGCGCCGGGCCGCCTTCAGCGCAGGCCCGGCGGGCGGTAGCGCGCCACCCGCGCCGCGCCCGACTGCGCGTGCGTGCGCACGCCGTGGCGCCGCTTGTACCACTGCGGCGTCGCGCCGCGCTTCAGGCGCCAGTTCTTCTTCGGGTGACGGTACTGCGGCGGCGCGGCCGGCGGCGGCGCCACCGGCGAGCCGTCCGATTCGAAGGTGGCGGCCGCGCTGTCCCATTCGTGCTGCAGATCGGTGCCGGCCTGCCGGACCTGGTCGCCCACGTCGCGCGCCGCCTCCTCGATCTGCGACTTCATCTTCTTCAGCTCGTCGAGCTCGATCGAGCGATTGACCTCCGCCTTGACGTCGGCCACGTAGCGCTGCGCCTTGCCCAGCAGGTGGCCGACCGTGCGCGCCACGCGCGGCAGCTTCTCGGGGCCGATGACGATCAGGGCCACCGCCCCGATCAGCGCGATCTTGTCGAATCCGAAATCGATCATGCGGTCTGCGCGGCCGCCGCCTGGCGCCGGGCGCTGCTGCGGCCGTGGCCGGTCAGGACTTGGTGCGCGCCTCGACGTCCACCGTGTCGTTCTTGGCAGACTTGTTGGCCGCGCCCACCTGCGGCGGCGGCGAAGCCGGCGCCTCGTCGGTGCCTTCGCTGCCGCTCTTCATGCCTTCCTTGAAGCCCTTGACGGCGCCGCCCAGGTCGGTGCCGATGTTCTTCAGCTTCTTGGTGCCGAAGATCAGCACGACGACCAGCAGCACGATCAGCCAGTGCCAGATGCTGAACGAACCCATGACATTTCTCCCGCGCGAGGCAATCGCCGATTCTAGGCGCCGCCCTTCAGCCCCGCGCCCAGGGCCGCGGCCCGCCCATCACGTGCAGGTGCAGATGCGGCACTTCCTGGCCGCCGTCGCGCCCGACGTTGACCACGGTGCGATAGCCGTTGACCACGCCCAGCTCGCGCATCAGCCTCGGTGCCAGCGCCATCATCCGGCCGAGCAGCGCATGGTGCTCGGGCCCGACGGCGTCGAGCGATTCGATGTGCTGCTTCGGGATCACCAGCACGTGCACCGGCGCCCACGGGTGGATGTCGTGGAACACCAGCAACTCCTCGTCCTCGTACGCCTTCTTCGCCGGGATCCGGCCGGCGGCGATCTTGCAGAAGATGCAGTCCGGGTCAGCGCTCATCGCCAAGCTTCCTCACGCCGGCATCGGCCGGCCGTCGTTGAGGCTCATCCAGCCGCGCACGATGCGGTAGAGGAACCAGATCGAGATCACGCACCAGGCGATCCAGCCGGGCACGATCAACGCCAGCCACAGCGGCGCGGTCACCAGGTACAGCCCCGCCGCCCACAGCACGCTGCGGATGCGCCAGGTGAAATGACTCTGCTGCCAGGTTCCGGCAGCGTCGGGCCGCTTGGCCAGGTCGATCACGAAGGCCGCGATCAGCAGCGCGACGCTCGCCTGCGCGCCCGGCGTGACCGCGCCGATCGCGACGATCAGGTGCAGCAGGTAGCTGATGTGCCCGATGTTGCGCAGCGACTGCTCGCGCGGATCCCTCACCACGATTGCGTTCATGTGCCCTCGCCCTCCCTGCGGCGCATCCGGCGCGCCGCGAATTCTTCCAGCCCCGACTGCCCTTCGCGCCGGCGCAACTCGGCCAGCACGTCGGCCGGCGTGCGCCCGTGCTGCGCGAGCACCAGCAAGGTGTGGAACCACAGATCGGCCACTTCGTTCACCACCTTGGCCGCGTCGCCGTCCTTCGCGGCCATCACGACTTCGGTCGCCTCTTCGCCGACCTTCTTCAAGATGGCGTCGGGGCCCTTGGAAAACAAGCGGGCGACGTAACTCCGGTCGGGGTCGCCGCCGCGGCGCGCCTCGATCACCTGCGCCAGGCGCGCGAGCGTGTCGTTGCCGCTCACGGCTGCGTTCCCTTGTAGATCAGCGCCGGGTCCGCCAGCACCGGCTCCACCGTGCGCCAGGCGCCGCCTTCGAAGCGGCGGAAGAAGCAGCTGTGGCGGCCGGTGTGGCAGGCGATCGACGGCGCCGCGGGCTCGTGCCCGAGCTGGGTCACGCTCAGCAGCAGCACGTCGCCGTCGCAGTCCAGCCGCAGCTCGTGCACCTGCTGGAAGTGGCCCGATTCCTCGCCCTTGTGCCACAGCCGCCGTCGCGAGCGGCTCC